>NZ_LMJG01000003.1:0-98979 GCF_001428945.1 Oerskovia sp. Root918
TTCGCGGACAGGTTCCCGGAGACGGGCGAGGCGCCCGCCGCGAACGCCCCACACCCTCTGCTGACCGAACTCACACCCCGAGAGGTCGACGTGCTGCGTGCCATCGCGGACGGCCGGTCCAACGCGGAGATCGCGGAGCGTCTCTTCCTCTCCGAGACCACGGTCAAGACCCACGTGGGCCGCATCCTCACCAAGCTGCAGGTGCGCGACCGCCTGCAGGCCGTGGTGCTCGCCTACGAGACGGGACTCGTCCAAGCACGACACCGCTAGGCCGTCCGGGCCGGCCTGATGGCCCTCGGCNCCTCACCAAGCTGCAGGTGCGCGACCGCCTGCAGGCCGTGGTGCTCGCCTACGAGACGGGACTCGTCCAAGCACGACACCGCTAGGCCGTCCGGGCCGCGCATCGCTGGGAACGTCGATCAGCGATACGTGGGCCCGTGGGTTTCGTGCTCGTGAGCACGAGCAACCCCGCGGCATCGTCCTCGGGAGCGATCTGGAGCTGGCCGATCACGGTGCCGGTGGCTTGGTGGACACGGGCACGTTCTGGCCAGGTCGTGGCTGCGAACCCCCGCTCGTCGACGCGCTGTTCCAACCAGGGCTGACACAGGCATCTGGGGCGGTCGATCAACCGTCCGCGCGGGGGGCAGAGCCCGTGCGACGACAGGCCAGGCGCGTGACCAGATAGAGAGCCACGCCTACGAGCACCAGGGCTCCGGCTCGGAGCCAGGTCTGCGGTTCCTGCTGGGTCAGGAGCAGGACGCAGCTCCCGGCACCGAGCACGGGCACGATCGTCGCGACGCGGAAGTGATCCTCCCTCACGGTGTCCCTGCGCAGGACCAGGACCGCGATGTTGGTGCTGATGAACACCACCAGGAGCAGGAGCACCACGGTCTCCGCGAGTGCGCCGAGGTCGCCCGTGAAGACCAGTCCCATCGCGACGAGCGTGGTCGCCATGATCGCGACCCACGGGGTGCGCCTGCCGGGAAGCACCCTGGCCAGACCGGTAGGCAGCAGCCCTTGTCGCGCCATGCCGTAGGTGAGCCGGCTCGCCATGATCATGGTGAGCAGGGCACCGTTCGCGACCGCAATGAGCGCCACGACCGCGAAGAACCGTTCGGGTACGACATCAGCGACCTTGACGACCTCGAGCAGTGGCCCCGTCGAGCCGGCGAGCCGCTCGGGGGGCGATACCGCGACCGCGGCCACTCCGACGGCGACGTAGACGACCCCCGCCGTGATCAGCGCACCGAAGAGCGCGCGCGGGTAGACCCGGCGGACGTCCTTGACCTCCTCGGCCAGGTTGGCGGAGGTCTCGAAACCGACGAACGAGTAGTACGCGATGAGCGAGGCCGAGAGGACGGCCAGTACCGGGGTCGTGTCCTGGGTGAACTCAAGGGCGCGTCCCGGCGATGCGTCGCCCCGGGTGAGGACGACCACTGCGAGCACCACGATCAGAAGCAGACCGGAGAGCTCGATCGCGGTCATAGCCACGTTGGCTCGTAGGGACTCCTGGATGCCACGAGCGTTGAGGGCCGCGACGAGAAGCAAGAAGACGAGCGCGACCGGCACGACGGACAGATCCACGAAGGATCCGAAATAGTCGCCAGCAAACGCGAGGGACAGACCGGCGGCGCTCGTGACACCCGCAGCAAGCATGCAGAATCCCACGAGGAACGACACGAGAGGCACCTTGAAGGCACGTTCGGCGAACACCGCCGCACCCCCAGCCGCAGGGTACTTCGTGACGAGCTCGGCATAGGAACCGGCGGTCAGCAGGGACAGCCCGAGGGCGACGAGCAGCGGCAGCCAGACGGCGCCGCCCACCTCACCTGCCATCTCCCCCACCAGTGCATAGACCCCCGCGCCGAGGACGTCACCCAGGATGAAGACGTAGAGAAGTCGTCCTCCGACCGCACGGTTGAGTGGCATGGACGTAGACGTGGTGGTCGTTTCAGACATCTCGGCAGGCTCGCATGGGAGTGGCCGACTCGCGAACGCCCAGCCTCCTTGCCACAGCGTCGGTCACCACGATGGCCGCTGCTGAGATCGCTCGGCGTGGATCGCACTCCCTGAAGCCCTGGATCTTCCGCCGCACGATCGACCACTACCTCGGCACCGCCATGCTCATCGTCGCCGTTATCGGGCTCTACCTCTCTGCCCAGGACACCGTCTCCTCGGCAGACGCGTCGGCACCCTCGTGCCCTTGCGGATCTCGGTCGTGCGCAGCTGGCCGGCCCACTCGGCGACGTCCCCCCAGCGCACGTTCCTCGTCACTGATAGCCATCTGGCTCCCCCTCTCGTCACCCGCAAGACCTAGCAGGATGACGGCGGACCAGGGCGCAACCTCGGGCGTTCACCCGGCCTGGCCGAGCTGGGCCGCGATGATCTCGTCGACGACCGCCTGAGGGTCCAGATGCTCGCTCACCCGGGCCGTGAGCAACGCGCCGACCCGGGCTACTCGCCCGTGTTCGGCGCGTCGAGGAACGCCTGCATGAGCGGCCCCGCCGTGCCCGACCCGCTGTCCCCGGTCTCGACGAACACCGCGACCGCGAGGTCTCCCTGGATCGCGATCATCCATGCGTGCGCCTGGCTGCCGTCGCCGTACTGGGCCGTGCCCGTCTTGACCGCGACGTCCCCGGGCAGGGTCTTGAGCGCGACCGCGCTCCCGTCCGTCACGACCGACCGCATGAGGCTGAGCAGGGTCGCGGCCTCGTCCGCGGTGAGCGACGACGGCGCCGGGGTCTCGTCGGCGACGGCGGTCACGTCGGGGCGGACCAGGACGGGCGAGACCCGCGCGCCGTGCGCGACGCTCGCGGCGAGCGTCGCCATGCCGAGCGGCGACGCCTCGACCTTGCCCTGGCCGATGATCGAGGCGGCGTGCTCGGTCCCCTCGGCCGAAGCGGGCACCGAGCCGAAGAACGCGGGGGCGCCCAGCTCGGACTCGACGCCCAGGCCGAGGTCCGCGGCCGCGTCGTGCAGAGCCTGCTGCGAGACGGCGTCGCGCTGGGAGATCATCGCGGTGTTGCACGAGTTGGCGAACGCGGTACGGAAGGGCACCTCGCCCAGGGCCGACGTCGGGTACCCCGGCACGTTCTGGAACTCGCGCCCGTCCACCGAGAGGGTCGGCGTGCACGACACGACCGACTCGGGTGTGAGCCCCGTGCGCAGCATCGCGAGCGCCGAGGCGACCTTGAACGTCGAGCCGGGCGCGTACTTGCCGGTCGTGGCCGTGGACGTCCCGTCTCCGCCCGGGCCGCTCGCCGCGACCAGGACGTTGCCGGTCGAGGGCTCGATCGCGACGATCGCGCTCGCCGACGGGACCCCTGACAGGACCGACTCGGCCGCGACCTGCATGTCGGGGCGGAGCGTCGTGGCGAGCGACGCGCCCGCGACGGGTTCGACCGTGAAGACGTCGGTGACGTTCTCCACGGGGTCCGGCTCGCCGTCCAGGTCGGTGTCCTCGCCCGTGTCCTCGCCCGCGCTCCCGTCCGCGACGATGCTCACGGTGATCCCCGGGTTCCCGCGCAGCTGGACGTCGTACTGCCGTTGGAGACCCGACAGCCCGACCGTGTCCCCCGCGACGACCCTGCCCTCCGACTCCTCGACCGCCTCCGCGGTCGCGTCCCCGACGCGGCCCAGGATGGCACGCGCGAACGTGCGGGTCGGCGCGAGGTCGAGGGTCCCAGGAATCACCGAGGCCCCGTCGATCGCCTCGACCGCCCCGACGTCGATGCCCGCGGTGTCGTCCTGACGGACCACGATGGCCTCGACGAACGCCTTCTCGCCCGCCCCGGCGACCTTCTGCGCGTACGCCTCGACGTCGATCCCGACGGCCGCGGCCACCTCGCGCGCGACCCCGTCCTGCTGGGCCGGGTCGAGGTTCATCTTGTCGACGCCGATCCGGTGCACGGGCCGCGGCTCGACGATCGGCATGCCGTCGCCGCCGAGGATCTGCCCGCGGTCGGCGCGCACGCGCGTCACGGCCAGCCGGTCGCCGTCGGCGAGGTCCGGGACCAGGACGTCGGGCTCCCAGGCCACGGCCCACCTCGCGGGCCCGTCCTCGCCCTTCGCGGGTTCCTGGAGCGCCAGGTCGACGGTCGTCTCGTACGTCCAGGGCGTGGCGTCGGTGACGTCCCAGCTGTACGCGAGCGTCGCGGTGGCCGCCTTGCCCTTGTCGTCGCCCTCGGCGACGACGTCGACGTCGGCCACCGTGACCGTGTGCTCGACCTCCGCGAGGGGCTCGAGGACGGCATCCCGGTGGGCCGCGACGTCGATGGTGGCCCGCGTGAACGTGACGCCCTCGAAGTCTCCGTCGGAGATCGCGGTCGCGAGCGCCTCGGCCGCGTCCTTGGCACTGGGAGGCTCCTCGGTGCACGCCGTCAGGACCAGCGCGAGGGTGGGGACGAGGAGGAGGGCACCGAACCGCACGGGTACCCGCGCTCCGGTCGACCTCGTGCTCCGGCGCTGCTGCTCGAGACTCACGTGCTCCCCCTCACGGTGTGCCGGTCGCAGACCGACAGAAACGGCGATCCGGGCGTCGTCGCCCGGGAGCGAGGCTAGCCCACCGGGCGCGGACGGGCGTCGTCGGGCATGGCCCTGCACCACTGCAACCCCGAGCCTCCACACGATCCCCGCGGACGTCGCGCCGGACCGTGCGCGCCCGCTCAGCGTCCGGTCGGGGCGCCCTTCGCGGCCTCGCCCATGCGACGCACGGCCTCGGTGAGCACCTCCTGGCTCGTCGCCAGGTTGAGGCGCACGTGCCCCGCTCCGCCAGGACCGAAGTGCCTCCCGTCGTTGAGCGCGACCTTGGCCCGGTCGAGGAAGAACCGGTAGGGGTCGTCTGCGACGGACGACGCGTCGAGCCAGGCGACGTAGGTGCCCTGGGTGGGCTCGTAGCGGACCTGGGGCAGGTGCTCCTCGAGGAGATCGGTCAGGAGCAGCTTGTTGCGGCGGATGCCGCGCAGGACCGCGTCGAGCCACACCGTGCCCTGCGTGAGCGCCGCGGCGTGCGCGATCACGGACACGTGCCCGACGCCGTGCACGACCTCCTCGGGGATCCGCCGCAGGTCGGCGGCCGCCTCGGGACCGCCCACCGCGACGGCGGCCTTGAGGCCCGCGAGGTTCCAGGCCTTGGACGCCGACAGGACCGCGATCGAGTCCTCGGCCCCGGCCACGGTCACGATGGGGGTGTATGCCACGCCGGGCGCGGTGATGGGCGCGTGGATCTCGTCGGACACGATCCGCACGCCGTGGCGGCGGGCCAGGGCGGCGAGCCCCTCGAGCTCGGCGCGCGTGTGGACCGTGCCCGTGGGGTTGTGGGGGTTGCACAGCAGGTAGACCGCGCGGCGCCCGCTGCCGGGGCCGGTCCCGTTGAGGGTCGCGCCGGTCGCGTCGGCGAACGCCGCGTCGAGCGCGTCGAGGTCGAGCCGGAAGTCCGCGGTGAGCGGCGCGGTGACGATGCGGCGTCCCTCGTTCTGGGTGAACCCGAAGAAGGGCGGGTAGACGGGCGGGCTGACCACGACCGCGTCCCCCGGCCCGGTGAGCACCTTGAGGATCTCCATGAGGCCGAGCATCACGTCAGGCACCATGCGTGTGCCCTCGGGGTCGAACGACCAGTCCCAGCGGCGCTTCGCGAACTCGGCGAGCGCCTCGGCGTAGGTGTTGCCGTAGTCGTAGCCCGTGTCGCCCGATCGCATCGCGGCCGTCACGGCCTCGACCACGGGCGGCGCGAGCTCGACGTCCATCTCCGCGACCCACAGGGGCAGGACGTCGGGCGCGTAGGCGCGCCACTTGAGGCTGGTCCGACGGCGGAGCTCGTCCTGGGTGAGGGCGTCGAGCGGGTTGTCGGTGGCGAAGGGTGAGGTGGTCACGGCTCGAGCCTACGGTGACGCGATCGGCTCAGCAGATCTGCCGCACGAAGGCACCAGGGACCGCAGAACGGTAGTGTTTGATTCCGAAGAACGGTAATGTTTGAAGGCGAAGAACGGTAACATCCAGAGCCGAGGAACGGTGGTGCGGAGATGCCCTACACCGAGCGGGTGCTGGACCGCGTGCTTGACCGACTGATGCACGGACTACCCGCTGTGACGATCGAGGGACCACGTGCGGTCGGCAAGACCGCCACGGCCCTACGGCGCGCGCAGACCGTCGTCGCTCTGGACGATCCTGCGACCGAGACGCTGACCTCGGCCGACCCGACGCGACTCACGCGACTTCCCGGGCCGGTGCTCGTCGACGAGTGGCAGCGCGTCCCCTCGGTCTGGGACGTCGTCCGGAGAGACGTCGACGAGAACCCGACCCCCGGTAGGTACCTGCTCACCGGTTCGTCGGCGCCGTCGAAGCCACCGACCCATTCCGGCGCCGGACGCATCGTTCGTGCACGGATGCGCCCCATGACTCTCTCCGAACGCCATGTCCAACCGGTGACCGTCTCGCTCGCAGAGCTGCTGTCCGGAGACGTACCGCCGGTCGGGGGCGAGAGCAGCATGCGCCTGGCGGACTACGCCGACGAGATCGTCTCCTCCGGATTCCCCGCGCTCCGCAGCCTTCCGTCCAGCGTGCGCGACGACGCCCTCGACGGCTACCTCGACGGACTCGTCGAGCACGACTTCCCCGAGCTCGGTGTTACCGTCCGCAGGCCGGCCACGCTTCGCGCATGGCTGACGGCCTACGCGGCCGCGACGTCCTCGACCGCCTCGTACAACGCCATACTCGACGCAGCCACCCCGGGGCTGCCGGACAAGCCCGCGAAGGCGACGACCATCGGCTACCGGGATGCCCTCTCGAAGCTGTGGATGCTGGACGAGGTCCCGGCCTGGACCGGCGGCCTGAACCACCTGAACAACCTGGCACAGAGCCCCAAGCATCACCTCGCCGACCCCGCCCTGGCAGCACGGCTCCTCGGGGTCGGGACAGCGAAGCTCCTGGACGACCCGCATCATGGTCCCCCCGTCGTCAGAGACGGCCCGCTCCTCGGAGCCCTGTTCGAGGCGCTCGTCACCCTGTCGGTGCGCGTCTACGCGGACGCGGCCCGCGCCACCACCAGCCACCTGCGCACCTCCCGTGGCGACCACGAGGTCGATCTCATCGTCCAGAGGCAGGACGGGAAGTTCCTCGCCATCGAGGTCAAGCTCGCTGCCGACGTCACAGACACCGACGTCAAGCACCTGCGCTGGCTCCGTGACCGCGCAGGAGACGACCTCCTCGACGCCGTGGTCGTCACGACCGGTCCCGGAGCCTACCGACGTCGGGACGGCATCGCCGTGGTGCCAGCGGGCCTGCTCGGTCCCTGAGGCACCGCCGCCAGGCGGCTCGCGGCCCGCGTCGGCGGCTCAGCCGTCCGTGCCGCGCCCCGCGCCCGCCCGGGCCCGCTCGAACACGCCCTTGGGCAGCGCGAGCGTCGTCGTGGGGGTCTTGGTGCGCCGGACCGCACCCGGCTCGGGGACGGGCGCGTCGTCGTCGGGCGCGTCCGGGGCGAGACCGCGCGCGTGCGCGGGCGGCGCTCCCCCGAAGACCGCCCTGGACACCCGCAGCACCACGAACACGAGCACCGCGAGCGCGACGGCCGCGATGACGATCTTCTGCAGGACGCCCGCGTACTCCTCGACGAGGTGCCAGCTCTCACCCAACGCGTAGCCCGCACCCACGAAGATGCTGTTCCAGATGAGGCTGCCCGCGGTCGTCAGGACCACGAACTTGGGGAGCGGCATGCGGTCGACACCCGCGGGGAGCGAGATCAGGCTCCGGAAGATCGGGATCATCCGGCCGAAGAACACGGCCATGCTGCCGTGCTTGTGGAACCAGGCCTCGGTACGGTCGACGTCCTTGAGCTTGACCAGGGGCAACCAGCCGATGATCTTGCGCGTGCGCTCACGACCCACCAGGACGCCCACGTAGTAGAGCGCGATCGCGCCCACGAGCGAGCCGATCGTCGTCGCGACGATCGCCGCGAAGACGTTGAAGCTGCCCCGGCTCGCCGTGAACCCGGCCAGCGGCAGGATGACCTCGCTCGGCAGCGGCGGGAAGAGGTTCTCGAGCGCGATCGCGAGCCCTGCGCCGAACACGCCGAGTGTCTCCATGAGCGACACGGCCCACCCGGCGACCCCCCCGAGGTCGGGTTCGCTCGCGGCGGCCGCGTGCACGAGGTCGGCGGGAAGGATCGAGAAGGGCATGCGCAGACTGTAGACGGCGAGGACCGGACAATTCGAACCCGGGCGTGTCACGTGTGGGGGGGCGTGCAGGACTGCCGCTGAGTGCGGAGTTCTTGTGCGACACGCCGGGTGTTTCGCGCAAGAACTCCGCACTCAGCGGCGGGCGCCGTTCAGTACCGCCAGCGCGACATGTCCTGCTGGTACGTCCGGTAGATCAGGGGCGACAGCAGCGTCGAGGCCTTCATCTCGACCTCGGGTCCCGGGTGGTCGCCCGCGAGCGTCGCGGTGGCCCGCAGCGAGTCGAGCGTGTGGAAGCGCAGCCCCTCCGGGAGGGGCGTGGCGCCGAAGAGGCGCGCTCCGCCGTCGGGCCCGAGGGTCCCGTCCGCCGCGGACCCACCCTGCCCCGGCGCGGCCGGGAGCGACAGGACGAAGCCCCACTCCCCGAACGACGGCACGTTGACCGACAGCGGCACCACGGTCCGCCCCGGCGAGCCCGCACGAACGGTCGCCGCGACCTGCCAGTACGCGTTCGGCGTGAAGTACGACGACGTCGCCTGGGTCGCGTACACGCCCCCGGGCCGCAGGTGGTTCGCGACCATGGCGTAGAACTCGGTCGAGTAGAGCTTGGCGATGCGCTCGTTGGACGGGTCGACCAGGTCGATCAGGACCGCGTCGAACGTCTGGTCCGTGGTGTCCATGAACCGGAACGCGTCGCCGTTGACGACCGTGACGCGCGGGTCGTCGAACGAGTGCTCGTTGAGCTCGCTCACGAGTCGGTCGGTCCGGGCGAGCTCGGTCACGGCCGGATCGAGGTCCACGACCGTGACCTCCCGGACGCTCGGGTAGCGCAGGACCTCGCGCGCGAGCAGCCCGTCCCCTCCCCCGAGGATCGCCACGGACGCGGGCGCGGCGACCGACGTGAGCGTCGCGTGCGCGAGCGTCTCGTGGTACCTCGCCTCGTCGACCGACGAGAACTGGAGCTGGTCGCTCAGGTAGAGCCGGACGTCGTCGCCGAACGTCGTCAGGACGAGCTTCTGGTACGACGTCGACTCGTAGTGGACCACCGGGTCCTGGTAGAGCCGCGTGTTGATCGCACCCTCGATCGCGTTCGACGCCCCGAAGCACACCACGAGGAGGACCACCGTCGCCCAGCTGAACCACGTCCAGCGCGTGCGCCGCCCCATGCGCCGCAGCATGAACACCGCGACCAGCACGTTGAGCAGCGCGACCGCGTACGCCGTCCGCATGAGCCCCAGGTACGGGAGCATGACGAACGGGAAGAGCAGCGACGCGGCGAGCGCGCCGAAGTAGTCGACCGCGAGCACCTTCGACAGCAGCCCGACCGACTCGTCCCGGCCGTGCTCCTTGAGCAGCGCGACGAGCAGCGGGATCTCGACGCCGATCCCCACGCCGATCGCGAGCGAGAGCAGCACGAAGACCAGCCAGTACACCTGGGTCAGGCTGAACGCGGCGTAGAGGATCAGGACCGAGCTGCCGCCCAGCAGGGCGAGCGCGACCTCGTTGCGCACGAAGTTCAGGCCGGGGTTCGTGGCCAGGCGCGTCGCGAGGAGCGAGCCGATCCCCATGCCGAACAGCGTCAGGCCCGTCGCGACCGAGAACGCGACGACCGAGTCGCCGAACAGGTAGGACGCGGCCGTGCCGAGGATCAGCTCGTAGATGATCCCGCCGACCGCGACGAGCAGCGCCGCCGCGAACACGGTCGGCTTGTCCATGCTGCGGCCCGACGGCGGCGCGTCGCCCGGGAGCGGAGCGTCGCCCGACGGCGGCGCGTCCCCCGGGAGCGGCTCGCCCCCGGCGAGCGGCGCGGTCTCCGTCTGCGTCTCGCCGGCCACGGTCAGGAGAGGATCGTCCCCGCGATGATGATCCCGATGGCGATGGCCAGCCCGGCGATCATGATCCCGAAGGCCGTGTTGTGCTCGTCGACGAGCTCACGGTGCAGGTTGAGCTTGAAGAGGTAGTTGACGATCACGATCGTCAGGACGAGCAGGACGATCCCCAGGACCGAGTAGACGATCGTGGAGAGGAAGGCGTCGAGGCGCAGCTGGTCGAGGATGCTCATGGTTGCTCCAGGTGGGTCGCGGTGCGGTCGGGTGGTCGGTGAGGACGGGTCGTGCTGAAGGGCTTCGGGTGCCGGCGCGCTCTGGGCCGGACGGTCTGCGGGCCGGGCTACTTGCCGAGGCCGCCGCCACCGCCGCCGTAGACCGAGCGGCGGTAGCAGGTCTGGTCGTCGTCCTGGGAGACGACCTGGTCCGACGGCGCGGCCTGCTCGACGGAACGCGGCGTGCAGTAGGTGTCGTTGCGCGGGCCGCACGAGCTGAACAGCATCGTCGCGAGGACCCCGATCGCGAGGAACGCGCCGACGAGCTTGACCGAGACGTTCCGCGGCGCGATGCGCTTGCCGAAGTGCGCCTTCTGCCCCGCGACGTCCAGGACGGTGCCGTGATAGAGGTCGATGATGCGGTCGTCGAACTTCTCGAGCGAGAGCACCATGTCGTTCGTGCGCAGCTCGGCGTAGGCGACGGGCTGCCCGATCGACAGGTCGTACGTGAACGACCCGTCGAGCGACCGGATGGTCCCGACGCCCGCCTCGGTGACCGTGGTCCGATAGGTCCGGCCGCTCAGCGTGACGTTGACGACCTGCCCCTTGCGCAGGCGCGAGGGGTCGAGGCGCTCGGCGCTCTCGGCCGGGCGGTAGAGGGTCACGGCCTTGGTGTAGTGGTCGTACTCGACCCAGAAGTCGAGGTTCTCGTACCCGAGGACCTCCCACTCCTCCCAGTAGTACGTGACGCCGTCGCTGGGGTCCTGCTCGCCGTAGACGACGACTCCCTGCGGCAGCGAGCGCCACGGCGGCGCGCCGATCAGGTGCTTGCCGAGCGTCATGCGCGCCTTGGGTCGGGGCGCCATCAGAGGAGGGTCCGGACGGTCACGCCGGCGGCGGAGAAGGTCTCGCGCAGCAGGCTGCGCGTCTCCTCCTCGAAGCTGCCCGACGACGGAGCGCGGCACGTCGTGAGGGTCAGGTAGGCGGTGCCTTCCTCGGGCCACGTGTGGACCGCGAGGTGGGACTCGGCCAGGAGCGTCGCCATGCTGAACCCCTGCGGGGCGAACCGGTGCGAGGTCTCGCCGAGCGGGGTGAGCCCCGCACGGTCGACGACCTGGGCGATACAGGTGCGGACGGTCGTCTCGTCGTCCAGGAGGGCGGGGTCGCCTCCGGAGACGTCGAAGACGTAGACGAGGTTGCGGTTGACCTGATCGGTCGGCACGTGATCTCCCTGGGCTGCGGCTGGCCGGGTCACGCTAGCGGACGCCCGACCTTCCCGAAAAATGCGGACGGCCCCTGGGACGCGAGTTCACCCGGGCCGCTCACCGAGCGCGCCCGGGCGTCCCGGCCTAGCGTGTGTGACCGGGGCCTCGGCACGGATGCCGGAGCCCTCTGCACGTCCGCTCCAGCAGTACCTCGACGTACCGCACGACCCGACCACCCGGTCCGGTGCACGGCGCCGCCTGCCGTCCCCCGGACCAGCGACGGCGACCCCGGAGGACATGACATGACGCAGGACGCACGGCAGCGCGGCGCTCTTCCCATCCCGGACCTGGCCTACACGGGGACGGTGACGTACGACGCGACCGACCCGGACACGCACTACCCGCCCATCGAGCGGCTCCTGCCTCCGGAGGGCGCGCCCAACGTCCTGGTCGTGCTGATCGACGACACCGGGTTCGGCGCGTCGAGCGCGTTCGGTGGCCCGGTCCAGACCCCGAGCTTCGAGCGGGTCGCCGCACAGGGGTTGAAGTACACGCGCTTCCACACCACGGCGCTCTGCTCCCCCACCCGGGCCGCGCTGCTGTCCGGCCGCAACCACCACTCCGTCGGGATGGGCGGTATCACCGAGATCGCCACGAGCGCGCCCGGGTACAGCTCGCTGCGACCCAACAGCTGCGCACCGCTGGCCGAGACCCTGAAGCTCAACGGCTACAGCACGGCCCAGTTCGGCAAGTGCCACGAGGTTCCCGTGTGGGAGGCGAGCGCCGTCGGGCCGTTCGACCACTGGCCGCACCCGGGCGGCGGGTTCGAGTACTTCTACGGGTTCATCGGCGGCGAGACGAACCAGTGGTACCCGGCGATCTACGAGAACACCTCGCCGGTCGAGCCGTGGGGGACGCCCGAGGACGGCTACCACTTCATGGCCGACATGACCGACAAGGCGATCGACTGGACGCGCCAGCAGAAGTCGCTGGCCCCGGACAAGCCGTTCTTCACGTACTTCGCGCCGGGCGCGACGCACGCCCCGCACCACGTGCCCACCGAGTGGTCGGACAGGTACAAGGGCGCGTTCGACCAGGGGTGGGACGCGGTGCGCGAGGAGACCTTCGCGCGGCAGAAAGATCTGGGCGTCATCCCGCAGGACGCGGTGCTGACCGCGCGCAGCCCCGGCATCCCGGCCTGGGACGAGATGAGCGAGACCATCAAGCCCGCGCTCGCCCGGCAGATGGAGGTCTACGCGGGCTTCCTCGCCTACGCGGACCACCACGTCGGCAGGCTGCTGGACGCCCTCGAGGACATGGGCGAGCTCGACGACACGCTGGTCTACGTCATCATCGGCGACAACGGCGCGTCGGCCGAGGGGTCGATGCACGGGACGACGAACGAGGGCTTCACGATCAACCACATGAACGACATCGAGACCGAGGAGTACGTCGCCGAGCACATCGACGACATCGGGACCCCTCGCTCGTACAACCACTACGCGGTGGGCTGGGCGCACGCCATGGACACGCCCTACCAGTGGACCAAGCAGGTCGCGAGCCACTGGGGCGGGACGCGCAACGGCACGATCGTGAGCTGGCCGAACGGAGGCGTCGAGAAGGGCGGGATCCGGAACCAGTTCGCGCACGTGATCGACGTCGCGCCCACGGTCCTGGCCGCGGCGGGCATCCCCGAGCCCTCGACGGTCCACGGCGTGACTCAGCGCCCCTACGAGGGCACAGCCATGAACTACACGTTCGACGACGCGGCCGCGCCCGAGCAGCACGTGACCCAGTACTTCGAGATGGTGGGCAACCGGGCCATCTTCCACAAGGGCTGGACCGCCGTCGCCAAGCACAAGGACCCTTGGTTGGGTTCCGACCACGGGCTCGACGAGGACCGGTGGGAGCTGTACGACGTCGAGACCGACTGGACCCAGTCGCACGACCTCGCTGCCGAGCAGCCCGAGAAGCTCGCCGAGCTCCAGCGCCTGTTCCTCATCCAGGCCGCGCGCTTCAACGTGCTGCCGCTCGACATCCGCACGGCCGAGCGGTTCAACCCCGACCTGGCCGGGCGTCCGTCGCTCATCACGGCGCAGAGCCAGACGCTCTATCGGGGCATGCGGCGGCTGAGCGAGAACTCGGCCATCAACATCAAGAACAAGTCGTTCACGGTCACCGCGAAGGTCGAGGTCCCCGAGACCGGCGCCGAGGGGGTCCTCATCGCCCAGGGCGGGGCGTACGGCGGCTGGTCGTTCTACGTGACGGAGGGCAGGCTCGCGTTCGCGTACAACCTGCTCGGCATCCACACGGACATCGTGCGCTCCGGGTCCCCGGTCCCGGCGGGAGAGCAGGAGCTCCGCGTGCACTTCGCGTACGACGGCGGAGGTCTCGGCAAGGGGGGTGACGTCACCCTGTTCGTGGGCGAGCAGCAGATCGGCGCGGGCCGCGTCGAGCGCACGATCCCCTTCCAGTTCACGTTCGACGAGACCGTCGACGTGGGCCAGGACCTGGCCTCGCCCGTCTCGAGCGACTACGGCCCCACGGGCAACGAGTTCACGGGGACGATCGACCGTGTGCGGATCGACCTCGGTGACGACGACCACAGCCACCTCATCAGCGACGAGCACAAGTTCGACGTCGCGATGATGAAGCAGTAGCCAGTGCCCGGCCCCCTGCCGTCCTGGGTCGACGGCGGCGCGCGCGAGGCGATCCTTCGCTTCGTCGAGCGCGTCGCCGTCGGCCCCGACGCACTGCCCCCGGCCGAACGCGTCGCGGTCTTCGACAACGACGGCACCCTGTGGACCGAGAAGCCCATGCCCGTCCAGCTGCACTTCCTGGTCGAGCAGTGGGCCCGGGCCGCCGCCGCCGACCCGGCCCTGGCCGAGGACCAGCCCTACCGTGCGGCCGCGAGCGGGGACCTGGCCTGGCTGGCGCGCGCGGTCGACAAGCACTACGCGGGCGACGACTCGGACCTCGGAGTGCTGATCAAGGCCGTCGTGGCCGCCCAGGCCGGGCGATCGGTCGGGACCTACGCGCACGCGGTCCGGACCTTCCTCGACGAGGCCACGCACCCGGCGCTGGGCACCCCGTACCGGTTCGCGACGTACCAGCCCATGCGTGAGCTGCTGGACCTCCTGCGCGACCACGGATTCTCGACGTACATCACCTCGGGCGGCGACCGCGACTTCATGCGGCCGTTCACCGAGGACTACTACGGCGTGGCACCCGAGCAGGTCGTGGGGTCCAGCCTGGGTCTGACGTACGACGAGGAGACGGGCGACGTGGTCTACGGCTCGTCGTTCTCGTTCATGGACGACGGGCCGGAGAAGCCCGTGCGGATCTGGAGCCGGGTCGGGCGGCGGCCCGTGCTCGCGGTCGGCAACTCGAACGGCGACGTGCCCATGCTCGGGTACGCGGCCGCGCACCCGCTCGGCATGGCGGTCCTGATCCACCACGACGACCCGGGCCGTGGCGACCTGCCGTACGACACGGGCGCGGAGCAGGCGCTCAGCGTCGCCGCGGACAAGGGCTGGACCGTCGTGAGCGTGCGCGACGACTGGTCGCAGGTGTTCCCCGTCCCGTCGACCGATCCTCCGGGCCAGTCGACGGGCGGTGCCCTGGGAGCCGTCGCACAGGACGGGGCGGAGGCTCCGTGACGTCGACGCCCGCAGCGCCACGGCCCACGCGCTCGGGGATGCTCGGCGTCGACCTCTTCCCCACCCTGCGGGGGTACCGCGCGGCCTGGCTGCGCCGCGACGTCGTGGGCGGGCTCTCGGCGGGCGCCGTCGTCGTGCCGCAGGCCATGGCCTACGCGACCATCGCGGACCTGCCCGTGAGCTTCGGCCTGTACACGTGCATGGTCCCGCTCGTCGTGTACGCGCTGCTCGGCGGGTCGCGAGCCCTGAGCATGAGCACGACGTCGACGATCGCGACGCTGTCGGCCTCGACGCTGCTCGCGGCAGGGGTCGCGGCCGGTGCCGAGGACCCGGCCCGCGCGGTGTCCACGCTCACGCTCCTCGTCGGCGCCCTGCTGCTCCTCACCCGGGTCCTGCGCCTCGGGTCGCTCGTCGAGAACATCTCGCAGGCCACGCTCGTGGGGATCAAGGCCGGGGTGGGCGCGACGGTCGCTGCGGCCCAGCTCCCGCACCTGCTCGGGGTGCCCGCCGACCCCGACGCGACCGGCTTCTTCCGTGTCGTGGGGTCCGCGCTCGGCCGGCTCGACCAGGCCGTGCCCGCGACGGTCGTGCTCTCGGTCGGGAGCATCGCGGTCCTCGTGCTGCTCGGCCGCCTCGCTCCGAGGGTGCCGGCGCCGCTGGTCGTGGTGGCCGCGGGCATCCTGCTCGTGGCCTTCGCGGGGCTCACCGACCACGGCGTCGCGGTCATCGAGCCGGTCCCGCCGGGGCTGCCGCTGCCCGTCCTGCCGGACCTGTCGCTCGTCGGCTCGATGCTCGCGGGGGCGAGCGCGATCGCGATCATGGCGTTCCTCGAGACCGTCGCGGTGGGCCGCGGGGTGCGCCGGCCCGACGAGCCGCAGATCTCGCCCGACCAGGAGCTCCTGGCCAACGGCGTCGCGGCGGTCGTCGGGGCGTTCTTCCGGGCCATGCCGCCCGCGGGCGGGTTCTCGCAGACCGCGGTCAGCCTGCGCGCGGGGGCGCGCACCCAGGCCGCGGGGCTCGTGACCGCGGCCCTCGCCGTCCTGGTCGCGCTGTTCCTTGCCCCCGTGCTCGACGACCTGCCGCAGGCGACGCTCGGCGCGATGGTCGTCGTCGCGACCGTGAGCCTCATCAAGGTCGGGGACTTCGTGGTCTTGTGGCGGATCAACAGGGTCGAGTTCGCGGTCGCGGTGGTCACGACGGGGATCGGGCTCGTCGCGGGACTGCTGCCCGCGGTCGGCGTCGGCGTCGGCCTCACGCTGCTGCTCGTGCTGCGCGAGCTCGACCGGCCGCGCGTCGTGCCGCTGGTCCGCGCTCCCGAGGGCGGTTGGGCGCCTGTGGACCGTGGATCGGCTGCGGGGGACGACTCCGCGGAGGACGCGGCCGTGGCCCGCGAGGTCGCGCGCGAGGCGGCGCTCGAGTCGGGCGTCGCGCCCGGCGTCCTGGTCCTGCACCTCGACGCGGGGCTCTACACCGCGAACACCCGGCCCACGGTCGAGCGCGTCCTCGCCCTGGCCCGTGCCAGCAGCCCGACGCCGCGCGCCGTCGTGCTGGAGTCGGGGGCCCAGCGCGGCGTCACGTCGACCGTGCTCGACGGTCTCGCGGACCTCGACCGGCAGCTCGCCGGGATCGGCTGCACGCTCCTGCTCGCACGGGTCCCCCGCGCGACGACCGACCGCGCCATGGCTTCGCCCTGGTTCGCCGCGCTCGTGGCCGACGGGCGGCTCCTGCCGAGCGTCGACGCGGCGGTCGACGCGGTCCAGACCCTGCCGGCTACGCCCCGGTGATCAGCGCGTCGAGGCGCCTGATCGGGTCCCAGGCGCCGTCCTCGCTGTTGGACACGACCACGAGCGTCACGCCGGGCTCGCCGTCTCGCCCGGGATAGTGCCGCACGATCGCGCTCGACCCCGTGTTGA
Organism: Oerskovia sp. Root918; assembly: GCF_001428945.1. Taxonomy (NCBI): domain Bacteria; kingdom Bacillati; phylum Actinomycetota; class Actinomycetes; order Micrococcales; family Cellulomonadaceae; genus Oerskovia; species Oerskovia sp. Root918. Next base: position 16,987 of record NZ_LMJG01000003.1, read on the forward strand.
TCCCGTCCTTGGAGAACGACCGGACCGTCCCGTCCGCCGTCACCTCGATCTCGAGGCCGAACGCGAAGTGCACGGCCGCCGTCTGCCCCGGCCCGGCACCCTCTATCTCGTGGTGCAGGACCTGCGGGGTCAGGAACGCCTGGGTCAGGTCGGGTGGCAGGAGCTCGCCCGCGCGGACGGCGTCGAGGAAGCGGACGAGATCGGCCGCGGTGACGTGCGCGCCGCCGTCGGGCGAGCCGATGGGCGGGTAGCTGTAGATGTTCTGCCGCCAGCCCACGATCGGGGGTGCGTCGCGCTCCCCGGCGTGGGCACCGTCGTCGGGCGCGCCGTCGTCGGGCACGGGAGCGCGGACGGGCTCCCAGCCCTCCGCGACGTCCGGCACCGCCTCCCGCATGTCGAAGAAGCCCGACGACGTCATGCCCGCCCGCGCGAAGACGTGCTCGCGGACGTAGTCGCGGTAGGTGAGGCCCGTGGCGTGCTCGAGAGCCAGGCCCGCCAGTACGTAGCCGACGTTGCAGTAGCGGCACCCCTCGCCCACAGGGAACGTCGGGGTCTTGTGGACGAACTGCGGCAGGAAGTCCGCGGTCCGGGTGACCGAGTAGCTCGGCTTGTCGACCCACAGGGCCTCGTAGGACTCGCCGGCCTCCTCGTCGGCGTCGTCCGCGATGCCCGAGGTGTGCGAGAGCAGGTGCCGTAGCGTCACCTCGCGCGGGATGAGGGTCCCGTCGAGGTCGACGACGTCATGGATCGAGGCGTCCAGGTCGAGCGTCCCCGCGGCGACCTGCTGGAGGACCGCGACCGACGTGAAGAGCTTGGTCACCGAGGCGACGTCGAAGCGCGTCGAGGCCTTGACGGGGACGCCCCAGCGCCGCGAGGCCAGGCCGTAGGCCCCCTCGAAGAGCGTCCTGCCGTCCTGGGACACGAGCACGACCCCCGAGAACTCGTCCCGCGCGGCGGCTTGCCGGAGGTGGTCGTCGAGCGCGGAGAAGGCCGCGGGGGTAGTGGTCATGCCCCCGACGGTAGGCCCGCCGGGCAGGCGCGGGCCAGGGCAATTCCTGCTCGTTCGGGGCGTGGCAGGATCGAAGGATGGACCTCGAGGACTTTCTGGACCACGTGAACCGCGGCGAGCTCATCGAGGGCGGGTCCGAGCAGCACGCCTTCATGCACGGAGCGGCCCAGGAGGCGCTGCAGGTCGTCGCCGACCTCAACTCCGGGTACCGCACTCCGGACGAGGTGCGCGCGCTGCTCGCCCGACTGACGGGGGCGGCCGTCGACGAGTCGGTCACGGTCTTCCCGCCGTTCTACTGCGAGTTCGGCAAGAACCTGACCCTGGGCAAGGACGTGTTCCTCAACAGCGGCTGCCGCTTCCAGGACACCGGGGGCATCACGATCGGCGACGGGACCCTCGTCGGGCACGGGTGCACCCTGACGACCCTGAACCATGCCGTCGACCCCGCCCGCCGGGCGGACATGATGCCGTCACCCATCAGGATCGGGCGCAAGGTCTGGCTCGGCGCCGCGGTCACGGTGGTCCCCGGCGTGACGATCGGTGACGGTGCGATCGTCGGCGCCGGGGCGGTCGTGACGAAGGACGTCCCGGCCGACACGATCGTCGCGGGGGTTCCCGCGAGGATCCTGCGCACCACCGGCTTCGACGCTTCGCTCGACTGACCGAGTGCCCGCGCACGGCGGGGTGCGACGATTCCCCCGCATGGCTCGTCGCCCCCTGACCCCACCATGGAACCGAACCGTTCGAAGGAGAACCACGATGCCCCGTCCCCGCCTCGGCGTGATCGTCCCGCGCGACCTGCCGATCGCCGACCTGTTCCCGTTCGCCCTGCGTGCCGAGGAGATCGGCCTCGACGAGATCTGGGTGGTCGAGGACTGCTTCTTCCGGGGCGGGATCGCGCAGGCCGCGACGATCCTGGCTCGGACGCAGGCGATCCACGTGGGCATCGGCATCCTGCCGGCCGCTGTCCGCAGCCCGGCCATGACGGCGCTCGAGGCGGGGACGCTCGCCGAGCTCCATCCCGGGCGGCTGCTGCTGGGGATCGGGCACGGGATGCCCGAGTGGATGCGCCAGATCGGCGTGTGGCCCAAGAGCCCGTTGACGCTGCTCGAGGAGACCACGGGCGCGGTCCGCGCCCTCCTGCACGGCGAGCGTCTCAGCGTCGACGGACGCTACGTACATCTCGATGACGTTGCGTTGTACAGCCCTCCGGCCGTCGCACCGCCCGTCCTCAACGGGGTGCGCGGACCTCGATCGTTGGAGGTCGCAGGCCGCGTCGCCGACGGCACGATCCTCGACATGCCCGTGACCCCCGAGTACCTGGGGACGGTCCGCGCGGCGGTCGAGCGCGGCCGGGCCGCAGCCGGTTCGAGCGCCCCGCCCGAGCACACCCTCGTCGCGTTCAGCCTCGCCGTGGTGCACGACGACGTCGCGACGGCCCGCGAGATCGTCCGGCCCGCGCTGGCCACGTTCGGCGCCGCGGACTGGACCGCGCAGATCGACCCGCTCCCGTTCGCGGCAGCGTTCCGGGAACTGCGCGACTCGACTGGCACGCCGCAGGAGTTCTCCCGGGCGCTGCCCGACGATTGGGTCGACCAGCTCGCGATCGTCGGGCCCCCCGACGTGGTCCGGGCGCGGCTGGCCGCGCTCGAGGCCAACGGGGTCAGCAGCGTGGTGGTCGTTCCCACGAGCCCCGACCCGGACCGGCCCGACGACCCCTTCGCGGCGCTCGACGCGCTGGCACGGGTGGTCCGGGACTGAACGTCCTGGCTGCACCTGGCGTGCCGAGAAGTGAGTTGAGGCCCCTGATCCGCGCGGATCAGGGGCATCAACTCACTTCTCGGCGAGCCAGTCCGGCCGGCCCGCGCTCAGTGGATCAGTTCTCGCCAGTTCGCGGGCACGCGGCTCGCGGGCCCCGGGGTCGTCTGGTCCTCGGGGTGCGCGAGCGGGGGCGCGAGCTCGGGCCCGTCGAACGCCTGCGCCGTCACGTAGTCCCAGTACCAGTCCTCGCCCGGCTCGTAGCTGCGCATGAGCCGGTGCCCGGTCTGGGCGAAGTGCGCGGTCGCATGCTGCGACGGAGACGTGTCGCAGCACCCCACGTGGCCGCACTCCGCGCACCGACGCAGGTGCACCCACCAGCCCGCGGCCTGCTCGCACTCGGCGCACCCAGGACCGCTCGGCGGCACCGTCAGGTCGAGGGACTCCTCGAGGCTGGGCGGGCCGCCGCTCTCGGCCGCCGTCACACCTGGGCCCCGACGCTCCGGACGACCGGCTCCCAGTCCTTGGGGTCGAGGGGCTCGGCGGGCTCTGCGGCCGCCCATCCGCGTGCGGCCTCGATGGTCGACGAGAGCAGCTCGTAGAGCGCGTCGTCGGCGTCCCGGGACCCGGCCTCGGCGATGCCCTGGACGGCTGCCGCGACGATGCTCGGCGCCGCGTCACGGGCGAACCGCGCGGGGCGCAGGCGCGACCCCTTGCAGAACGACTCGGCCCACGCCGCGGTGCGCGGCACCTTCTCCAGCGCCTCGACCGAGGCCTGCGTCCGGGTGCCGGGCTCACGGTCCTCGAGCTGGTCGAGCATGCGCTCGCCCGCGATGATCGCGACAGCGAGGACGTCCTGGCGGTCGCTCGGGGCGACGGGCAGGGCGGTCTGCGCGGCACCCAGGGCGATCCACACGCTCCAGCGCGGGTCGTCGCTGCGCAGCCCGATCACGGACGGGATGAGCAGGGCCAGGCGGGGCCGGGCCGTGTCGCTCGTGAGGTCGTTGACCGCTCGCGCGAGCATCGCGACGAGCGGGTGCGTGCACTGGGGGTGGTCGCTCCAGCGTTCGCCGGCCAGGTACGACGCGAGCTCCATGAAGCACGCGCCCTTCTTCGGGTTGCGGTGCTTGCCGCGTCCTAGCATCGGTAGCACGTCGTACGTCGATGTCACGAGGGCACCTCCATCAAGGGGTCCGGTCCATTCCAGTCTGCGACCGCCTCCCGGAGTTGGCAACGGGTGGGCTCCTCCTCCCGGACGGCCCGACGGCGGAGCGCCCGTCTAGCGGCTCGGCTCGCCCCCTGCGGGGCGCGGGCACATCGTCCCGAACCCCCCCTAAGGCACCTCAGACCACCTCAGGTGAGATACGCCGTCGGGCCTGAGGTGGGGCGTGCCCAGAAGCTGCCCGGTCGACCGATACGCCGCCTCGCGCCTCAGCACCAGAGTGAGGGTCAGGCGGACGCCAGGTCTGCCGGAACGGGGAGCATCATGAACGAGTTCAACGGCCCGTCTCTCGAGACGGACTTCCGTTACCACCAGCAGCTGGTCCGTGCGGACTTCTCGCCCGGGGAGAACGTCCTCCTGCGGTGGCTCCGCAGCCACGTCGGCAGTCAGCACGCGAGCACCACGGGTCAGGGCGGATGACGGAGCCCTCCTCCGGACGGGTGAGCCGGGGACGACGACCGCCCTCGGCACCACCCAGCACACCGTTCGCGGACGGTCCGGAGGAGGACTTGGTCACACCGGGTGCGGAGTATCAGGAAACTTCGTGGCAGCCGTCTGTGGCCACTGCAAGGATGGGCGGTATGCCGCGCCCCTCCCAGGCTCATTTCGTCGCAAGACAGCACCAGCTCGACGTGATCGCCGCAGCGGTGCGCCGTGCTGCCGCCGGGGACCCGGGCGCGATCCTGCTCGGAGCCGACGCCGGGGTCGGCAAGTCACGCCTCCTCGTCCGGGCTGCCGAGCTCGCGCGCGAGGCCGGGGCGACCGTGGTCGTGAGCCACTGCGTGGACCTGGGCGACGTCGGGCTCCCCTACCTGCCGTTCACCGAGGCGCTGTCCGAGCTCCGCGCGGCCGACGAGGTCGTCGACCGGACCATCGACGGTCGCCCCGCGCTGGGCCGGCTCCTCGACGCGGGCCCCTCGGCCCTCGAGGGCAACGGTGAGGACCAGGCCGGGCGCCTCCAGCTCTTCGAGGCCATCACCGCCGCGATCACAGCCCCCGGGCGCGCTGGGGCGCCCCTCGTGCTCGTGATCGAGGACCTGCACTGGGCCGACCCGTCGACGCGCGACGTCCTGCGCTTCCTCGTCGCGCGGCTGCGCGCCGAGCACCTGCTCGTGGTCGCGAGCTATCGCGCCGACGACCTCCATCGCCGCCATCCTCTGCGCCCCGTGCTCGCCGAGCTGCGTCGGCACCCGCGCGTCGAGCACCTCGACGTGGCCCCGTTCACGCCCGCCGAGCTCAAGCAGTTCACGACCGCGGTCGCCGGCAAGGCCCTGCCCAAGAACGACTTCGAACGGGTCATGAAGAGGTCGGAGGGCAACGCCTACTTCGCCGAGGAGCTCGTCGAGGCCGGGCCCCAGGCCGACGCCCTGCCCTGGTCCCTCGCCGACGTGCTGCACGCCCGCCTCGAACAGCTCGAGCCCGACGTCCAGCAGCTCGCCCGCATCGCGTCGCTCTCCGGGCGCGTGGTCGCCGAGCCGCTGCTGCGGGCCGTCGTCGGGCAGGACCTGGGCGTCTTCTCGCTCGGTGGGCTGCGCGCGCCAGGGACCCCCGCCACCCGCGCTGCGTGCGACCAGGCGTTCGACGCGACGCTCCGCGAGGCCGTGGCCCACCACGTGCTGACGATCGAGTCGGGCCGGATCGCGTTCCGCCACGCCCTGCTGGCCGAGGCCATCTCGGCCGACCTCCTGCCCGGAGAGCTCGCCGCGCTGCACCGCGCCTACCTCGCCGCCCTGACCGAGGACCCGTCGCTGGGCTCGCCCGCGCAGCGGGCCCACCACGCCCTCTCGGCCCACGAGACCACGACCGCGCTGGTCGCCTCGCGCGAGGCCGCCCGCCGAGCGGCGCGTGTCCTGGCCCCTGCCGAGGAGCTGCGGCACCTCGAGCAGGTGCTGCGCCTGTGGGACGCGGTCCCCGACGCCGCGGAGCTGCTGGGCGAGGATCGTGTCGACGTGGCCGTCGCGGCAGCGGCCGCGGCGAGCCGCGCAGGCGAGCCGGACCGAGCCGTCGCGATCGCCCGCAAGGTCGTCGAGTCGACCGCGGGCGACCCGCTGCGCCAGGCCTCGCTACGCCACGTGCTCTCGCTGCACCTGCTGGGGATCGAGCGTGTCGAGGAGGTCATCGAGCACACGGCCGCCGCGCTCGAGGTCCTGCCGACCGAGCCCCCGTCGCGCGACCGGGCCTGGACCCTCGCGACGCGCGCCCGCGCCGCGATGAACCTGGACCGCGTCGACATGGACGTCGTCGCGCAGGAGACGGCCGAGGAAGCCATCGCGGTCGCCCGGGCGATCGACGCCCCCGACGTCGAGGCCGACGCGCTCACCACGCTCGCGGTCCTCGAGGTCGACGACGCGGACCGCGCGGCCTCGCTCCTCGCGACGGCCCGCGAGCGCGCACAGGCCGCGGGCGACCTCCTGACCGAGATGCGGTGCTGGTACAACATCGCGGCCAACCGGTACTACTCGGGCGACCTGGACCAGGCTCTCGTCGAGGCGCACACGGGCCTCGAGCACGCGGTCGCCGCGGGCCTCGGATGGAACGGGTACGGGGTCGAGCTGCGCCTGTTCGGCGAGCTCGTCCGGTACGCGACGGGCGACCTGCGCCCACCGCCGTCGTCGCCCGAACCACCGCCGCCCAGCGCGGTCGCCGCGCTCGCCGCGGTCCAGCTCTACGCGGCCGTCGCCCGAGGCGACGAGGACGTGATCGAGCGCGCCCGCGGGCTCCGCCCCGAGTGGCAGCGCGACGGGCAGATCGCTCTCATCGCGGGCGGTTGCATGATCGACGCGCTCGTCTGGTCGGCGCATCGCGACGAGGCCCTGACGCTCGCGCAGGAGCTCATCGGCTACCTGGGACGCACCTGGAGCGACTACTTCCTGGGCCGGATCTGGATCTCGGCCCTCGCCCTTGCCGCCCTGGCGGACTCCGCCGAGGCACGCCGTCTGGTCGGCGCCACCACGGCGGACCTGCAGTCGCACGGCGACGCGCTGCTCGCGGAGGCCGAGACCACGGCGCTGCGCGGCCGGCCGCGCGGGGGCCGCCTCGGACCCGAGGGGGTCGCGTGGCTCGTGCGGGCCCGGGCGGAGCACAGCCGTCTCTCGGGGACCGACGACCCGGCGCTCTGGGCCGAGGCGACCAGCGCGTTCGACTACGGCTACCGCTACGAGGTCGCCCGGTCCCGCTGGCGGTGGGCGCAGGCGCTGCTCGGTGTGGGCGACCGCGAGGAGGCCGCGACCCAGGCCGGTCAGGCGCTCGAGGACGCCGAGGACATGGGCGCCGGGCCGCTCACGGGCGCCCTGCGCGACCTGGCACGCCGCGGGCGCCTGGACCTGCCGGGGCTGCGTCGCGGCGCGGTGACGGTGCTGACCGACCGCGAGGAGGAGGTCCTGCTGCTGGTCGCCCAGGGCCTCACCAACCGGCAGATCGGCGAGCGCCTCTTCATCAGCGGCAAGACCGTGAGCGTCCACGTCTCGAACGTGCTCGCCAAGCTCGGGGCGTCGGGGCGCACCGAGGCCGTCTCGATCGCGCACCAGCGAGGGCTGATCGAGGTCTGACCGCGGGTGTGGTTCGCTGGACGCCATGAGCGCCCCAGCACCCGGAACCCTCGTCCTGCTGCGCCACGGGGAGAGCGTCTACAACGCCGAGAACCGCTTCACGGGGCTGCTCGACGTCGACCTCTCGGACCGCGGCGTCCACGAGGCCGAGCTCGCGGGCGCCCAGCTCGCGGCGGCCTGCGAGCAGGACCCGTCGCTCGCGCCGCACCGCGTCCTCACCTCACCGCTCGTGCGTGCCTCGGCGACCGCGGCGATCGTCGCCGCGGCCCTGCCGGGCCCGCCGCCGCTCGTCCCCGAGTGGCGCCTGGTCGAGCGGCACTACGGCGCGTTCACCGACGACCTGCGCGAGTCCGTCCGGGCCGAGTACGGCGAGACGGCCTACTGGGAGTACCGCCGGTCGTTCGACCACCGGCCCCCGCCCGTCGAGGAGGGCAGCGAGGCCGCGGCCCGCGTCGCCGACACGTTCGGCCGTCTGCCCGACGCCGCCCGCTCGGGCATGCGCCGCGACACCGAGTCGCTCGCCGACGTGGTCCACCGGCTCGAACCCCTGTGGGAGGCGACGCGCGAGGCTCTGGATCGCGGCGAGAACCTGCTGGTCGTGGGCCACGGCAACTCGTTGCGGGCGTTCGTGATGCTCGTCGACCGCCTCACGGCCCCCGAGGTCCAGGTGCTCAACATCCCCACGGGGATGCCGCTCGTCCACCGCTTCACGCGCCAGGTGCCCGACGACGGAGCGCACCCGGGCGGGAAATCCCGCCCGGGTGCGTCGCTGGTCCCGGTGCACCGCGGCGGCCGCTACCTCGACGCAGACCGCGCCGAGGCGGCTCTGGCCGACCTGGAGCAGCGCGGCGGGACGTGAGCCGTGGCCGTCGGGCTGTTCAGCCCCAGGCGTACGACCGGTCGACGACACAGCGCCTCCAGGTGTCGGGGTCGACACCGAGCTTCTCGGGGGCCTTGGCGCCCATCTCGGTGACGGCGACGGCGCCCTGACCTCGGAGCTCGAGGCACACCGACATCAGGTCTGCGCCCGGCGCGATCTCGTCCAGTGCGGTCGCGACGGAGTCCTCGGGGGTCTCGGTCCTCGGGTCGGTCGAGCCGGCTCCGACCTCACGGGTCTTCGGGTCGAACGTCAGCTCGCACGCGGAGGCCTGGGGTCCGCAGGTCGTGACGACCTCGTTGTGGTTCGTGACCGCGAGCGCGCCACGGAAGGACAGCCGGTCGCCCGGCGGGTCGGCCTGGACCACGTAGAGCTCGAACCCGTCACCGGCCACCGGGAGCGTCGGCACGGCGACCGAGGTGATCTCGCGGTTCTCCGGTCCGGCGATGGGCTCCCAGGTCGCCAGGTAGGTCGTCGTCTCGGCCCACCCTCCGGTCGGTTCGGTGAGGCCCACCAGAAGCTCCGTGCCCGAGGCCGAGGTGAGCGCGGCCGAGCCCACCTCGTCGAGGACGACGTGGGCCGGCACGGCTCCCTCACGGAGGCGTCCGAGCTCGCCGTCGTCCCCCACCACCAGCTGGACGTGATGCACCTCGGCGGGCGCGTAGCCGAGGTCGATCATCTTCTGGATGTGTGCCGGGTCGCTGCTCTCCTGCGTCTCGAGGACCTCGCCGGTCTCCGGGTCGACCTGGATGTCGTACCCGGCCGCGCCGACCTCGACCGTCGAGACGATCAGGAACCGGTCGCCGTGCGCGCCGGTCTCGATCCCTGTGTCGAGCACGACGGTCCCGTCCGGGAGCTCGTAGGTCGCCGCCTCGGCCACGGCCGTGATCCCCGGTGCCACCTCCTGGTGCACCACCTCGGTGCTCAGCGTCTCGTACCCCGCTGCGGGGGCCAGCTCGTGCGCGACCTCGCCCGGCAGGCCCGTCGCGACCCCGACGCCCACCACGGCGACGGCCGTGAATGCTGCGGCGCCGGTCAGGACCCGGCGCGTCGTGGCCTTGCGCCGGCTGGTCGCCAGGACCACGGGCAGGTCGAGCGTGGACGGGGGGACCGCGTCCGCTGCGGAATGCAGCCGGTCGAAGAAGTCGTCGGTCGGGACGTTCATGAGGTGCCACCCTTTCCGGGCGAGTCGTCGAGGATCGTGCGGAGACGGGCAAGGGCCCGGGACGCGGTCGACTTCACGGTGCCGACCGGTAGACCGAGCTCGGTCGAGACCTCGGTCTCCGAGAGGTCGAGCAGGTGTCGCATGACCACGACACGGCGCTGCTTGAGCGGGAGCTGGAGCAGGGCTCGGACGACGAGGTCCCGGTCGTCCACGCCGGCCGGAGCCGTTCTCACCGGGCCACCGCCTCTCGGGGCGACCGCGAGCTCCTCGACGTGCCCCTGGAGGTCCTCGGGCCCGGACAGCACCTCGCGCCGGGTCCGGCGCCAGGTGTCGACCCGCAGGTTCGCGAGGATGCGACGCGCGTAGACGAGCGGGTCTCCGTCGCGCGCCCTGGACCATGCCCGGTAGGTGCGTTCGAACGTCTGCTGCGTGAGCTCCTCGGCGCGGTGCTGGTCGCCGCACAGCAGGTACGCCATGCGGTGCAGCGGGCCCACGGCCTGCTCCATGAAGACCGTGAACTCGGCGTTCCGAGTCGCGTGCAGCACCACGTCCTGCGCGGCGTGGTCACCGTCGAAGTCCGGGTCGAGCGGCTCCGCTGCGTCGCCGTCGGGCACTCGTCGCGGGCCGTCGATCGTGCCGCCGCCCCCCACGAGCGGCAGGACCGCCGTCATGGCAGCACCCCCGCGGGTGCGGGGCGCACCGGGTACGAGCCCCGGGCGGGAAGCCCTGCCGACCGGGACTCGAGCAGCTCGACGTCCCGCACCAGGGCGTCCCGCACGTGCCGGGTCAGGAGCGAACGCTGCTCGGGGGTGAACCTGCTCCGGCCGCCCGCCTCGGATCCCGAGGCGCCGTGCTCCAGCCGGTCGAGCGCCACGACGCGGTCGAGGAGCCTCAGGATCTCGTCCTGTTCGGCGCGGCCCGACACGTGCACGGCCACGACGCGGTCCGCGAGCGCCCGCTGGGCGTCGAGCACGCCGAAGCGCGACCCGTCCAGCACGACCCTGCCCAGCGGTCTGCGCACGACCAGCCACCCCCTGTCGTCGTCGGTGGTCACGACGCGAGCTCCGCGTACTGCGACGTGCCGCGGCACGATCGACCACCAGACGATGATGGCGCACACGGGCAGCGCGACCGCGAGCAGGACCATGCCGAGCATCGGTTGGGGTGAGGACCAGGCCAGGCCGACCGCGAGGAGCGATGCCCCGACGCTTCCGACCACGACCCCGACCGACCCCGCCGGCCCACTGTCCACGAGGTCCCGCAGCCGCCCCCTGACGGCTCGAGACCTCGCAGGCGCGGGTCCGGACGACGTGCTGCTGCCCCCTGCGACCCGTGCGCCGGAACTGCTCGGCGGGGGTCGGTACGTTGTCCTCACGAACGGAACACGCAGCTCCTCCCCCGAAGGTTCCCCCCGGGTGGGAATCAGTTCACATCCTGGGTTCTCCCAGGCCACGCCGAGGTTCCTCGCACGCAGCGCACACATAACCTACGCATCCGTAAGTTACGGTGTAGTAGTGAACACCTTGGCAAAGCAGCCCTGGCTGAGTCGGTACTCCCCAGGGGTTCCCGCAACCGTCGACGTCCCCGACGAGCCCGTGACCGCGGCGCTCGCCCGAGCCGCTGCACGCTGGCCGGACCGGGTGGCGGTCGACTTCTTCGGCGCCACGATCACGTACGCGCGCCTCGCCCAGAAGGTGGACCGCGCAGCGAGCGCCCTGTCCACCCTGGGCGTCGGCCCAGGAGACCGTGTCGCGCTCGTCATGCCCAACTGCACGTCGCACCTCGTCGCGTTCTACGCCGCGCTGCGCCTGGGCGCGACGGTCGTCGAGCACAACCCCACCTACTCGTCCGACGAGCTGGCCCACCAGCTCGCGGACTCGGGCGCCACGGTCGCGCTCGTGTGGCAGAAGGCCGTCCCCGCGGTCCTTTCGGCCCAGCCGCACACCGAGCTCCGCAAGGTGGTGTCGGTTGACGTCGCCCGTGACCTGCCCTTCGTCAAGCGCCTCGCGCTGCACCTGCCCGTCGAGGCGGCGCGCACCCAGAAGGCCGCGCTGCGCGGCCCTGCCTCGGCAGGGGTGCCGGACTGGCACCGTCTCGTCGCCGCGGCCGGCCCGCTCGACCCGTCGACGCCGCAGCCCACGGCCGACGACGTCGCGCTCCTCCAGTACACCGGCGGCACCACGGGCACGCCCAAGGGCGCGGTCCTGACGCACCGGAACCTCGTCGCGAACACCGTGCAGGGTCAGGCGTGGGCGTCGTTCCGCGAGGGCGAGGAGACCGTCTACGGGGTCCTGCCGTTCTTCCACGCGTTCGGCCTCATGTTCTGCCTGACGCTCCCGGCGCGGATCGGCGCGACGCTCGTCGCGTTCCCCAAGTTCGACGCCGACTCGGTCCTGGCCGCGCAGAAGCGTCGCCCCGCGACGTTCCTCCCGGGCGTCGCTCCCATGTTCGACCGCGTCGCGGCCGCTGCCGCGAAGGCCCGCGCGGCGGGCAAGCCCGTGGACCTGCACTCGATCCGGCTCGCGTTCGCGGGGGCCATGCCCATCAGCCCGACGACGGCGCGCACCTGGGAGGAGGCGACCGGCGGTCTGCTCATCGAGGGCTACGGCATGACCGAGACGTCCCCCGTGGCGCTCGGCAACCCCGTCTCGGCCGACCGTCGCCCCGGCACCCTGGGCCTGCCCTTCCCGAGCACCGACATCCGGGTCGTCGACCAGGACGACCCGACGCAGGACGTCGTCCCCGACGAGCACGGCACGGTCCGCGGCGAGCTGCTCATCCACGGGCCGCAGGTCTTCCAGGGCTACTGGAACCGCCCCGAGGAGACGGCCCACCAGCTGCTCGAGGGAGGCTGGCTCCGTACGGGCGACGTCGTGACCGTGGACGCGGACGGCGTGGTCACGCTCGTCGACCGCATCAAGGAGATGATCATCACGGGCGGGTTCAAGATCTACCCGTCGCAGGTCGAGGACCACCTGCGCCTCATGCCGGGCATCCGGGACGTCGCGGTCGTGGGCCTGCCGGGCGAGGGCTCGGACGAGCGCGTCGCGGCGGCGATCGTGCTCGACGAGTCGGAGACGACCGCGAGCGGCCTGCCCGTCGACCTCGCGGCCGTGCGCGCCTGGGGCGAGCAGAAGCTGGCGCGCTACGCGCTGCCCAAGCACCTGTTCGTCGTGCCGGACCTGCCGCGCTCGCAGATCGGCAAGGTGCTGCGCCGCGTGGTCCGCGAGAACGTGCTGGGCAAGCCGACCGACGGCGACGGCTCACACCCCACGGGCGGCGCGGCCCCGACCGCCTGACCCCGCCCTCTCCGTACGACGCGAGGCACCTCCCGGACCGGGAGGTGCCTCGTGCCGTCTCCGGGGGCAGCAGCGCCCGCCGTGGCGCGGACCCCAGCCGTCCTCAGCGCTCGAGCAGGTCGCGCACGTGCGCCGCGATGTCGTCGCGCACGAGCCGCATGCGTTCCATGCCCTCGATGCCGCGCAGCGACGGCTCGTCGGTGTCCCAGACGACGACGGGCGTCCCGTCGTCGGTCGTCACCTGGGCGTCGCGCCCGAGGACGACGACGACGTCCGCTGCGGCGACCAGCTCCGGGGTGAGGGGCTGAGGGTGCTCGCCCGACAGGTCGACGCCGACCTCGGCCAGCGCCTCGACCGAGAGCGCGTTGAGGCTCGACCCCGGTGACGTGCCCGCCGAGTCGACCTGGACGTCGGGTGCGATCTGCCGCGCGAGCCCTGCGGCCATCTGCGACTTGCCACCGTTCTTGACGCACACGAACAGGACGGATCGGGGCGCGCTCATCGGGGGTCCTCCTGCTCGTCAGCCGACCGGCCGTGGGCCGTACCGGTCGCGAATCCCAGGCTACCGGCGGGGGCGCCGAACGTGACGAGCACGGGCTCCGGGGATACCGGGGACGTGCCGCAGCACGAGACCTCGGCAGCCTCGCCGGACACCGGGTCGAGGGCGAGGTCGGTCGAGCAGACCCCGGTCGCGGGCAGGTCGAGCTGGACCAGGTCCGCGGCCTCCCGGTCGCCCGCGAGCGCCGCGGCGATCGAGCGCACCTGCTCGTAGCCCGTCGCGAGGAGGAACGTCGGCGCCCGGCCGTAGCTCTTCATGCCCACGACGTAGAAGCCGGTGTCGGGGTGGGTCAGCAGGGCCTCGCCGTGCGGCGGGACGGTCCCGCACGAGTGGTGGTTCGGGTCGATCAGGTCGGCGAGAGCGCGGGGCGACTCGACCACCGGGTCCAGGTCGAGCCGGACCTCGCGGAGCATGTCGAGGTCGGGTCGGAAGCCGGTCGCGCCGACGACCGTGTCGACCTCGAGGTCGAGCTCCCCGTCGCGCGTGGTGCCCTGGACCCGGACGGGGCCGCCGGGCGCCGCCGGCGCAGCGGACCGCACGGGAGCGTCAGCCGTGCCGACGGTGCCGGACGTGCCGACGGGCCAGTTCCCACCCGCGGGCTCGACCGGCTCGATCCGTTCGATCGAGGTGCGCGTCGCCAGCGTGACGAGCCCCGACTCGACGGCGTCGCGCAGCCGGGTCCCCAGCAGCCCGCGCGCGGGCAGCTCGTCGTCGGTCCCGCCGCCGTAGAGACGACGCGGAGACCCGCCCCGGACGGCCCAGGTGATGCGCGTGCCGGGCTCGTCGCGGGCGAGCTCGACGAGGCTCAGGAGCGTGTTCGCGGCCGAGTGCCCCATCCCGACGACGAGCGTCCGGCGGCCCGCGAAGAGCGCACGGTCGGTGCCCAGCACGTCGGGCAGCGGCCCCGTCACGGCGGACGACCCGACCTCGCCGAGGGCGGGCAGCCCGCCCGTGCCGACGGGGTTCGGCTGCCCCCACGTGCCGGACGCGTCGAGGACCGCACGGGCGCGCACGTGGTGCGTGGCGCCGTCGGGCCCCAGGACGCGGACCCGGTACGCGAGCCGCTCCCGTCCGAGCGAACGCGTCTTGTCCGCGCCCTCGCGCGAGACCGCGACCACGCGCGACGACGTCCGCAGGCGGGCCGCGATCTGCGGCGTCGCGGCGAGCGGGGTCAGGTAGCGCTCGACGAGCTCGGATCCCGTAGGCAGGGCGTCGGGGTCCGGGGCGGTCCACCCCGTGGCCTCGAGGAGGCGGCGCGCGGCGGCGTCGACGTCGTAGCGCCACGGCGAGAACAGTCGCACGTGGCCCCACGCGGCGACCGCCGACCCCGCCGACCCGCCGGCCTCCAGGACCAGGGGCTCGATCCCCCGCTCGAGCAGGTGGGCGGCGGCAGCGAGCCCCACCGGTCCGGCTCCCACGACGACGACGGGCAGCTCCTCGTGAACGGCCATGGCCTCTCCTTCCTCGGGCGACCCACCGGGCACCAGGCACAGGGATCGACAAACTTCGATGCCTGAACGTATCGAAGAATGTCGATGCGTGGCAAGATGTGGGCATGACGACCTCGATCGCCCCCGCCGACACCCGGGCCGCGGCGTGCTGCGGACCGGACGAGACCGAGGGCACCGCGGCACACGGCACGTCGGCAGGTCCGGCCGACGTCGAGCACCTCGCCCGAACCTTCAAGGCGCTCGGCGACCCGACGCGCGTCCACCTGCTCGCGATCGTCGCAGCCTCGGCAGGCGGCGAGGCGTGCGTGTGCGACCTCGTGGAGCCCGTGGGGCTCAGCCAGCCCACCGTGAGCCACCACCTCAAGATCCTCGTCGACGCCGGACTGCTGCATCGCGAGAAGCGTGGGGTCTGGGCTTACTACGCGCTGGTACCGGGCGCGGCCGAGGGTGTCGCGCGCGAGCTCCTGGGGATCGCGGCACCGAGCGACCCATCTGCAACCTAGGGGTTGCACTCAGGGTCTCCATGTGCAACTCTGAAGTTGCACATGAACCCTTCGAGAGGAACGACCATGACGTCCATCGACCAGCAGGCTGTCATCGACCCCGAGAAGTTCCAGGTGACGC
Source organism: Oerskovia sp. Root918 (assembly GCF_001428945.1). Taxonomy (NCBI): domain Bacteria; kingdom Bacillati; phylum Actinomycetota; class Actinomycetes; order Micrococcales; family Cellulomonadaceae; genus Oerskovia; species Oerskovia sp. Root918. The sequence goes on from NZ_LMJG01000003.1 coordinate 32,499, forward strand.
GCACCGTCCTCGTCCACGCGACCCCCGACCGCGTCTGGGCGGCACTGACCCGCGACGACCTCATCGCCCAGTGGTTCGGCCAGAGGGCCTCGCTGCCCGACCTGCGCGTGGGCGGCGAAGGGTCGTTCGGCTTCGACGGGTTCGGCGAGTTCGCCGTCCGCATCGACGAGTACGACGAGCCGGTCGCGTTCGCCTTCACGTGGACCAACCAGCCCAGCACGCCCCTGCGCGACGACAACTCGACCCAGGTCCGGTTCACCCTCGCGGCCGACGGGCCGGGGACGCTGCTCAGCGTCGTCGAGTCCGGGTTCGACCGCCTCGGCGAGGGATCCGCCCACGCCATGGAGAGCAACCGTTCCGGGTGGACCGGCGAGCTGGACGAGCTCGTCGCGTTCCTCGAGAGCGCCCACCAGGCCGTCCCCGACGGACGGACGGCATGAGCACCTCGTCACTGGCCCCCGTGTTCGCCGCGCTCGCCGACGACACCAGGTGGCAGCTGCTCCAGGAGCTCGGGCGGGCGGACCTCTCGGCCTCCGCACTGGCGTCGCGCCTGCCCATCTCCCGGCAGGCGATCGCCAAGCACCTCGCGGTCCTCGCCGAGGCCGGGCTCGTCGAGCCCGTGCGGGTCGGGCGCGAGGTGCGCTACCAGGCCGTCGGGTCCCGCCTCACCGAGACGGCCCGAGCCCTCGACGCGATCGGCGCCACGTGGGAGCGGCGCCTCGACACGATCCGCAGGATCGCCGAAGCGCCGTAGCGCCGTGTGGCGTGGCGCGTTCCCCGAGCACACCCGGGGCGCGCGCCGCACCGCCGTCACCAGGAGGCGTCGTTGCCCCTGCGCCCGGCCCGCGCCCACGTCAATCCTCCAGGCCCCTCTCCGATAGCGCCGTGACCGTCACCTGACGGATGCGCCGGTCCTCGACCGCGCTCACGGTCAACCGGTGCCCGGGCAGGTCGACGGCGTCTCCGACCGCACCCAGACGCCCCAGACGCGCGATGACGTACCCGGCGACGGTCTCGTACGGGCCGTCGGCGAGCCGGATGCCGCTCTGGTCGGCGAACGCCTCGAGCGTGAGGCCCGCGTCGAAGCTCCCCCGGGCCAGGGGCTCGTGGGCGAGGTCGTACTCGTCGCGGATGTCCCCGACGAGCTCCTCGACCAGGTCCTCGAGCGTGACGATCCCGTCCGTTCCCCCGTACTCGTCGACGACGATCGCGAGGTGGACCCCGGTCCGCCGCATGAGCGACAGCGAGGGCAGCAGCTGGTTCGTGCCGGGCAGCTCGAGCACGGCACGTGTCACGTCGCGCACGGTCCGCGGCACGCCCGTCGGGGCGTCGTCGTGAGCGTCGAGGAGGTCGCGGACGTGCAGGAACCCGACGACGTCGTCGAAGTCCTCTCCCGTGACCGGGTAGCGCGAGTAGGGCTGGGTCCGCACGACCGTGGCCGCCTCGACGAGCGGGAGGTCGGCGGACAGGAAGACGACCTCGCCGCGTGGCCGCATGGCCTCGACGACCGACCGTCCGGCCGCCGAGAACACGTCGGTGAGGATCTTCCGCTCGTCCTCGGGCAAGGCCTCGTGCGCGATCACGAGGTCCCGCAGCTCCTCCTCGGTCATCTGCTCGCTCCGCGCGGTCGGGTTGCCGCCCAGCAGGCGCACCACCAGGTCCGTGGACCGCGACAGCAGCCAGATGACCGGCCGCATCGCGGTCGCGAACCGGTCGAGCGGCGGCCCGACGACGACCGCGACCTGGGCGGACCGCTGGAGCGCAATGCGCTTGGGGACCAGCTCGCCCAGCACCAGCGACAGGTAGGAGATGACGAGCGTCAACGCCACGAGCGAGACGGTCGATGCGAGCCCGGTCGGCAGCCCGAGCGACTCGAGCGCCGGGACGAAGTCCGGGGCGAGGGTCGACGCGCCGTAGGCCGCAGACAGGAAGCCGGCCACCGTCACGCCGATCTGGACAGCGGCGAGAAACCTGTTGGGGTCGCGGGCCACCCCGGCGACCCGCTTGCCCCGCGGCCCTTGCTGCTCAAGCTGCTTGATCTGCGAGTCGCGCAACGAGACCAGGGCGAACTCGGTCCCGGCGAAGACGCCGCCGACCAGCACGAACACGAGGACCAGCCCGACGTTGAGCCAGGTTCCGGAGTCCATCAGCCGTCTCTCTCAGCTCGTGGGCAGGTGATGAGCACGTGGTACTGCACAACGAAGCCCGGCTCCGTGGAGTTCCTTCCTCACGGCCTCGTGGGCGAGGCGCGAGGAGGCCGCCGGCCGGTCTCCCGCCTCCCGTGACCTAGGCTCGCGGGGTGAGGACCGCGCGCACCTGGCCGACGCTGGGCGCCGCCCTGACCTACCTCGGCACCTCGTTCGGCACGTATCTCAAGGCGATCCTGCTGCTCCAGGGCGTGAGCGTGCTCGTCGTCTTCCCGGGCCTCGCGTGGCTCTTCGAGCTCGCGCTCGACCAGGCCGGCGTCGAGGCCCTCACGCAGCGGACCCTCGGCGAGGTCCTGCGCTCGCCCGTCGCGGACCTGCTGATCCTCCTCATCGGAGCCCTCGCGTGCCTCGTGGTGCTCGTCCAGGTGGGGGCGTTGCTCGTGATCGCCCACCGGCTCGCTCACCGCGAGCCGGTCACGGTCCGCACGGTCGCCCGCGACCTGCTCGGGGCGGCGCGCAAGCTCCTCAGCCCTCAGGTGCTGCTGTTCGTGCCGTACTTCTTCGTGGTCCTGCCGCTCGGCAACGTGGGGGTCGTGGCGACGGTCGTGCGCGGGATCCGCATCCCGCGGTTCGTCGTGGGGTCGCTGCTCGAGACCGACGCGGGCACCTGGCTCTACTACGGCTTCCTCGCCGGGGTGCTCTACCTCAACCTGCGCCTGGTCCTCACGCTCGCGGTGTTCGTCACGAGCGACGCGTCGGTCGCGGCCTCGATGGCGACGAGCTGGCGCCTGACGCGCTGGCACACGTGGCGCTTCGTGGTGCTGTTCGGCGTCGTGCTCGCGGTCGCGGCGACGTTCCTGGTGGGCGTCGTGAACGTGGGTCTCGCACCGACGCGCTTCACGGACCGCGTCATGCCCGACGCGTCGCCGCTCGTCGCGGGCTTCTCGCTCGCGGCGGTCCAGATCGCGGTGTTCGTCGTCACGGGGTTCGTCGCGGCGATGCTCGCCCAGGTCGTGGTGGTCGCGCTGGGGGTGCGCCAGGGCGAGGGGCCCGACGGCGGAGCGATCCACTCCGCGCCCGCCGAGCCGGTCGCGGCCCGGCTGCACGGACCGCGATGGGTGCGCGTCGTCGTCGGGATCGCGGGCGTCGTCGCCCTCGCGGTCCTGTCGGTCTACAACACCTCGGTCATGACGGACATCGGCAACCGCAGCGAGACGGGCGTGATCGCCCATCGCGGGTACCCGTCGCGGGGGGTCGAGAACACGATCCCCTCGCTCGAGGCCGCCGCCGCGGCCCGCCCGGCCTACGTCGAGATCGACGTGCAGCAGGCGGGTGACGGCGGGATCGTCGTCGTCCACGACACCAACCTCGAGCGCCTCGCCGGGACCGACCAGGACGTCTACGACCTGACGACCGCCGAGCTCACCGCGACGACCGTGCGCGCGCGGGGGCACGAGGCCACCGTCCCGACGCTCGACGCGTTCGTCGACCGTGCGCAGGAGCTCGGCGTCCCCCTCCTCGTCGAGATCAAGCCCCACGGCCACGAGTCCCCCGGGTACGTCGAGGACGTGGTCGCGCTGCTCCAGGCCAAGGGCGTCGCCGGCACGTACCTGGTGCAGTCGCTCGACAAGGACGTCGTCGAGCAGGTCGAGGCCCTGGCACCGGAGATCGGGACGGGCTACGTGCTCCCCGTGAACCTGGGGCGGCTGCCCGCGACGACCGCGGACTTCGTCGCGGTCGAGGAGTCGTCCTTCACGCCCTCTCTGCTCGCCGAGGCGCACGCGGCGGGCAAGCAGGTCTTCGTCTGGACGGTCGACGAGCCCGCCGCGATGCGCGGCTACGTGCGCGAAGGGGTCGACGGGATCATCACCGACCTGCCGACGAGGGCCGCGCACGAGCGGGACGCCGTCGTCGCCGACACCACGCTGTCCTCGCGCCTGGAGGACGCGGTCCACGGGATCCTGTCGTGGTGAGCGGCGGGACGGCCATCAGTCCTGGGCGTGCACCACCATGACGGGCCCGGTCGCGTGGTGCAGCACCGACTGGCTGACCGAGCCCAGGACCGGTCCCGTCAGCAGGCCGTGGCCCCGCGAGCCGAGCACGACGAGCGACGCCGTCGACCCGGCGACCTGGGCGATCGCGTCGGTGGGCAACCCCTCGACGACGTGGGTGCGCACCTCCAGGTGCGGTCCCAGGGCACGGGCCGTCCGAGCAGCCTCCTCGACGACGCGCTCGGCGCGCTCCATGTACGCCGACCGGAGGTCGACCGGTGGCGTGAGGTGGCTGACCAGCAGATCCGCCGGGACGAGGTGCGCCGAGACGAGCTCGAGGGGCACGCCCCGAACCGCTGCCTCGCGCGCTCCTGCGCGCACCGCGGCCGTCGAGTGCGGGGTGCCGTCGACCCCGACGACGACCGGCCCGGCGGTCGTGTGCTCCGTCCCCGGCGGGACCACGACCACGGGCACCGTCGAACGAGCGGCCACCCGGGCGCTGACCGACCCCAGGAACAGTGCGCCGGCCGCGCCGAGGCCCCGTGAGCCCACGACGACGAGCCCGGCACCGTCCTGCGCCTGGTCCAGGAGCACGGAGGCCGCAGATCCCCGGCAGGCCCAGGTCTCGACCGGGACCTCGGGTGCCGTCTCGCGCACGAGGTCACCCGCACAGTCGAGGGCGACGTCGGTCTCCTCCTCCCCGAGGACGATCGGCGGCAGGCAGAAGCCGCCCGCGAAGACTGGGTCGTAGGCGGGGTGCGGGCAGGCGTGGACCACGTGCAGGGGCACCCCGCGCAGGCGGGCCTCGTGCACCGCCCAGACCAAGGCGTCCCGGCTCGTGCTCGAACCGTCGATCCCGACGACGACGGGCTGGACGTCCATCCTTCACTCCTTCTCCGGCGAGATGCTCCACGCCGGGTGTCGTTCGTTCGTTCCTGGCATCGCAGGCCTGCTGTTCCGGGCCGGCGGCGCGACACCGCAACCTCCCCCGGGGTGCCCGTCGACGGGCACCGCACGCACTCTCCTTCTCGTGCTCGACGGGGCCCGGCCTGTGCCGGGCCCCGCTCGTGATCCGTCGGCGCCTAGCGCGTCCTACGCCGCCGCGAGGCACCCAGGAGGCCCGCACCCGCACCGAGCGTGGCCAGCGCGGCCACCGCGGTGGCGGCCGCTCCGGTGCCCGTCACGGCCAGGGAATCGTCGGCGGACGACACTGTCCCCGTGGTCGGACGCACCGGCTGGGCTCGCTCTGCGCTCGGCTCGGCCACGACGGCCGGGGTCCCGACCTCGGGCGTGGGGTCGGGCGTCGGCGTGGGGTCGGGCGTCGGCGTGGGGTCGGGCGTCGGCGTGGGGTCGGGCGTAGGCGTCGGCGTCGGGTCGGGCGTCGGCGTCGGGTCGGGCGTCGGCGTCGGGTCGGGCGTCGGCGTCGGGTCGGGCGTCGGCTCTTCCGGCACGCAGAACTGCCAGTCCTTCTCGTCGACCCCGCCCCGGCCCGAGTTGTCCTCACCGAAGTGGTAGTCGTACCCGTTGGACTCGGTCCAGGTGATGCACATGCCGGGCTCGAGCCCGAAGTACGACCAGGGGATGAAGGTCTTCCCGATCAGCTCGCGGTGGCTGTCGATGCTGACGTTCTGCGCACCGGGGACGTTGATGTTGACGTAGCCGTTCGCGGGGATCAGGTCGTCGAAGTGCAGGCCGTCGGCCTCCCACCAGAACGGGCGGTAGACGCCGTCGTCCCGGTAGCCCGGGGTCACGACGGTCCGGTCGCCGGCAGCCACGCACGTATCGCAGCCGTCGGCGGCCACGTCGGGCACGACGGTCTCCTCCGTGGCGACCGACTCCTCGGCACCGACCGTCCCGTCGGGCGTGACGCCGTCGGCGGACGCACCGTCGACGTCGTCGGAGTCCGCGGCAGAGTCTGCGGCGTCAGCGGCGGACGTCCCGTCGCCCGCAGGGTCGGGCACTTCCTCGGAGGCGTCGACGTCGGGTGCGGCCTCTGCCGTCGGGCCGTCCGCTGGGAGCTGCGCGTCGTCCGACCCGTCGTCGGCCCCCGAGGGGGCCTCGGTGACGACAGGCGTGGGGCCGGTCGTGTCCTGCGGGACGGCCTGCGCGGCGACAGGCACGGTCGTGAGCAGCAGTGCCAGGGCTGCTGCCGGGATGGTCGAGCTGGTCATCGTTGCTCCTTTTCTCAGGGTGCGAGCTGGTCCACTGGTTGGGCTGTGGGTGAGCGGGCCGCACGGCGCGGTAGCCGGCGGGTGGGCCCGCGGCTTCGTCGAGGACCTCGAGGTCCACTGGTCGGGGTGCAGGTCGATCGCAGCGCTCCGAGGCCTGCGCTCAGACGCCTCAGAGCGGCTTCCGAGCACCGGGCGGGCGGCCGAGCAGCACGTCGCCGACCGGATCGTGAGCAGTGCCGTGCTGCCGGGTGAGTCCCGGGGCTCTCGCCCCGGCACCAGATCTCCCGGTCAGGCGCCGACGGACGCGCTGTCGATGTGCTGCACGGGGTTCCACCCGACGTCACGCGAGGTGGCCGTCAGGAAGCAGGCGCGGACGAACGCGAGCTGGAGGAACATGTCGTAGGCGAGCTCGGGCAGCACCATCGACGCGAGCGCACGCGCACGCGGTCCCGCCTCCCAGACCGTCACGAGCCGCTCGGCGACGAGCACCAGGCCCACCGCGAGCCAGAACGGGACGAACCGGAACGACCCCGCCGCCACCGTGAGCGCGGTGAGGACGACGAGGCTCGCGAGCATGAGCGTCCCGAGCGCGATCATCGCCTGCTGCCCCACGTACCGAGCCGTGACCCGGGTGACCCCGTAGGCGCGGAGGTTGTCGAGCATCCCCTTGTACCAGCGCACGCGTTGGCGGTGCAGGTCTCGAGCAGTCGGCATGAGCTCGGTCGTGCACGACATGCTCGTCGGCGAGGCGAGCTCGTAGCGAGGGTGCGCAGCGCGAGCGTCAGCTCCGAGTCCTCGGTGATGGCGCCCGGGTCGTAGGCGGCCCCCGGGGGACCGGGCAGCCGTGTCCCGCGGTGCCGCGCCACGTCGGCGAGCGCTGCGGTCCGGATGAGCGCGGCCGTCCCCGTGAGCACCGCGGTCCGCCCGGTCACGTCGATCTGCACCGCATAGCGCTCGTACTCGTTGGACTGGAGCTGCTCGAGCAGGGACCGCGGAGGCGTGCCACGGAAGACCCCTCCGACCGCGCCCAGGTCGGGACGTCCGTCGAGCAGTGCGAGCCCTTTCTCGACGAACGTCGGGGCGATCGAGGTGTCGGCGTCGAGGACCAGGACGTTCTCCGCGTCCACGGCGGACAAGGCCTGGTTGAGCGCCCCGGCCTTGCGGCCGGTGTTGCCCACGGTCTCCATGACGTCCGCCCCTAGCGCTCGTGCGACCTCGACGGTCCCGTCGGTGCTGTTGTCGGACACGACGAGCACGCGGTCGACGGGACGCGTCTGGGCCCGCAACGAGGCCAGGGTCGCGGGGAGCGCCTCGGCCTCGTCGTGCGCGGGGACGAGGGCGACGACTCGCGGAGCCGGCCGGCTCATCGCTGCGAGGCGTGCCGCCTGTGCAGCACGCGCGCGGTCGTCACGAGGGCGAGGCCTGCCACGATCAGTGTCCAGGCGCCCACCACGGTGTACCCGGTGGCCATCGCTCCTGTGGCCGCGAGCGCCGTTCCTGCCTGGGTCGTACCGAGCTGGTACATGGTTCCACCTCCGTTGTTTGGCTGGTGGAACCACCGTGCCCGAGCGAAGGCGGGGCTCAGGGCGGTCCGGGCACGGTCTGAGCGGACAGGGACGGCACGGTGAGCACGCCGCCTCGATCCGTGGGGTACGCGAGACGCGGGGCGTAGGGACCGGCCCCGGACGAGACGCCGAGACGCGTCGTGCCCGACGCCCGCGGGGCAGCTGCACTCCCGGACCGAGCGGCTAGAGCAGCCCGCCGATCTCCTCGCGTGAGCCGACACCGAGCTTGCGGAAGATCCGGTAGACGTGGTTGTCGACCGTCCTCTCGCTGACCACGAGCTGCTCGGCCACCTCGCGGTTGCTCAGTCCTGCCGCGACGAGCCGAGCAACCTCCAGCTCCCGCGCACTGAGCTCCTCGGTGGGGGTGAGCGCGGAGACCAGCAGGTCCAGCTCCTCTCCGGCGCTCGCCACCCGGGCTCGCAGCCGGGACGACTCCTCCGTCACCCGCGCCGTCGCTCCGTCCGCGCGGAGGATCCTGATCGCGACGACGTGGGCGCGGACGGCGAAGGTGACGAGCTGTCGTTCGAAGAGCTCGTCGACCGAGAGCAGGAGCTTCTCGACCGAGCGGTCGGCCGCGGCCCGCAGGTAGCGTCCGAGCGCGGGAAGAAGACTCCCCTGCGCCTCGACCGCGAGCCCGGCGACCCGCTCGGCACGACCGGCGTCCGGCCAGAGGTCCACGAGGATCGCCGCGTCGAACGTCGCCGCGAGGACATAGCCGCGATCGGCGAGCGACGAGACGTGATCCCATGCCGATCGCCCGGCCTCTCGCGCGTCGCGACCCGACTCCAAGGCCAGTGCGACGAGGAGTGGTGCCGGGCGCGCCAGGGGGGAGAACGCTGCCTCGAGCCGCATCGCATCGAGCTGGGAGACGAGCGACCGCGCACTGGGGACGTTCCGCTCGAGGAGCGACAGAGCGGATGCGAGGGCCAGCAGGCCGGCCCGGGTCGTCGGTCGCAGCGGCGCGGGAGCGCCGATCGCGAAGATGCTCGTCAGGTGCTCGCGCAGGGCTGTGAGCCGTCCTTGCAGGAAGAGCCCGAGCGCGACCACGTAGCCCTGCGGCTCGATCTGTCCCGGCTCGAGCGTCCCGCGCGCTTCGTCGAGGAGGCGCATTGACCGGTCTGTCGCCATCACGATCTCGCCCGAGACGAGCTGAGCCTGAGGCACGAGCGACGCGGTGTCCTGCCGCGGCGACGTCTCGGGCAGAGACACTGCGGAGAACTCCTGCCAGGCATCGACGGGGCGTCCCTGCGCGAGGAGCGACTCGCCCCGGACGAGCCGGACCACGTCGGCGACCTGGGTCAGGATCCCACCCGGTGCTGCCAAGGACTCGTCGTCCACCGGGTACGGCGCAGGAGCGGCCTCGTACCCCGTCGGAGAGCTGCCATGACCCGGCACCTCCGGTCCCGCGTCGCCCGGCCGCTCGAGGGCGACGACGAGCAGGACGTGCCGGGCGATCGCGTCGAAGAGCGAGGACTCGCGCTCCTCGACAGACTCGGAGAGCCGGGCGAGATCCGCCAGCGCCCCTTCCGGGTCGTGGAGCACGAGCGCCTGGTACCCCGCTTCCCAGGCCCGCACGAACGCGGCGAAGCGTGGGGGCTCCGCCCCGTCGTCGCGTCGCGACTCGTCGAGGACCTCGCGGATGACGGCCGACGGGGCCCCTTCGGTCAGGAGCGCGTCGAGGTACAGCACGGTGTTCCGGCTCGTCGGCTCGTGCCGCCACGCGTCACGGCTGACGAGGAGGCGGGTCGCCGAGCGCTCACGCAGGATCCGGCCGAGGATCGCCGAGGACTCGGGCGACGATGACCAGCGCATCGGCGAGCCGAGCACGGGCCGCCGGAACTCCGTCTCGGTGTCCCCTCCAGGGTCCAGGGCGGTCCCGATGGCGTCCAGGGCTCGGACACCTCGCGCGTCGTGCCCGAGATGTCGAAGGTGCTCCGCGAGCAGCGGGGGGAACAGGACCACGAGGGACCTGTCCTCCTCCTCGACGAAGCGCACGAGCCCGTGGTCGTCGAGCGCGACGACGGCCGACCACGGGAGCAACCGGCGGACCGTCCTGGCCTCCGACGGGCCGAGGACCGAGAGGATCCTCAGCGCGTCGCGTTCGTCGTCCCCCAGACCGTCGAGCAGGCGCCCGACGGTCACGGCCAGGGCCGGGGTCCACAGGTCGCGCCGTGAGACCCATCCGCCGGGCTGCTTCGTCAGGTGCCCGGCCCGCCGGGCCTCGAGCACGATCGAACGGGCGATGCCCGGCAGGCCCCCGGAGAGCGCGTAGACACGGCCCGCCACGTCAGAGTCCACCTGACCGCCGAGCAGCTCGGACGCCAGGCGGTGGACCTCCTCGAACGGCAGCACGGGGATCCACAGCACCGTGGCGTCGCGTCCCGCGAGCACGCGTTCGACCGGTCGGTTCCCGCGAGAAGAAGGGCGCACCGTGGCAACGACGCTCGCGCCCCGACGGGCGACCACGGTGGCGATCACCGCGGCCGATGCGTCGTCGAGCGCTTCGACGTCGTCGAGCAGGAAGAGCGCTCGCCCACCCGAGACGGCCCTGGTCACTCCGTCGACCGCGGTCGCCATCGCCCCCAGCGCGCCGGCCGGCCCCGTGACGAGGCCTGCGAGGACGAGCGACTCGAGAGGTCGCTCGGCGCCTCCGCCGAGCCCGGGGACCGACACCACGCTCCACCCGTCGTCGTCCGCCGCGTCCCGCACCTGGGCGAGTAGCGTGGAGCGTCCCGACCCCGGGAGCCCGACCACGGTGACGGACGTCCCGGCCTCGACCGCGCGGCGGACGACGTCGAGGACGGGCGCGCGAGAGACGGGTGCGCTCATCGATCAACCATAGGGAGCGAGGTGCGACCCTGCCTGCGGTGCGCTCGGCCGTGCTCTTCGAGGCACGCGCGGCTCAAGGCCGCAGCGGACCGGCGGGGCCGTCACCGCCCGGGGCTCGTCAGGCCCCGATCCCGTCGAGGAACCTGATGACCCGCTCGGTGAGCAGGCGCGCCGCGTGCTCGTCGTAGGACGGCAGGCTCGCGTCGGCGAACAGGTGCTGGTCCCCCGGGTAGAGGAAGAGCTCGGCCTCGCCCGGTGCTGCCTCGACCAGGGCGCGGGCCGCATCGAGGTCTCCCTCGTCCACGAAGAACGGGTCGGCGTCCATGCCGTGGACCTGCACCGGCACGCCGAGCGGCCACCCGTCGTCGCTGAACTCGGACGTAGGCACGCACGAGGAGAAGAGCAGCGCGCCCCGGGCGCCCTCGCGGGTCTGGGCGAGCATCTGCGCGGGCACCACGCCGAGCGAGAACCCTGCGAACACCAGCTCCTCGGGCAGCCCGTCGGCCACGGCCACGCCGCGCTTGCGGATCGTGTCGAACCCGATCTCCTTCACGTACGCCATACCGCTGTCGATGTCGGGGAACGTCCTGCCCTCGTAGAGGTCCGGCAGGTAGACGGTGTTGCCCGCCTCGCGGAGGGTCTCGGCGAACGCCTCGACCCCGGGCGTCAGTCCGAGCGAGTGGTGGAAGAGCAGTACCTCGGCCATGTGCGGGTTCCCTCCGGTCGCTGGCGCCGGGGCGGCGCCGCCTCCCCGATCATCGCGCAGGACACCCACACGTGCCGGGTGTCGTGCACCGCCGGTCCCGCGGTCCCCCTCACCGCCCGGGAGCCACCGGCCCCAGCCGCCGCAGCAGCGCGAGGCGGCTCGCGGTCCGCTCGACGTCGAGCGCCACGCCCTCCTCGCCGTGGCGGCGGAGCGTCTCGTCGGGATCCTGGTGGGCCAGGACGTGCAGCGGCACGTCACGGTCGCACAGCACGTCGACGAGGTTCGCGAACCGTTGCCCCGTGTCGGGGGCCTGCGCGCCCAGGGCGGGGACGCCGTCGAGCACGACCGTCCCGAAGCGCTCTGCGAGGTACAGGACGTCCGAGACCGCGGTGCGCCCCGCGCACCAGTGCCCGAACCCGAGCCACGCGACGTCCCCCCGGACGGCGAGGACCGGGTGCTCGCGCGAGCCGATGCGGACCGTCGTCGCCTCTGCCGGCCCAGGGCGGTCGAGCCCCGCGGCCGCGAGCCGGGCATCCGTGGCGGGCCACACGAACGAGCCGCCCCGGAAGCCGGCCACGTCCTCGCTCGGCGCTCGCCGGTGGTCGCGGTGCCCGCCGACCTCGACGACGTCGAGCCTCGCGGTGAGCAGGTCGATCGTCGGGACGAACAGGTGGTGGTACGCGGGGCTCGGCATGAGGCCCGACGGCGGGTAGTTCGACGTCAGGACCACCCGCACGCCGCGCGCGTCGAGCGTCCGCACGGCGCGCGCGACGAGCATGGCGTCGCCCGCGTCGTGCACGTGGAACTCGTCGAAGCAGACCAGGTCGGCGTCCCCGAGGATCGCGTCGAGCGCGGCGTCGATCGACCCGCGGTGGAAGCGTTCGCCGTGCAGGCGGCGCAGGAAGTCGTGGAAGTGCACGCGCACCGCGCGGGTGCCGGGGCCGCGACCGCTACCGCTACCGCTGCCGAGGGCGAGCCGACCCACGGTCGCGTGGAACACGTCCATGAGCCAGGTCTTGCCCCGGCCCACGGGCCCCCAGAGGTAGAGCCCGTTCAGCCCGCCAGGGGCAGGGTCGGCGAGCCGGGCCGCGAGGGCGTCGAGTGCCTCGACCGCGGGAGCCTGGCCGGGATCGAGGGAGAAACCACGTCGCGCGGCGTCCTGCCCGACGGCGTCACGCACCGAGCGCGACGGTCGGTCGCCCTCGTCGAGGGTCGGGGGACGCGTCGGGTGGCCGGCCGGGAGATCGCGCGAGTCGCCCGTCGCCAGTTCCTCGTCCACGCGTCGAGGGTACGCGAGCCTCCTGGGCGTACCTGGACGCAGCACGGACCGATCGTCAGAAGTGAGCCGGGTGGAACCCCGGGGTACTTCTGACGACCGGTCCGTGGTGCTGCTGCTCGCGCCGCAGCGGGCGAGCCCGTGGTGCGAAGGTCAGGCGAGCGCCTTGGCCTTGAGCGACGCGAACTCGTCGGGCGTGATGGTGCCCGCGTCGAGCAGCGACTTGGCCGTGGCGATCTGGTCGGTCGGTGACTGACCACCCGTCGCGACCTCGCGGATGTACGAGTCCGCCTGCGCCTTGGCGGCGCTGGCAGCGGCGAGCTGTCGCTCGGTCATGCCCTTGCCGCGGGCGATGACGTAGATCAACGCCGTGAGGAACGGGAAGATGACCAGCGCGACGATCCACAGCGCCTTCCACCACCCGTTGAGCGTGTGGTCACGGAAGAGGTCCCCGAGGATCTGGAACAGAACCATCAGGTAGGCGATGAAGACGAAGGACCAGATGAGCAGCCAGAAGAAGTCCCAGAAATCCATGTGAAGCCCCGTTCGGAGTGCCGTCAGCGCTCGCGGCGCGCGAGGACGCTGACGTCAGGCTACTGAGGGCACGTTGTGCGCGCGCGGTGAAGAGACGTCGAATCCGGGTGAACTCGCTCAGACCTGCCGACTCCCCCGCATGCGGGACTTTCCCGCCATGGCCGGCCCGGCCACGAATCCCACCCGGGGCGGCCCGAGGACGAGCATGCGGTTGTCGTGGATCGAGCATGCGGTTGTCATCAAGAATCCGACGAATCACGACGACAACCGCATGCTCGACGCCGCCCGCCGACCAGCGGGGACCGCTGCGTCAGCCCTGCGCCTCGCGAGCGACGAGCAGCACCGTGGACCACGAGACCGCGGGCAGCTCGACCGTCAGGACGCCGCCCTCGACCGACAGGTCCTCCCGGGCGACGGGCACCACGCGGTCCGGCTCGTCGGCCGTGTTGGCGTCGTACGGGTCCTCGCTCGTGAGCGTCGAGGCCTCGGACACCACGAGCGCTCCGAACGCGGCGAGGTCCACATCGACGGTGACGGGCTCCGTGGGGTTGCGGTTGACCAGGAACACGGCGAGCCTCCCGGCAGCCTCGTCCCACGTCGCGACCGCGTCGACCGAGGGGACGTCGCCGTGCTGCGCGGTCGGGAACGTCGGCGAGACCGGCTCGACGCGCAGGACCGTGCCCTGCGCGAGCGCCGACGCCTGCGCGAACGGGTAGAAGATCGTCTGGCGCCACGCCCGCCCGCCGGGCTCGGTCATGATCGGCGCGATGACGTTGACGAGCTGCGCCTGGCTGGCCGAGGTCACGCGGTCGCTGTGCCGCAGCAGCGAGACGAGCATGTTGCCGACCACGACCGCGTCGGCCGCCGAGTACCGGTCTTCGAGGAGCACCGGGCCCACGGGCCAGTCCGCGCCCTGCGGGGGGACCGACGCCGCACGGGACTGGTACCAGACGTTCCACTCGTCGAACGAGAGGTCGATCTGCTTGTCGGACTTCTTGACGGCCTTGACGTGGTCTGCGGTCGCCACGACCGAGTCGACGAACCGGTCCATGTCCACCACGGAACCCAGGAACGAGTGCAGGTCGTCGCCCTTGATCTCGTAGTACCGGTGCACCGAGATGTAGTCGACCTCGTCGTAGGTCTCGGTCAGGACGACGCGCTCCCACTCGCCGAACGTCGGCAGGTCGGGAGCCGACGACCCGCACGCGACGAGCTCGAGGCGGTCGTCCACGAGGCGCATCGCGCGGGCCGTCTCGGACGCGAGGCGCCCGTACTCGGAGGCCGTCTTGTGCCCGACCTGCCACGGACCGTCCATCTCGTTGCCCAGGCACCACATCGTGATCCCGAACGGCTCGTCGGCGCCGTTCGCACGACGTCGCTCGGAGAGCGCCGTACCGCCCGCGATGTTGGTGTACTCGAGCAGGTCGAGGGCCTCCTGGACGCCGCGAGTCCCCAGGTTCACGGCCATCATGGGCTCGATCTCGGCCTTGTCCGCCCAGCGGAGGAACTCGTGGAGCCCGAACGTGTTGGGCTCGAGCGTGTGCCACGCCAGGTCGAGCCGCGCGGGGCGGTCCTCGACCGGCCCCACACCGTCCTCCCACCGGTAGCCCGAGACGAAGTTCCCGCCCGGGTACCGGACGGTCGAGACCCCGAGCTCGCGGACCAGGTCCAGGACGTCCCCGCGGAAGCCGTCGGCGTCCGCCGTCGCGTGCCCCGGTTCGTAGATCCCGGTGTAGACGCAGCGTCCCAGGTGCTCGACGAACGAGCCGAACGTGCGGCGAGAGACGGGCGCGACCCGGAAGTCGGGGTTGAGGACCATTCGGCCGGCGAGCATAGGAGGAACTCCGTTCGGGACGAGGGTGGAGCAGGGGCGGACCGTCCGGCCCGACGGGTCAGGAACGCGGCCCGGGAGGCACCGACGTGCTAGCGCGGACCACGAGCTCGACCGCGACCTCGTGGACCTTTCCGGGGGTCGGCCGGCGGCCGGCGATCTGCTCGAGCAGCAGGTCGACGCAGAGCTGGCCGACCTGGTCGAAGTGCTGACGGACGGTCGTCAGGGGCGGCCACACGTACTCGGCCACGTCGATGTCGTCGAAGCCCGCGACGGACACGTCTCCGGGGATCGAGATGCCCCGCTCCTGGAAGGCTCGCATGAGCCCCATCGCCATCTGGTCGTTGGCGCAGAGGATCGCCGTGATCTCGTCCGGGATCCTGTCGGCGAGGACCGCTCCCAGGCGGTAGCCCGAGGCCGGTGTCCAGTCGCCGTGGTAGACCGGCGGGACGGGGGCGCCGTTCGCGACGAGGGCGGCCTCCCACGCGTCGCGGCGGACACGGGTCGCGTTGCCGTTGGGCGGGCCGGCGACGTGCCACACGGTCTTGTGACCCAGCCGGAGCAGGTGCTCGACGGCCTTGGTCACGCCGCTGGCCTGGTCCGTCATGACGAGCGGGTAGGACGTCTCGAGGACGTCGTCGGTCACGACCACGGGCACGCCCGGTGCGAACATCACCGACGAGCGCTCGAGGATCTCGCTCTCGACCACGATCAGCCCGTCGACGTTCTGCGCGGCGAGCTGGGCCATGGCCGCGCTCACGCCGCCCGCCGTCGGGCTGTCGAGCGAGATGAGGTTGGTCGAGTACCCGTGGGCCTTGGCCGCGAGCGCGAGCGCCTCGACCGTCTTGACGTCGCCGAAGCGCGAGAGCGAGAACGCGACGACTCCGATCGCGCCGAAGCGTCCCGTCGTCAGAGCCCGGGCGGCGGCGTTGGGCCGGTAGCCGACCGAGCGCATGGCCTCGAGGACCTTGGTGCGGGTGGACGCCTCGACGTTCGGTGAGCCGTTCGAGACGCGCGAGACCGTCTGGGGCGAGACGCCCGCGACCGCTGCGACGTCGACCATGGTCGGCACCCTGCCGTGCCGCGTCGCGGGTGAATCGGTCATGGGGGTCGCACTCCTTCGTTCCGGACCTGTGGGCAGAACTGTAGCCGACATCACGGTTGCGCAACCATTCGTCACGCCTTGTAGCGCCCACTCCCCTTCTGTGCACGACGCCGAAGCGGCTTGACCGCTCGAATCTGACGTGTGATGCTGGGCACCAAGCGCATGGTTGCGCAAACATGATTGCCCGAATCGAGGAAGATGACGATGACGTCCGTGACGACCAGCGCGCCGCCCCGCAAGGCCCGGCGCGCCAAGGCTCCCCCCGAACGACGCGAGTGGACAGGACTCGCGTTCGTCCTCCCCTTCCTCGCAGTGTTCGTCTTCGCGATCGTCGCCCCGCTCTTCTACGCGGTCTACCTCTCGTTCTTCCAGGACCGGCTCGTGGGAGGTTCCTTCTTCGCCGGCTTCGCGAACTACGCCCAGGCGCTGACCGACCCGCTGCTGCACGTCGGCCTCGGGCGGGTCCTCCTGTTCTTCGCGGTCCAGGTCCCGATCATGCTCGGCCTCGGACTCTTCGCGGCCCTCGCGATCGACTCGGGCCGGCTGCGGGCCAAGGGCGCGTTCCGCATCACGCTCTTCCTCCCCTACGCGGTCCCCTCGGTCGTCGCGGCCCTCATGTGGGGCTACATGTACGGCAACGAGTTCGGGCTCATCCGCCAGATCGGCGACGCGATCGGCCTCGCGACCCCGGACCTGCTGTCCGCGTCGTGGGTCCTGGTCGCGATCGGCAACATCGTCACGTGGTCGTTCGTGGGCTACAACATGCTGATCCTGTACTCGTCGCTGCGCTCGATCCCCACCGAGCTCTACGAGGCCGCGGAGATCGACGGAGCCGGCGCGATCCGGACCGCCTTCTCGATCAAGCTCCCCGCGCTGCGCCCCGCGCTGCTCCTGACGACGATCTTCTCGGTCATCGGGTCGTTCCAGCTCTTCAACGAGCCCAACGTCCTGAGGGCCCTGGCCCCCACCACGATCAGCAGCTACTTCACGCCCAACATGTACGCGTACAACCTGGCGTTCAACGGTCAGCAGTACAACTACTCGGCCGCCGTGGCGATCATCGTCGGCGCGGTCACCGTCGTCGTCGCAGCCCTCGCGCAACGACTGAGCCGAGCAGGAGAGAAGTGATGACGCAGACCAGCACCGTGCAGGCGTCGCAGGAGGCCCCGGTCAAGAAGACCAGGACCGGTCGCCGCCGCACCGCCTCCCCGTCCCGGGCACGCACCTCGCCCACCCTGTCCATCCTCATGACGCTCATGCTGCTCTACGCCGTGGTGCCGCTGCTCTGGCTCGTCATCAACAGCACCAAGACCAACGGCGGGCTGTTCAACTCGTTCGGCCTGTGGTTCGCGGACGACTTCGCGCTCGGCGAGAACCTCACCAAGCTGTTCTCCTACCAGGGCGGCATCTACTCGAACTGGCTCCTCAACACCGTGCTCTACGCGGGCGTCGGCGGGGTCGGAGCCACGATCCTCGCCACGCTCGGTGGCTACGGGCTCGCGAAGTTCTCGTTCCCCGGTCGCAAGTGGGTGCTCGCCGGTGTGATCGGTGCCATGACGGTCCCGCTCACGGCCCTCGCGGTCCCGACGTTCCTGATGTTCTCCCGCCTCGGGCTGGTCAACACGGCCTGGGCCGTGATCATCCCCGCGCTCGCGAGCCCGTTCGGCCTGTACCTCATGTACGTCTACTCGCAGGACTCGGTGCCCGAGTCCCTGCTCGAGGCCGCGCGCCTCGACGGCGCGAGCGAGCTGCGGACCTTCCTGTCGGTCTCGCTCCGGCTCCTGACCCCGGGCTTCATCACCGTGCTGCTCTTCACGGTCGTGGCGACCTGGAACAACTACTTCCTGCCGCTCATCATGCTCACCGACCCCAAGCTCTACCCGCTCACGGTGGGACTGAACCAGTGGAGCGCGCAGGCAGGCTCCTCCGGAGCGAGCGAACCGGTCTACAACCTCGTGCTCACCGGGTCGCTCGTCGCGATCATCCCCCTGATCATCGTCTTCCTCTTCCTCCAGAGGTACTGGCAGTCCGGCCTCGCGGCCGGTGCGGTCAAGCAGTAGCACCACCCCCACGTCGGCTCCCCGACGGACCCCTCTCCACACCGAAGTGAAAGGTAGTCACCCCATGAGGATCACCCGCGCCCGCGGAGCCGCGGTCACCGCTGCAGCACTCACCCTCACGCTCACGCTCGCCGCCTGCTCGGGCGGCAGCGACGGAGGCAGCACGGACGGCGGCGGCGGTGGCGGCGACGTCACGGCAGCCGACATCGACGCAGCCCTCGACGCCGAGGGCACCACGACCCTGCAGTACTGGAGCTGGGTCCCGAACCTCCAGCCCACGGTCGACCTCTGGAACGAGGCCCACCCGAACATCCAGGTCGAGCTGACCAACGCCGGTCAGTCGGCCGACCAGTACACCAAGCTGCAGAACGCGATCAAGGCGGGCTCCGGCGCACCGGACCTCGCGCAGATCGAGTACTTCGCGCTCCCCCAGTTCGCGCTGGGCGAGTCCCTCGTCAGCCTCGACGACGTCGGCCTGTCCGACCTCGAGTCCGACTTCACGGCCTCCGCGTGGGAGCAGGTCGCCGCAGGCGACGGGCACTACGCGTTCCCCCAGGACACGGGCCCCATGGTCATGTTCTACCGGGCGGACATCCTCGAGCGCCTGGGCGTCGAGGCCCCGACGACGTGGGACGAGTTCCTCACGGTCGCGCGCGCCATCAAGGCCGACAACCCCGAGAACTTCATCGCGTCGATCGACCCGGGTGACGCGGGCGGCGTGGACTCGCTGATCTGGCAGGCCGAGGGCCGTCCGTTCTCGGTCGAGGGCACGGACGTCAACATCTCGTTCGACGACGAGGGCACGCAGAAGTTCAACGAGCTCTGGGACACCCTGATCTCGGAGAAGCTCGTCGACGTCGCGGGCGGCTGGAACGACGCGTTCTGGCGCTCGCTCGACTCGGGCCGCTACGCCATGTGGATGACGGGCGCCTGGGCTCCGGGCTCGCTCGAGACCAACGTCCCCTCCACGGCAGGCAGCTGGAAGGCCGCGACCATGCCCGTGTGGGAGGCCGGCACCCCGGCCAACGCCGAGAACGGCGGCTCGGGCACGGCAGTGCTCGCGAAGAGCGAGAACAAGGCGGCGGCCCTGGCCTTCGCCCGCTGGCTCAGCACGGACTCCGAGGCCGTCCAGGCCCAGGTCGACGCGGGCCTCTTCCCCTCGACGAGCTCGATCATGGCCGACACCGACTTCCTCGGCGCCACGTCCGACTTCTTCGGCGGCCAGGCCGTCAACGAGGTCTTCGTCCAGGCGTCCAAGGACGTCAGCTCGGGCTGGCAGTACCTGCCCTTCCAGGTCTACGCGAACTCGGTCTTCGGTGACACCGCGGGCCAGGCGTTCAGCAACGCGACGCCCATCGCCGACGGCCTGACGGCCTGGCAGGACCAGATCACCACGTACGGCAACGGGCAGGGATTCAAGGTCACGAACGACTGACCTGCCCGGTGGGCCGGGCAGGCAGCCCGGCCCACCGACCCGACGCCGGCGTGCGCAGCACGACGCACGCCGGCGTCCCCCTTCCGGGGCGCGAGAGACGCCGCCCCGGTCGACGAGAGATCGAGGAGCACCCATGTCATCGACCCCCACACCGCACCGTTGGTTGCGGTGGCCCGAGGACCGCGCGACGCCGCGCCTCGGCTTCGGAGCGGACTACAACCCGGAGCAGTGGCCCCGTGAGGTGTGGGCCGAGGACGTGCGGCTCATGCGGGCCGCCGGGGTCAACATCGTCTCGGTCGCGATCTTCTCGTGGGCCCGGCTCCAGCCGACGGCCGACACCTGGGACTTCGCCTGGCTCGACGAGATCATGGACCTGCTGCACGCGAACGGCATCGCGGTGGACCTCGCGACCGCGACCGCCTCCCCTCCCCCGTGGCTCACGACCGCCCACCCCGAGATCCTGCCCGTGACCGCGAACGGCGAGACCCTGTGGCCCGGAGCGCGCCAGCACTGGCGCCCCACCTCCCCCGTCTTCCGCGAGCACGCGCTGCGGCTCGTGCGCACCATGGCCGAGCGCTACGGCGACCACCCGGCGCTCACCGCGTGGCACGTGTCGAACGAGCTGGGCTGCCACAACGTCTACGACTTCAGCGACGACGCGGCGGGCGCGTTCCGCGACTGGCTGCGCGAGCGCTACAGCACGCTCGACGAGCTCAACCACGCCTGGGGCACCGCCTTCTGGTCGCAGCGCTACAGCGCCTGGGACCAGATCCTGCCCCCGCGCCTCGCGGCCTCGCACCCCAACCCCACGCAGCAGCTCGACTTCAAGCGCTTCTCGTCCGACGCGCTCAAGTCGTACCTGCGCGCCGAGCGCGACGTCCTGCGCGAGCTGACCCCCGACGTCCCGGTGACCACGAACTTCATGGTCATGGGCGAGACCAAGGGCATGGACTACGTCGACTGGGCCGACGAGATCGACTTCGTGTCCAACGACCACTACGTCCTGCCGGGCGTCCAGGCCCACGACGAGCTTTCGTTCTCCGCGAACCTCACGGGCCACATCGCGGGCGGTCTGCCCTGGTTCCTCATGGAGCACTCGACGAGCGCCGTGAACTGGCAGCCGATCAACGTCGCCAAGAAGCCCGGCGACCTGGTCCGCGACTCCCTGACCCACGTCGCCCACGGCGCCGACGCCGTCTGCTTCTTCCAGTGGCGCCAGTCCCGCGCGGGCGCCGAGAAGTACCACTCGGGCATGGTCCCGCACGCCGGTGAGGACAGCGAGGTGCACCGCACGGTGCGCGAGCTCGGAGCGACGCTGGGCGCGCTCGCGGAGATCGCGGGCTCGGAGCAGGTCCCCGCGCGGGCCGCGATCCTGTTCGACTGGGAGTCCTGGTGGACGAGCGAGCTCGACTCGCACCCCAACAACTCGCTGCGGTACCGCCAGGAGGCCCTCGACTGGTACTCGGCGTTCCTCGCCGCGGGAGTGCGCGCCGACGTCGTCCCGGCCCGCGCCGACCTCTCGGGGTACGACGTCGTCGTCGCCCCCGTGCTGCACGTCGTGCCGGGCGTGCTCGCCGAGCGCCTCCAGGCCTTCGTCGAGGGGGGCGGCCACCTGGTGACGACCTACTTCTCGGGCATCGTGGACCAGAACGACCACATCCACCTGGGCGGCTACCCGGGCGCGTTCTCCGACCTCCTGGGCATCCGGGTCGAGGAGTTCGCCCCGCTGCTCGAGGGCGAGACGGTCCTGCTCGACGACGGCAACGAGGGCTCGCTGTGGTCCGAGCCGATCACGGTCACGGACGCCTCGGTCGAGGTCCTCGCCTGGTACAAGACCGGCGAGCAGGGCGGGCGCCCCGCCATCACGCGCCGGCCCGTCGGCTCGGGCTCGGCGACCTACGTCTCGACGCGCCTGGGCACGGGCCTCGAGCCGCTCGTGCGCTCGCTCCTCGACGACGCGCACCTCCCGGGCGACCTGCCCGCCACGGTCCGCGGCAAGGTCGAGCTCGCGGTCCGCGGGACCGACGAGCACGAGTTCTGGTTCCTCATCAACCGCACGGCCGAGCAGGTGGACGTCGACGGCGTCACGGGGGACGTTCTCGTCGGCCGACGCTCGGGCGGAGCACCGGACGCGACGGTCGTCCTCGCACCGCGCGGCGTGGCCGTCCTGCGCCGCCCGAGGGGCTGAGGGCCGGGCGCCCCACCCGACCAGCACGACCAGCACCGACGCACGACCCGCACCACCAGCACGACCCCCGCGTCCACGACCGGCGCCTGCCGCACCCCGGCAGGCGCCGGCCCGTGGCGTGCACGACGCCAGGTTCGCAGAGAAGCGAGAGAGAGGCAGTTCAAGGATGAACGCAGGAGCATCGAGGAGGTGGCTCGCCGCACTGAGCGTCGCCGCCGTGACCCTGAGCTGTGGTGCGCTGAGCGCCACGGCCCAGGCGGCGCCGTCGGGCGGTGCGCTCGCCACGGGCGTGACCGCAGCCGCCGCGGACACTGCCGCTGTACCCGGCGTGACCGTACGCCCCGACCCGAGCTACGCCGGCAAGGCCTTCGAGGGGTGGGGGACGAGCCTCGTCTGGTTCGCCAACGCCACGGGCGACTACCCCGACGAGGTCCGCGACAAGCTCGCGGACATGGTGTTCGGTGACGAGGGGCTCAACCTCAACATCGCGCGCTACAACGTGGGCGGCGGGCACGCGCCCGACGTCACGGACTACCTGCGCGCGGGCGGCGCGGTCGAGGGGTGGTGGAACGCGCCCGAGGGCACGACCCGCACCGACGTCGACTGGTGGGACCCCGAGGACCCGGCCGACTGGAACGAGGACGCCGACGCGACCCAGCGCTGGTGGGTCGACCGCATCAAGGATGACGTCGACACGTGGGAGACGTTCAGCAACTCCCCGCCCTACTTCATGACGCCCAACGGCTACGTCTCGGGCAGCTTCAACGCGACCGACGACCAGCTCAAGACCGAGAGCATCGACGACTTCGCGGCGTACATGGTGGGCGTGACCGAGCGGCTCGAGAAGGCGCACGGGATCGAGGTCGGCACGATCGACCCGTTCAACGAGCCCAACACCAACTACTGGCGGACCACGCTGGACTCCTCGGGCAAGCCCACGGGCGGGCGCCAGGAGGGTGCCCACATGGGCCCCGCGCTCCAGCAGAAGGTCATCAACGCGCTCGACGCGGCGCTCGAGGGTGCCGACACCTCGGCCGGCATCGCGGCCATGGACGAGACCAACCCCGGGACGTTCACGACCAACTGGAACGCGTACCCGGCCGACGTCAAGGCCAAGGTCGACCAGCTCAACGTCCACACGTACGGCACCGGGCAGCGCACCGCGGTGCGCGACATCGCCAAGGGCGAGGGCAAGCGCCTGTGGATGAGCGAGGTCGGCGGGTCCTGGAGCAGCACCGGGCAGGACTTCGTGAGCATGGAGTCCGGCCTGGGCAGCGCCCAGCACATCGCGGACGACCTGCGCGAGCTCGAGCCCTCGGCGTGGGTGTTCTGGCAGCCCGTCGAGGACTACACCAACATGGCTCCCGGCGGCGAGAGCGCCGAGGGCGCGAACTGGGGCGAGATCCAGATCCCCTTCGACTGCACCGCCGAGGACACGCTCGAGACGTGCCCGATCTACACCAACACCAAGTACCAGACGACGCAGAACTTCACGCACTTCATCGCGCCCGGTGACCACCTGATCGGGGTCGACGACACCAGCAGCACGGCAGCCGTGTCCGCCTCGGGCGACGCGGCGACCGTGGTCCACGTCAACAGCACGACGTCGGAGCGCGCCGTCACGCTCGACCTGTCCGGGTTCGGCAGCATCGAGGACGGCGCGACCGTCACGCCCTTCGTCACGAGCACCGCGGGGACCCTCGTCGAGGGCACCCCGGTCGTCGTGGGGTCGGGAACGGCCACGCTCACGGTCCCGGCCGAGTCCGTCACGACCTTCGTGGTCGACGGCGTCGCGGGGGTCGCGCAGGACGCCGCCCTGGTCCAGGACGGCCACGTCTACCGCCTCCAGGGCGTCCAGTCCGGCAAGTCCCTCGCCCCCGCGGCGAGCGGCTCGGGCGTCGTGATCCGCACGAACGACGCGGCCGCCCCGGCCCAGGTGTGGGAGCTCACGCCGCTCGGCGCCCCCGAGGGCTCCGGCTCGCACACGACCCGCTACGCCGTGACGTCCGCGGCGAACGGCAAGCAGCTCGCGGTCGTCCCCGACGGCACGGCCGTCCTGGTCGACGCGGCGGCGCAGCCCGCCACGACCGCGCAGTGGATCCTCTCCACGACCGGCGACGAGACCTACACGCTCGTCAACGCCGCGAGCGGGCGCGTGCTCGAGGTCGGCGGCCAGTCCTCGACGGACGGCGCGACGGTGTCCACGTACACCGCGAACTCGGGCCAGAACCAGCGCTGGCGCCTGACCGACGAGACCGTGGTCGGTACGACCCCGGTCGAGGCGTTCACCGTGCCGGGGACCGTCCCGACCCTGCCGACCACGGTCGTGCCCGTCTACCGCGACGGCGCCCGCGGCACCCTGCCCGTGACGTGGGACCTCCCGGCCGAGTCTGCCTGGGCCACGGCCGGGACCGTCGAGGTCCAGGGCACCGTCACGACCCCCGGGGGTCCCGTGACCGCCACCGCGGAGGTCGTCGTCGACACCCTGACCGCGACGCTGCCCGCTCGCGCCAAGGCGTACGCGGGCGGCACGCCCGTCCTTCCCGCCACGGTTCCCGCGGTCACCGCGAGCGGCCGCCAGGTCGAGCGCCCCGTGACCTGGGAGACCGCCCCCGCGGGTGCGTTCGCCGAGGTCGGCGTCGTCGAGCTCGCCGGGACGGCCGACTCCGGGCTGGGCGAGCTCCTGCCCGCGACGGTCCGCGTCCAGGTCACGGCCGCGGTCGACGAGGGAGCCACGTCCGCTCCCGGGACGACCGCCTCGGCGACCTTCACCGAGCCGGGCTACTCGGCCTCGGGGATCGTCAACGGCAGCACCACGGACAAGGCGTGGTCCAACTGGAAGTCCTCGGACAAGAACGCCACCGACACCCTCACGGTCACGCTTCCCGCGGACCGCGACGTCACGCACGTCGTCACGACCTTCTACCGTGACGGCTCGACCGCGAGCTGGGCCCAGAGCCTTCGGGTCCAGGCCCTGGTCGACGGCGTCTGGAAGGACGTCAGCGCGTCGGTCGCGGTCAGCGGCGACACGAGCCGCGCCCCCGTGGTCGACGTCCCCGTGGACGTGCGCACCTCGGCCGTGCGGGTCGTCATGACCGCGCGGCCCAACACCCACATGGTCGTGAGCGAGGTGCAGGTCCTCGCCAAGGCGCCGGGCACGTCCTCGGACGCCGCGCTGTCGGGCCTGACGGTCGACGGCGAGGCCGTCGCCGGGTTCGACCCCGCGACGACGAGCTACCAGGTGCTGACCGAGGCCGGCGCGACGCCCGTCGTGGCCGCGGTCGCGGCCGACCCGTACGCCGTGGTCACGGTGCGACAGCCCGGCGAGGTCGCGGCCGGTTCGACCGCGACCGCCACGGTCGACGTGACGGCCGAGGACGGGACGACGTCGACCTCGACGATCGCGTTCGTGACCCAGGCCGACCTGGGGGTCGAGTCGACCGTGCGCGCCCAGTGCACCGGACGCACCGCAACCCTGTCCGTCCGAGCCGTCAACACCAGCGACGTCCCGCTCGACATCACCCTCACCACCCCCCTCGGCACCAAGACCTTCCAGGCCGTAGCCCCCGGAAAGTCCGCCAGCCAGACCTTCTCCGCCCGCGCCCAGACCCTGACCGCAGGCACCACCACCGTCACCGCCACCCGCACCGACGGCACCACCCACACCCAGCAGATCGACCACCCCACCACCACCTGCTGACCCCACCCCACCCCACCCACCACGGCGCGCCACCCACCCCGGGCGGCGCGCCGTGCGCACACCCGCACCCCGACCATGCGACACGCTCAGCGTCGCCGGTGCACCCGTGGGATGCTCGACGACATGCCCGCCGTGCCCGATTCACCCCATCTAGACCGCGACGTGGAGCGGGCCCCGAGGAATACTGAAGCGGTGACCGAGGCCCAGGCGATCTTCGAGCTGGTCGAGGCGGGGCTCGGCTCCCCGACCGCCGACGAGTCCTTCGACCGCTTCGCGCGCCTGGCCATGCGCCAGCTCGGCGTCCCGACCGCCGCGGTGTCGTTGGTCCTCGCCGACGAACAGGTCTACCCCGGGGCCCACGGGCTGCCGGAGGACATCCAGGCGAGCCGGCGCATGCCGTTGACCCACTCGTTCTGCCAGCACGTGACGAACGACCGCGAACCGCTCGTCGTGCCGGACACCCGCAAGGACAGCAGGGTCTGGGACAACCCCGCGATCCCCGACTTCGGCGTCCTGGCCTACGCGGGCTTCCCGATCCTCGACCAGCGCGGCCGCGTCGTCGGGACCCTGTGCGCCATGGACGACGAACCGCACGACTGGACCGAGTCGGACCTCGCGACCCTCGCCGACCTCACGGCCGCCTGCACGTCCGAGCTGCGGCTGCGCATCGCGCACGAGCGGGCCACCCGGATGCAGAACCTCGCCATCCAGGCGACGCGTCGCAACCGCCTGCTCCTCATGCTGAGCGAGGCCTTCGCGGACGCGACCTCGGTCCAGGACGTCGGCGAGACGCTCGCCTACGTCGCCTCCTCGGCGATCGGAGCCCGGTACGCGGGGCTCGCGGTCGTGGACCCGTCGCGCAAGAGCCTGACGTACACGAGCATGGACCACCTCGAGCCCGGGCTCGCCCCCTCCTACCGCTACGCGCGGATCGACGACCCGGACCGGGTCGTGTCGTACGTGGCGCGCACCCAGGAGGCCCTCTTCTTCCGTGACCAGGCGGACATCCTGGCGTCCTTCCCGACGGTCTCGGACGCGATCGACGACACGGTCGGCTCGCGCGCGCTCCTGCCCGTGGTCTCCGGCACCTCGCTGCTCGCGGTCATCTTCCTCGCGTGGGAGCACGGCAAGGTCGCCGACGACGAGTCCTTGTCCCGAGCCGGCCTCGCGGGCTTCGTCGCGCACGCGCTCGAACGCGTCAGGCTGCTCGAGGAGCGCCGCGACGCCGCGACCACGCTCCAGGCCGCGATGCTCACCGAGCTCCCCGACATCCCGCACCTCGAGCTGGCCTCGACCTACTCGCCCGCGACGCTCACCGACCAGGTCGGCGGGGACTGGTACGACGCGGTGGTGCACGACGAGGACGCCTCGGTCCTCATGATCGGCGACGTGACGGGTCACGACATGCGGGCCGCCGCCGAGATGGGCCAGCTCCGCTCGATGCTGCGCACGTTCGCGTGGAGCCACGACGAGTCCCCGTCCGCGCTGCTGCGGCTGCTCGACCGCGCGAACTCCGGGCTCGCGCTCCACGCGAGCGGGACCGCGGTCGTGGCCCGGCTCGACCGTCGCGGGGACTTCTTCGACCTGTCGTGGTCGAACGCCGGGCACCCTCCGCCTCTGGTCCTCCGTTCGGACGGGAGCGTCGAGATGCTCGACGCCCGGCCGGACATGATGCTCGGGTTCGTCCCCAACGCCCCGCGCAGCGACCACATGACCCACCTGGGGCCGGGCGACACCCTGCTGCTCTACACCGACGGCCTGATCGAGCGGCGCGGCGTCGCCCAGAGCACGCGGCTCGCGGGCCTGGCCCAGGCGCTCGTCGCGCTGCGCCACGGCTCGACCCTCGCGCTGCCCAACGCCCTGGTCCAACGCCTGGTCGGCAGCGACCAGCGCGACGACATCGCGGTCCTCGCGGTGCGGGTCCGCGCTGCGGTGAACTCGCACCCCACGCCCGCGTGCCCCACCCGCGTCTCCCGCAGCGTCGAGCACACGACCGGCGCCATCTCGCCCGCCCGCCGCTGGGTCGACGACATCCTCGAGAGCTGCGGTATCAGCCGCGACCAGCGCCGCACCATCATGCTGCTCGCGAGCGAGACCCTCACCAACGCCGTCCAGCACGCGGTGGGACCGCTCGAGGCGATCGTCGAGGTCAGCAACACGCTCGTCCGGGTCGGTGTCCGCGACGGGTCGCCCGACGAACCGACGCTCCACGACCCCGCGCCGCACGAGACGGGAGGCCGAGGCGTCCAGTTCCTCGACCGGTTCGCGGACCGCTGGTTCGTCGAGCACCGTGCAGCGGACGGCCCAGGAAAGACCGTGTGGTTCGAGCTCGCACGCGACGACGCCCTCTCCCCTGAACGTGTCGGCGGGTCACGCTAACGTGGAACACGGCGCGCACAGCGGCGTGCCACGAGAGGACACCATGACCGAACGCACAGCGACCGTCGCGGACGAGGACCTCGGGGAGCTGCTGGACCAGTACCGGTCGCAGCTCACTGGCTACTGCTACCGCCTGCTCGGCTCGTCCTTCGAGGCCGACGACGCGGTCCAGGACACCATGGTCCGTGCCTGGCGGTCCTACGACCGTTTCGAGGGACGTTCCGCGCTGCGCTCCTGGCTCTACCGGATCGCGACCAACGTCTGCTTCGACCACCTCGCGCAGCGCAAGCGGCGCGAGCGGCCCATGGGCCTGGGCGCTGCGCAGTCCGCCGAGGAGCGGAACCTGGGCGAGCAGCTCTCGGAGGAGACGTGGGTCGAGCCCATCCCTGACGACCGCGTGCTGCCTCGGGACGGGGACCCCGCGGACGTCGCGGTGGGGCGCGAGTCCATCCGGCTCGCGTTCGTCGCGGCGCTGCAGTACCTGCCGCCCAAGCAGCGGGCGGTCCTCATCCTGCGCGAGGTCCTGCGCTGGCAGGCGTCAGAGGTCGCCGAGCTCCTCGAGACGTCGGTACCGTCGGTCAACAGCGCACTCCAGCGGGCGCGCGCGACCCTCTCTGCCCAGGCGCACTACGGCTCGGCTCCGGGAGCCGACGGTGCCAACCTCCCCACCGTCCCGGCCGACGACGAGAAGAACGAGCTCCTCGAGAAGTACCTCGACGCGTTCGAGCGCTACGACATGCCCGCGCTCGTCGCGCTGCTCCACGACGAGGCCACGCTCTCGATGCCGCCCTACGCGCTGTGGATGCAGGGCCCCGTCGAGATCGAGAGGTGGATGGTCGGTCCTGGCGCAGAGTGCCGCGGCTCGCGCATGGTGCCGGTGCAGGCCAACGGGACGTTCGGGTTCGGCCAGTACCGGGTGTCCCCCGACGGCGGCTACGACGCGTGGGCCCTGCAGGTCATCGACACCGTGGACGGCAAGGTCACGGGCATCAACGCGTTCCTCGACGTCGAGGCCTGGTACCCGCTGTTCGGCCTGCCGCTCCACCTGGACGCCTGACGCCCCACGCACAGCGGGGTGGGCCGGCGAACCGGCCCACCCCGCTGCTCACGTCCCTGGACGAGGTCAGTCGAACGTCTCGAGGAGCAGCCGGCGCTCCTCGTCGGTGAGGTTCGTCGCGATGAGATCGCCGTGCAGGCCGTGGAACCGCTCGCCGACACGGTCCAGGTTCCCGTCCTCGGTCACGGCGAACAGCGCGGAGGTCCCCTCGGTGACCTGCGCGCGGATGCGGTCCAGCTGGTCCTTGTTGAGCCCCACTGCCTCCATGGACTTGTGGATCGCACCGAGCGCCGCGCCTGCCGCGACCCCGATCACCGGCACGAAGAAGAGCGCCCCGAACAGGAGCCCCCAGAACGCACCCCATCCCGTGCCTCGCCACTCGTCCTCGTGCGTGTGGCGCGTGGTGGGCTTCTTGGCGCCCTCGGGCCAGCTCACGATCGCACGGTCCACGATCTTGATGAGGCCTTCGGAGGCCGCGTCCCGCAGGACGCCGGACGCCACCTCGGCGCCCCCCGGGGTGTCGAACGACCAGACGGTGAAAGTAGCCATGATTCCTCCCTCAGGCGAGCAGCTTGGCCTTGGCGGCGGCGAACTCGGCGTCGTCGAGCACGCCTGCCGCCTTGAGCTGACCGAGCTTCTCGAGCTGGGCCAGGAGATCGTTCTCGCCGACTGCGGGTGCCGCGGCGGCCGGAGCCTGCGCCTGGGCGGCCTGCGCCGCGTACATCTGCTGCTGCTCGGCCTGCTGCTGAGCCTGGTACTGCTGGGCCTCGGCCTGCTGCTCGGCCTTGCCCTGCTGGTGTCGCTGGACGGCGCCCGCCGTGGCAGATGCCGTCCCGGCGATGACCGCGGTGCGGGCCATCGTCCCCAGGAGGCCGGGGCGTCCTACGCGTCGTAGTGGCATGGTGTTCTCCGTTCGTCGTGCAGTCCGTGTGCGTGCTGTGCTGGGAAGTGCGGTGCGACGTGACTCGTGTCCGCTCAGACGAGCTCCGCGAGCTCGACGATCTCGTTGACGACCTCGGCCGGGATCCGCTCCTGGGCGATCACCGCGGCCCCCGCGTCGCGCACCGCCCCCACGAACTCGCGGGCCCAGGAGTGCTCGACGATCAGCACGAGCGCCGACGTCCCGGGCTCGAGGTTCGCGGCGACGTCGTCGATGTCCTCCTGACCGGCGAGGCCCGAGCTGCCGAGCTGGGTCTCGGTGATGTCGAGCTCGTCACCGAGGTCCTCGACCTCGACGACGTCGATCTCCCCGCCCAGACCCTTGCGGACGACCGTGAGGTCGAGGAGCCTGACGACGTCGGACCCCAGGAGGTCCACGATCGCGATCTTGACCGCGTCGGGCACGCGCTCCTCGGGGAAGGCGATCGCGACGAACTCGACCGGACCGAAGGTGGTTGAGGGCATGTGTGGCGCTCCTTGCTGGTAGGTGAGGTCAGGGCAGGTGGGACGCAGAGGCGGACGCGCGCTCGGCCTCGTCGCCGTGGACGACGAGCGCCCACAGCACGAACAGCCCCAGGATGATCGTGACGATCGACCACCACGGGCTGGCGGGCAGGGCGACGAACTGGGTCAGGACGTTGAGCACGACCAGGACGATCGCGACGAGGCGCGCCCAACCCCGGCCGGAGAGCACCGAGAAGCCCACGATCACGAGCAGGATCCCGACCACGAGGTGGACCCATCCCCAGGTCGACACGTCGAGGACGACGATCCCCTGCTCTCCCAGCCCGACGAGCTTCTCCGGGGAGAACGCCGCGACCAGGCCGCTGATCGCGTTGAACAGCCCGAGCACCAGCAGGACGACGCCCGCGAACCACACCCAGCCGACCCATGCCGTGACCTGCGATGACCGTGCCATGTTCTCTCCTCGCGCGCGGTGGACGGACGGCATCGCCCGACGTCGTCGTCGGCCCGGAGCCGTCCCGGAAGTCGTGCTCCCCTGATCGTGGCACCGCCCGCTCGTCACGGCATCCGCTGCGCGAACGCTCGGGCCGCACCACTATGGGTCCATGGAACTGGGATTCACGGGTGGGATCGCCCTGGTCGTGCTGCTCGGGGTCGTCGGTCAGGTCGCGGCCAAGGCGCTCAAGGTGCCGTCGATCCTGCTGCTGCTCGCGCTCGGGCTGGTCGCCGGGCCCGTGACGGGCCTCGTCGACCCCGACGCGCTCCTGGGCAAGGACCTGTTCCCCCTGGTCTCGATGGCCGTGGGCATCCTGCTGTTCGAGGAGTCCCTCAAGCTCGACATGACCCGGCTCAAGGGCGGGGCGCGGCGACCGGTCGCGCTGCTGGTGACGGTCGGTGCGGTCCTGACCGGTATCGGTGCCACGGCCATCTGCTGGTGGGTCCTCGACCTGCCGCTGTCGCGGGCGGCCGTGATCGGGGCGATCCTCATCGTGTCGGGACCGACCGTCGTCGGGCCGCTGCTCGCGATCATCCGTCCCAAGCAGCCCCTCGAGTCGGTGCTCGCGTTCGAGGGGATCTTCATCGACCCGATCGGCGCGACGGTCGCGCTCGCCATGGCGAACGTCGCGCTGCACGCCGCCCCCGAGCACCTGGGCGCGACCGCGTTGTCCGGGATCCTCACGGGAGCGGTCGCCGCGGCCGTCTACGTCGTGGCCGTGCGCTGGGGCAGGGTGCCCGCCGCGGCCGAGGTCTCGCTCGCGTTCGCGACGGCACTGGCCACGTACGCGATCGCCGAGGCGTTCCACGAGGAGGCCGGGCTCTTCGCGACGACGACGCTCGGGATCGTCCTGGCCAACCAGCGGTGGGCCCGGATCGAGCCCCTGCACGAGTTCGGCAGCCACGTCGGGCTCCTGCTCATCGGCACCCTCTTCATCCTGCTCACGGCTCGGGTCGACCTCGACGCGCTCGCGACCTACGCCCTGTCGACGCTCGCGATCGTGGCGCTGCTCGTCCTGGTGCTGCGCCCGCTCGTCGCGTCGATCGCGACCACGGGCAGCGTGCTGTCGAGCCGAGAACGGGTCATGGTCGGCTGGATGGCGCCACGCGGGATCGTCGCGGCCTCGACCGCGTCGGTCTTCGCGCTGCGGTTCGAGCAGGACGGCCAGCCGTTCGAGCAGCTCGTGCCGGTCGTGTTCGGCGTGATCCTCCTGACGGCCGTGATCTACGGGCTGACGGGTCCGTGGGTCGCCGCGCGGCTGGGAGTGCGGTCCGAGGGCCCCGAGCACCTGGACGACGACGGGGTCCCGCTCGCCGAGCAGCGCACGTCCGGGTGACCGGTCGGCCCGGGCGCGGCGCCGGCGTGTGACGTGCACCTTCGGGCCCGACGGCGTGGGCTCACCTTGAGCGCCCAGGCGTTCGCTACGTTCGGCGCATGACGAGCGACGCGACCACGCCGGGCGACCACGCCGGCCCGTACTCCCCGCCGCCCCTGAGCGCCGACACGGTCGCGCCCCGTGACTTCGTCGCGCTCGCCCCCGACGACCCGCGCAAGCCCCCGCGATGGCTCCCCCGTGCGCTGTTCATGATCGTGGTCACGATCTTCGTCGGCATCTTCGTCTGGTACGCGCTCGGCACCCTGAAGAGCCTGGGCGTCAACGTGCTCATCGCGTTCTTCATCGCGCTCGCGCTCGAGCCGATCGTCGTCTGGCTCGTCCGCCACGGTTGGAAGCGCGGCGGGGCAGCGGCCACGGCTCTGCTGGGTGGCCTGGTCGTCGTGATCGGGATCTTCGCGCTCTTCGGCAACCTGTTCGTGCAGCAGCTCGTCCAGCTCGTCCAGTCGATCCCGGCGCTCTACACGAACATCCAGGAGTTCGTCCAGGAGCGGTTCGACATCGACATGCCGAGCTCTGACGTCCTGCTCAAGCAGGGCTTCAACGAGTTCGGCGAGGACGTCGCGTCGGGCGCGCTCGTCGTAGGGACGACGATCGTCGGCGGGATCTTCGCGTTCCTCACGATCATGCTCGTGACCTACTACCTCCTGGCCGCAGGACCCAAGTTCCGCGCCGCGATCTGCCGGTGGCTGACCCCGAACCGCCAGCAGGAGGTCCTGCGGCTCTGGGAGATCACGCAGGTCAAGGTCTCCGACTTCATCAACTCGCGTATCGTCCTCGCGGCGCTCTCGAGCGTCTTCACGTTCGTGTTCCTGCTGATCCTCGGCACCGACTACGCGCTGCCGCTCTCGGTGTTCGTGGGCGTCGTGTCCCAGTTCGTGCCCACGATCGGTACGTACATCGGTGGCGCGCTGCCCGTGATCGTGGCCCTCACGTCGCAGGGGCTTCCCCAGGCGCTCGCCGTCCTGATCTTCATCGTGGCGTACCAGCAGCTCGAGAACCTCTACTTCTCGCCCAAGGTCTCGGCCCGGGCCCTCGAGATGAACCCCGCGGTGTCGTTCGTCGTGGTCCTCGCGTTCGGCGCGGTCTTCGGTGCCTTGGGCGCGTTCCTCTCGCTCCCGATCGCCGCGACCATCCAGGCCGTCGCCAACACCTACCTCCAGCGGCACGAGCTGGTCGACTCGCACATGCTGCACGACCCGGGCCGTGAGAAGGACGAGGCGACCGACGACGAGGGCGACGGGGGCGGCGGGCTTGCGCGACGTCGTCGGGCCAACCGGAAGGCCGCGCGCGAGGCCGCGCGCACGGTCGACGAGCGCCACGCCGACGGCATCGAGTAGCTCTCGCACAGGACGGGCCGGTGAGGATCCCGACGACGTCGGCTCCGTGACCGGCAGGCTCGGCAGCGGTGCCACGTGGACGGGCGGGGCCTTGTGCGTCGCCGCGCACGCTGTACCGTGCCGGGATGACCCACGCACCCACCGTGACCGTCCGCCGCGCGACCCGTGAGGACCTGCCCGCGATCGCCGAGATCGCGGTGCACTACGTCCTGCACACGGTCACGACCTTCCAGACCGAGCCGCTCACGCTCGCGGGCTGGGAGGAGCGGTGGGAGTCGCTGCGGGCGGCGGGCCGCCCGTTCCTGGTCGTCACGGTCGCGGAGGGCCCCGGCCTGCCCGACGACGTCGCCGGGTTCGCGTACGTGGGCGCCTGGCGCGAGCGACCCGCCTACGCGGCCACGGGCGAGGACACCATCTATCTCGCTCCGGGCAGCGAGGGCCGAGGCCTGGGCCGAGCGCTGCTGTCCAGGCTCCTCGACGAGGCGCGTGAGGCCGGGGTCCGGGAAGTCGTCGCGGTCGTGAGCGACGCCGAGTCCCCCGCGTCGGTGGTCCTTCACGAGAAGCTGGGCTTCCGACAGGTCGGTCGGCTCGAACGGGTCGGCTTCAAGCACGGCCGGTGGCTCGACACCGTGCTGCTCCAACGCTCGCTCGGCTGACGCCGCGCCCGGGCGGACCCGGGAGCGCGAGGTGAGCGGCGCCGTCGGGCCTGTGCACGTCGGCGCCCGTGGCACGACCGATCCGCGCGCCCGTGGCGCCCGTGGCACGACCGATCCGCGCGCCCGTGGCACGATGGACAGATGATCCGACCCCTGCTCGTCGGAGTGCACCCGGGCCAGCACCCGGACATCGTCCAGCGTGCCGCCGGCTTCGCCCACGCGTTGGGGACGTCGCTCGTGTGCGTGTGGGTCGACGTCGGGCCCGTGGCGGACGACAGCTCCGGAGAGCGACGCCTGACGACCGAGCTCGACCGCGCGCTGCGCGGAACGGGCGTCGCGTGGAGCCTCGTGGTCGCGGGCGACGGCGACGTGGCCCGGCAGCTCGACGAGGCCGCGGTGACGCACGACGCCGCGATCGTCGTGGTCGGCGCCCATCGTTCGGGGGCCGACGGGTGGCGCAACGAGGCCCTCGGCGGCTCGGTCGCCGGTCGGCTCTCGCACCTGCAGCACCGGCCCGTGGTCGTGCTGCCCGTGCTCCCGCCGCCCAGCCAGGAGAGCACCGAGGACACCGCCGGGGACTGAAGCGTCCCGGCGGCAGGGTTGCGCCGGACCCGGATCACCCGGGAGGGCACGTGCGCTGCCGCGCTGCGACCCGTCCCTCTGGCTAGGCTCCGGGCATGGTCTCCCCCTCCCCGGCGTCCCCGGCCGACAGCCCCGCGGTGCGGCGTCGCCGCTGGCCCCGGGTGCTCGCCTGGGTCGGCGCGTCGCTCGGGGTCGTGGCGATCGGGACGTTCGTCGCGTTCCAGGTCAGCCCGTGGCCCTCTGCCCTCCTCATCCGGTACGCGTTCGACAAGGGCGGCCACGAGACCGACCAGAAGCTCGCGGCGCTCGTGCCGTCCGGCGTCGTGAGCACGACCGACGTCGCCTACCGCGCCGACGACCCCGACGCGCTCCTCGACGTGCACCGTCCCGCGAGCGCCGAGGGACCGCTGCCCACGGTCGTGTGGACGCACGGCGGCGGATGGGTCTCAGGCAGCAAGGAGCAGGTCGCGAGCTACGCGAAGATCGTCGCGAGCCACGGCTACACGGTCGTCGCGATCGACTACTCGATCGCGCCCGGCGCGACCTACCCCACGCCGCTGTTCGAGCTCAACGACGCGCTCGCCTACGTGACCGAGCACGCCGACGAGCTGGGTGTGGACCCCGGGCGGATCGTCCTCGCGGGCGACTCGGCGGGGTCCCAGATCAGCGCGCAGGTCGCGGGCGCGGTCACGAGCCCGGCGTACGCGCGGGAGCTGGGTCTCGAACCTGCGATCGGGCCCGACCAGCTCGCAGCCGTGGTGCTGCACTGCGGCGCGTACGACATCGGCCTCGTCGACACCTCGAAGGGCGGCGCGAGCGCCTGGTTCCTCGAGACCGTGCTGTGGTCGTACTCGGGGACCAAGGACTTCGCCGACGACCCGCGCTTCGCGGCCGCGTCGGTCACGGGCCACGTGACCGCGGACTTCCCGCCCGCTTTCCTCACGGGTGGCAACGCCGACCCGCTCACGCCGCAGGGCAGGGCTCTGGTCGCGCGGCTCGCGGAGGCGGGCGTCGAGGTCGACGCGATCTTCCAGCCCGACGGCGAGGAGCCCGGCCTGGGCCACGAGTACCAGTTCGACCTCTCGACCGAGGCCGGGCAGGTCGCGCTCGACCGGAGCCTGGAGTTCCTGGCGAAGCACACGTCGGGCTGAGCCCAGCCCTTTCCCGCTAAGTGCATGATTCGGCCGCGACTCGCCGGGCGTGTCGCAGCACGAACATGCACTCGGCGCCCGCCGAACCGCCCAGCCTCCCAGGACATCCGCCCCTGCCGCCCGGGACGCCCCCCGCCCCACGCTCGTCGTGTCAACCACCCACGGCCGCCGCCCGCCGGGCCGGCCCTCCGACACGCAGGGGTCCACCATGACCGCACGACCGACAGCACCCGTCACCTCCGACGCCGCCCTCGCCCACGGGCACCCCGCCCGCACGTCCCGCGCCTGGGCGTGGACCGGCGTCGCGGCCGGCGTCCTGGGCATCGTCTCGATCCAGGCCTCCATGGCGCTCGGCGCCGACTGGGAGCAGACGGCAGGCGATGCCGACGCGATCGTCGCCGACCTCGCGGGCAAGACGTCCACGCTCCTCGTCTTCCACACCGCGACCGTCCTGGTCGCGATCCTCGTCCTGGTCTTCGCGGCAGGGCTCAAGCGACGCCTCGACGTCCAGGCCCCGGCGGGCAGCCTCCTGCCGACGGTCGCAGGCTCGGGACTCGTCCTGACCTCGGTCGCGGCGCTCATGGGCTCGGGACTCGACACCCAGTTCATGTTCGGGTTCGCCGAGCTCGACAAGATCGTCGCCGAGTCGGGCGCGTTCTACGCCGACTGGACCGCGACCATCCCCTGGCTGTGGGTCGGCGCGGGCCTGACCGCGGTCGCCGTGGCCGTGGCGTCGCTGCGGCACGGCGCCGCACCGCGCTGGATCGGGGTCGTGAGCCTGCTCCTGGGCGGGATCACGCTGCTCGTGGGCGTCTCGCCCCTGCAGTACATGGCAGGGTTCGTGGGTCCGCTGTGGCTCACGGTCGCGGCGCTCGGCTTCGCGCTGGGCGACCGTCGCTGACCTGCCCGACGGCGCAGCCCACCGTCGTGGTCACGCCACCGAGCGCCCGGGTCGTCCCGGGCAGCGCGACCGGCCCCGTCCCCCTCTCCGGGGGCGGGGCCGGTCGCGGCCGTGCAGCCCGGCGTGCGGGTGGAATCGTTCCCGCCCTCTGTCGCGCGGCCGGACCCGCCCCCTACCGTGGCGCTGTGGGCGCAGACGCAGGGGACGTTCCACCGGAGTCCTCCGGCAGTCCGGCCGTGCCCTCGCGCGGATCGGCGTTCGGTCGCGCGAGCCTGGGCACCGGGGGCCTGCCCCGGACGGCGCTCGCCATCGCGATCGTCTCGTGGCTCCTCGGCATCGCGGCGCTCGTGCTCCAGCTCACCTCGGGTGTGGGCGTGCTGCTCGGCGACCTGCTGTTCGTGGTCGTCGACGCCATGGTCGCGCTCGTCTACGGCTCGGTCGGGGCGATCATCCTGTCGCGCCGGCAGCACGTCGTCGGCTGGCTCGTCTCGCTCGCGGGGATCGGCGGAGGGTTGGCCGCGCTCGGCGGGGCGTGGCGCAGCTTCGCGAGCACGCACCCGGACCTGCCGCCGCTCGAACCGCTCGCCGCGGCGTACGGTCTCGCGTGGGTCCCGGGGACGATCGGGCTGTTCGTGCTCGTGCCGTGGTTCGTGCGCGACCACCCGTTGTCCGTGGGCGCGTGGCTCGGGGTCGCGGGCGGCGTCGGCTCGATCCTCTTCTTCCTGCTCGCACCGGTCGACGACCCACGGCCGGCGATCCTCGGCGTCGTCGTCATGGGGCTCGTGACCGCGGCCGCGACGTGGTGGCGGCACCGGCACGGGCCTCCCGAGGAACGCCGCGGCCTGGGGCTCCTGGCCCTGGGCACGGCGATCATGGCGCTGTCGTTCCTCCCTCTTCTCGGGACGTGGGACTCGCCGGACGCGATCCTCGCGCTGCCCCTGACCCACCTCGCGTGCCAGGCCCTGTTCCCTGCCGCGCTGCTCGTCTCGGTCCTGCGCAACCGGCTCTGGGGCCTGGACCTCGCGCTGAGCCGCGCGACGATCGGCGCGCTCCTGACCCTCGCGCTGGTCGTCGTCTACGTCGCTCTCGTCGTCGCCGTGACGGCTCTCGTCGGCAACCGGCCGCTCGCCCAGGTGCTCGCCGCGGTCGGCGTCGTGCTCGCGGTCCAGCCCGCCCGCACCTGGCTCCGGCGGCGCGTCCGCACGCTCGTCTACGGCGAGACGACCGACCCGGGACGGGCCGTGCTGCGCATGGGACGCCAGCTCGGGGTCGCCGCGACCGCCGACGAGCTGCTCCACGGACTGGTCGCCTCGACGGGCGAGTCGCTCAGGCTCGAGTCGGTCACGCTCACGAGCGGCGGGGGCCCAGCGGGCGCGGCGGCGTCCTCCCGCACCGCCTCGCTCACGGGCGGCGCCCCGGCCGCACGAACGGGCTCCGGGTCGGCGAGCACGGT
The DNA here is from genome assembly GCF_001428945.1 of Oerskovia sp. Root918. NCBI lineage: Bacteria > Bacillati > Actinomycetota > Actinomycetes > Micrococcales > Cellulomonadaceae > Oerskovia > Oerskovia sp. Root918. Next base: position 70,849 of record NZ_LMJG01000003.1, read on the forward strand.
CCCCGGGGCGCCACCCGGGACGGTCGAGGCGTCGTGGGGCTCCCCCACCTCGGTCCACGTGACCCACGTGCCCGTCGAGCACGGCGGCCAGGTCCTCGGTGACCTCGCCGTGACACCCCGCGCCGGCGAGCGCCTCGACGCACGCACCCGGGACGCGCTCGCCCAGCTCGTGCCGGTCGTCGCAGCGGGCCTCGCCCTGGCGAGCGGCGCGCGCGACCTCGAGCGCGCCAAGGACGCCGTGACCCGGGCGCGTCTCGCCGAACGGCGACTGATCCGTCGGGAGCTGCACGACGGCGTCGGGCCGTGGTTGAACGGGCTGCGGCTCGGGCTGCAGGGTGCGCGCAACACGCTCGCGACCGACCCCGCCGCCGCGGCCGCGGTGCTCGAGGCCCTCCAGCACGAGGTCGAGCAGCGGGTCGGGGACGTGCGCACTCTCTCGCGCAGCCTGCTGCCCCCCGCGCTCGACGAGGCCGGTCTCGAGGCCGCGCTGCACGACCTCGCCGACCACCACGACGCCGACGGCTTCGCGGTCGAGCTCCTGTGCGGGCCGTGCGACGACCTCGACACGCGCATCGCCGCCGCTGCCTACGCGATCGCGAGCGAGGCGGTCATCAACGCGTCCAGTCACAGCGGGGCCGCGGGCTGTCGCGTCGAGGTCGCCGCGCACCCGCCCGGTGTCCCCGAGCCGGGGACGCACCTGGTCGTGACGTGCGACGACGCGGGCTCCGGCGTCGGGCAGGACGCGCAGGCCGGTGTCGGGACGCGGTCCATGCGGGAGCGCGCCGAGGAGCTCGGTGGGACGCTGGAGATCACCCCGCTCGCACCGCGCGGCACGCGCGTGCGGGCCGTCCTCCCCCGGAAGGTCGTGCTGTGAGCCCCATCCGCGTGGCCCTCGTCGACGACCACCCCGTGTTCCGCATCGGGATGGCGGCGCTGCTCGACTCGCTCGAGGGCGTGAGCGTCGTGGCCCAGGCCGCGAGCGCCGCGGAGGCCCGAGCCGTGCTGGGCGCACCGGAGGGGCTCGACGTCGTGGTCATGGACCTCGACCTGGGTGACGGGTCGGGCGTCGAGCTCACGCGGGACCTGGCGCGTGACCGCCCGGACGTGCCCGTGCTCGTCATGTCGATGCACGAGGACGACGACTCGGTCGCGGCCTGCCTGCGCGCCGGGGCGCGCGGGTACCTCGTGAAGTCGGCGTCGCCGCACGAGGTCGAGCGGGCGGTGCGGGCCGTCGCGAACGGCGAGCTGATCCTCGCACCGGGGGTCGTGGCACGCGCCGTGGCCAACGTGCTGGGCGGCTCGCGGACGGCCGTGCCGTTCCCGCAGCTCACCGACCGGGAGCGCGAGGTGCTCGCGCTCGTCGCCGCGGGGCTCGACAACACCGCGATCTCGCGGCGGCTGTCCCTGAGCACCAAGACGGTCCGCAACTACGTCGCGGGCGTGCTCGCCAAGCTGTCGTTGCGCGACCGGGCGGCGGCGATCGTGCGGGCGCGCGAGGAGGGCTTGGTGGACGACGACGGGTCGTCGGCGCGGGCGGCGGCCTCCCGCTGAGTGCGGAGCAGTTGTCGTCGATGGGCCCGATCGACGACAACTGCTCCGCACTCACCGCGCCTCGACGTGCCAGAACGTGTCGGTCGCGAGGTCGTAGCGCAGGACGGGAGCAGCAAGGTCCCCCTCCGCGTACAGCGGGACGTCGCGCGACAGCCGACTGCCGACGAGCCGCAGCAGCCCGCACAACCGGTCGATCCCCACCTGCCCCTCGAGCTCGCGCAGGTCGACGTCGAACGCGATCTCGTCGACCGCGTGCGGGTAGACGTTGACCTGGACGCCCGCGAACGGCCGCACACTCAGGGTCGGGGGTTCGTCCAGCGGGCGCCCGTCGGGGAACAGCGCTGCCGCGCGGGGCCAGGGAGCCCCCTTGGCGTGCGCCACCTCGTGGGGCCACCCCTGCTCCTCGACGAGGTCCAGGAGGGACTGCCAGTCCTCGAGGCCGATCTCGCCGACCACGACGTCCGGCAGGTACCCGTTCCACTCCGGGTCGAGGGCATCGATCACGTCGCTCCAGCGCAGGTCGGTCATGGGGTGAGTCTGGCAGCCCCGCTGAGTGCATGATTCGGCTGCGACTCGCCGGGCGTTTCGCAGCGCAATCATGCACTCAACGCCCGAGAACCCGGCCCGACGCCGGAGCGCCCCCTCACGCGGCAAGGCGAGCTCCGCCGTCGGGCAGGAATAGCGGACAGAGGCTGACCGCTACCGCGCGTAGCGTCGAGGACATGGACACGACGACGAGCTCCACGATCCGCCCCTTCCGCCTCGAGATCCCGCAGGCGGACCTCGACGACCTGGCCGACCGTCTCGCGCGGACCCGGTTCCCCGCCCCGCTGCCGGGCGACGGCTGGGACACGGGAGTCCCTGTCTCCTACCTGCGCGAGGTCGTCGAGCACTGGCGCGCGTCCTACGACTGGCGCGCGCAGGAGGCCGCCATCAACGCCCATCCGCAGTTCCTCACCGAGATCGACGGGCAGCGGGTCCACTTCCTGCACGTCCGCTCGCCCGAGCCCGACGCGCTCCCGCTGCTGCTCACGCACGGCTGGCCGGGGTCGTTCGCCGAGTTCCTCGACGTGATCGGGCCGCTCACGGACCCGCGCGCGCACGGCGGCGACCCCGCGCAGGCCTTCCACGTCGTGATCCCCTCGCTCCCGGGCTTCGGCTTCTCGGGACCCACCGAGGCCGGCTGGAACAGTGCACGCATCGCGGTCGCGTGGGCCGAGCTCATGCGCCAGCTCGGCTACGAGCGCTACGGCGTGCAGGGCGGCGACGTGGGCGCGGGGGTCTCGCCCGAGGTCGCGCGCGCGACCGGGAGCGACGGCACCACAGGACCGGTCGTGGGCGTGCACCTCAACGGCAACATCGGCATGGCGTTCCACGAGATCGGCGAGGACGAGCTCGCGAGCCTCACGGAGCTCGAGCGCGACCGTCTGAGCCGGATCGGGCGCTTCATGACCGAGGAGCTCGGCTACGTCTCGATCCAGGGCACGCGCCCCGGGCTGATCGGCGCGGCACTCACGGACTCGCCCGTCGGGCAGCTCGCGTGGATCCTCGACAAGCTCAAGGCCTGGACGTTCCCCGCGGACGAGCTGCCGCACGAGGTGCTCGGCTGGGACCGGATGCTCACCGACGTGATGATCTACTGGCTGACCGGCACGGCCGGGTCGTCGGCGTACATGGCGTACGCGAGCGAGAGCGCGTGGGACGCGCCCAAGCCCCCGACCGGCGTCCCGACGGCCGTCATCGTGTTCGCGCACGACGTCGGCATCCGCCGGTACGCCGAGGCCCAGCACCGGATCACACGGTGGACCGACGTCGAGGGTCGCGGGGGCCACTTCGCGGCGATGGAGGAACCAGAGGCGTTCGTCGCGGACGTGCGGGAGTTCTTCGCGACGGTCCGCTGAGCGGCGGCAGGCCGTCCGGTCTCCGCCGAGTGCATGAAGAACCCGGCCCGACGGCGGAGCGCACCTTCCGCGTCGAGGGTGCGCTCCGGCGTCGGGCCGGGAGCCCGTCACGGGTGGACGAGGATCTTCACCGCGGTCTCGTTGCGGTGGATCAGGGTGTCGAAGCCCTCGGTCACGAGGTCCTCGAGCGGGATCTTCGCCGTGATGAACGGGGCGAGGTCGATCTTGCCCTCCTGGACGAGCTTGATCGTCTCGGCGTGGTCGCGCACGTAAGCGATGGTCCCGCGCAGGTCGATCTCCTTGAGGACGAGCTTCTGCATGTCGACCGCGGCAGGCTTGCCCCAGATCGACACGACCACGATCACGCCCGCGGGGCGGACCGCGTCGAAGAGCTGGTCGAGGACCGCGTTGACGCTCGTGCACTCGAAGGCCACGTCGACGCCACGACCGTCCGTGATCTCGCGGACGCGGGCGATGAGGTTGTCCTGCGTGGGGTCGACCACGTGGTCGGCGACGTGCGTCTCACGGGCCTTGGTCTTCCGGGCCTCGGAGACCTCGGACATGATGACCGTGACGCCGCGCGCCTTGAGGACCGCGGCCGTGAGCAGCCCGATGGGTCCCGCCCCTCCGACGAGCGCGACGTCACCGGCCTGGGCGCCCGAGCGGACGACCGCATGGTGGCCGACCGAGAGCGGCTCGATGAGCGCGGCCTGGTCGAGGGGGATGTCGCCCACGGGGTGGACCCAACGACGGTCGACGACGACCTTCTCGGAGAGTCCGCCACCACCACCGGCCAGGCCGATGAAGCCCATCTTGACGCACAGGTGGTAGTTGCCGGCCTCGCACTGCGCGCACTCGCCGCACACGAAGTAGGGCTCGACGACCACGGACTCGCCGATCGTCAGGTCGTCGACGCCCTCGCCCAGCGCGGTCACGGTCCCGGAGAACTCGTGGCCCATGGTCACGGGGATCTCCTCGTGCGACAGGGGGTGCGGGCGGCCCTTGGCGGGCGTGAAGATGGGGCCGTCGAGGTATTCGTGCAGGTCCGAACCGCAGATCCCGCACCAGGCGATGTCGATCGCGACCGCGCCCGGCCGCAGCTCGGGGGCCGGGACGTCCTCGATGCGGATGTCTTCTCGTCCGTGGAAACGTGCAGCCTTCATGATCCTCGCCACGCCTTCTCTCGTTGGTCGCTGGGTTCCTGACAGGCGACCCCGGACGGGTCGCCTCGATGCCCGGGGCAACTTCCACCCTAGGCACGTGACCTGCGGAAGAGCCCGGCCAAAGGTCCCGAATCGGATGTGACACATCCCTCCTCGCAGCGTCAGATCAGGGACCTCCGCGGCCGGGCGTCGGGGTGTCGCACCGGTCGGGGCGCGCGGCACCCGGGCCGTGGACCGGCCCGCGTGGGCGGCCGCCGGTACGTTGGGTGGCATGACGGACCCGGCGACGCCCGCTCCCCTGCGCGACACCCAGCTCCCCGGCCACGGCGGCCTGCTGCTGCTCGACTCCGCGTCGCAGTACTTCCGTGCGTTCTTCGGGGTCCCGGACTCGGTCAGGGCCCCCGACGGCACGCCCGTCAACGCCGTGCGCGGCTTCCTCGACACCATCGCGGTGCTCGTCACCGAGCGCCGGCCCGCGCGCCTCGTGGCGTGCTGGGACGACGACTGGCGCCCCGCGTTCCGCGTCGACGCGATCCCGTCCTACAAGGCCCACCGGGTCGCGACCGAGGTCCCCGGGACCACGGGCATCGAGGAGGTCCCCGAGGCTCTGACGACCCAGGTCCCCGTCATCGTCGAGGTCCTCGCGGCCCTCGGGATCGCGCGCGTCGGCTGCCCGGGCTACGAGGCCGACGACGTGATCGGCACGCTCGTCGAGCGCGAGTCGGCCCGGCGGCGCGCCCTGCGCGAGGCGGGCGAAGGGATCGGTGCGAGCGACTCCCGTGGGCCTGATGTCGGGCCGGTGGAGGTCGTCACGGGAGACCGCGACCTGTTCCAGCTCGTCGACGACGACGTGCCAGTGCGCGTGCTGTACACCGCTCGGGGTCTCAAGAAGCTCGACGTCGTGGATGTCGAGCGCCTGGCCGAGCGCTACGGCGTGACGTCGGGCCAGGCGTACGCCGACATGGCCGCGCTGCGCGGCGACCCGAGCGACGGCCTGCCGGGCGTCGCGGGCATCGGCGAGAAGACGGCCGCGGGGCTGCTCGCCCGCTACGGCGACCTCGCGGGCATCCTGCGCGCACGCGACGAGGGCGACCCCGGCCTGAGCCCCACGCAGCGACGCCGCCTGACCGAGGCCGCGGACTATCTGGACGTCGCCCCGCTCGTGGTCCAGGTCGCGCGCGACGCCCCCCTGCCCGCAGTGCCCGACGACGTCCCGTCCGCCCCCGCGGACGCTGCGGCCCTCGACGCGCTCGCCTCGCGCTGGGGACTGCGGTCGAGCGTCGACCGGGTCCTGGAGGCGTTCGCGTCCGTGCGCTGAGAGGCGTCCGCGTCCGTGCGCTGAGACGTCAGCAGCGCCGTGCCGACCTCGGAGCTCAGGTGCGCGGACGTCGGCGGCGACGCCGCCCGCGCTCCTCGCCACGCATCCCACCGAGGAACGCCCGCACGACGATCACCACATAGGTCAGCAGCGCGAGCACGCAGACCACCGTGACGAGCTGCCACGGCTTGATCATGTCCATCGTTCCTCCTGCCGGCACCCGTGGTGCCGGGTCCTCCCGTCGCGCCTCGGTACGCCCGGTCGAGCCTCCCACACCTCTGGTCAGCCCTCGGGATGTCCTGTATGTTCCCGCAAGGAAGGCTGCAACGTTACGCAACCTTGCAGAAGTCACACCGTCGTGACTCTCGGCGGTGCCCCCTTGATGAAGGAAGATCATGCGATCAACGACGTTCGCACGGTGGAGACGACCCGTCGCCCTCCTCCTCGGCCTCGGGCTCCTGGGCCCGCTCGCCGTCACCTCGGTGGCCACGGCCGCCGGCGCGACCAGCGGCGAGGCCTCGACCACGGTCTACTACCCGGCCCGCGCCGGCTGGACCACGACCAACGTCCACTACGGCGTCACGGGCGGCGCGTGGACCACGGTCCCCGGCGTCGCCATGGCGCCCGCGTGCGACGGCTGGCTCAGCCGGACCATCCCGCTCGGGACGGCCGCCGGGGCCCAGCTCACGTTCAACAACGGGTCGGGCACCTGGGACAACAACGGCGGCCGCAACTACGCGGTCGGTGCAGGCGTCGTGGTCGTCAAGGACGGTGCCGTCACGACCGGGACCTCCCCCTGCGCGACCACGCCCGACCCCGAACCCACCTCCACCCCCACCGAGGCTCCCGCGGGCGCCGCGACCCTCTACTACGCGACGACGTGGACCGCGCCGAAGATCCACTTCAACACCACGACCGCGGCCTGGACCACGGCACCGGGCAAGGCCATGGAGGCCGCCTGCACCGGGTGGTTCCGGTTCACGATCGACCTGGGAGCCGCCACGGGCGGCAAGGTCGTCTTCACCAACGGCTCGGGCACCTGGGACAACAACGGCGGCAAGGACTACGCCTACGGCCCCGGGATCTCGACCGTGAAGAACGGGGCGCTCACGGCGAACGCCACGGACCCCTGCCCGCCCGTCGTCCCCGAGGTGCCCGACACCACGGCCCCGTCGGTCCCCTCGGGCCTGACCGTGACCGGTACGGGCATCGGCCTCACCGCGAGCTGGACCGCGTCGACCGACGACACGGCCGTCGCGGGCTACACCGTGACGCGCACGGGCGGCGCGGGCACCGTCACGCGCGACGTCACGGGCACGTCCGCGACCGACACGAACCTCCTCGAGAACACGGCGTACTCGTACTCCGTGACCGCGTTCGACGCGGCCGGGAACCGCTCCGCGGCGAGCACGACGGCCTCGAGGACGACCGGTACCCAGCCGACGACGCCCCCCGCCACGACCGGTGAGCCGCTCGGCGGCGACCCCCGTGAGGACTCGATCTACTTCGTCATGACCGCACGCTTCAACGACGGCGACGCGACCAACAACCGTGGCGGCTCGATGCACGTGAAGTCGGGCAACGCCGCGAACGACGACCCCATGTTCCGGGGCGACTTCGAGGGCATCGTCGACAAGCTCGACTACATCAAGGGCCTCGGGTTCTCGGCGATCTGGATCACGCCCGTCGTGCTCAACCGGTCCGACTACGACTTCCACGGCTACCACGGGTGGGACTTCTACCGCGTGGACCCGCGGCTCGAGTCGGAGGGCGCGAGCTACCAGGACCTGATCGACGCGGCGCACGCCAAGGGCATCAAGATCTACCAGGACGTCGTGTACAACCACTCGTCCCGGTGGGGAGCAGAGGGGCTGTTCACCCCGACCGTGTACGGCGCGCGCGACGCGCAGTGGAGCTGGTACTACGACCAGCCCGTCGCGGGCAAGGAGTACGACCCGCTCGAGGAGGACGCCGACGGCTCGACGTACAACGGTGACCTGTGGTCCTCGACGCAGCCCGCTGGCCAGAACTGTGCCAGCTGGGGTGTCCCGGTCGGCTACTCGGCCGAGGGTTACCGGACGTACAGCTGCCAGTGGCCCAACGCGACGTCGGGCATGTTCCCCTCGAACCTCTACCACCCCTGCTGGATCGGGAACTGGGAGGGCAAGGACGCCCAGGACTGCTGGATCCACGAGGACCTCGCGGACTTCAACACCGAGAACGAGCAGGTGCAGGACTACCTGATCGGCGCGTACAACAAGTACATCGACATGGGCGTCGACGGGTTCCGGATCGATACTGCGGTCCACATCCCCCGCGTCACGTGGAACCGGGTCTTCCTGCCCGCGATCCAGGAGCACGCGGTCGCGACGCACGGCGAGAAGGGCAAGGACTTCTACGTGTTCGGGGAGGTCGCGCAGTTCGTGCACGACAAGTGGAACCGCGGGTCCGTGAACCACTCCGCACCGTTCTACACCTGGGACGAGCGCAAGGAGTACTCGCTCGACGACGTCGTCGCCGCGGCCGAGCAGTTCCAGTACGAGAACCTCATGGGGCCGGCGAACCAGCCGACGAGCACCAACGCGACCCTGGTCGGGAACACGTACCACGCGCCCGACCACTCCAAGGCGTCGGGCATGAACATCATCGACATGCGCATGCACATGAACTTCGACGACGCCTCGAACGCCTTCTGGTCCGGCAAGGACTCCGACGACGTCACGAACGACGCGACGTACAACACGGTCTACGTGGACAGCCACGACTACGGGCCCGGCAAGTCCCAGACGCGGTTCGCCGGGGGCACCGACGCGTGGGCCGAGAACATGAGCCTCATGTGGACGTTCCGCGGCATCCCGACGCTCTACTACGGCTCGGAGATCGAGTTCCAGGCGGGCAAGAAGATCGACTGCGGTCCGACCTGCCCGCTCGCCACCACGGGGCGCGCCTACTACGGCGACCACCTCGCGGGGACAGTGGTGGCGAACGACTTCGGCGTCGTCACGTCGGCCACCGGGGCCGTCGCGACGACGCTCCAGCAGCCGTTGGTCAAGCACGTCCAGCGCCTCAACCAGATCCGCCGGGCGATCCCGGCGCTCCAGAAGGGCCAGTACTCGACCGAGGGGGTCTCGGGTGGGATCGCATACAAGAAGCGGTTCACCGAGGGGTCCGTGGACTCGTTCGTGCTGGTCGCGGTGAGCGGTTCGGCGACGTTCTCGGGCATCCCGAACGGCACCTACGTGGACGCCGTGACGGGCGACCGCAAGGTCGTCACCGGCGGATCGCTCGCGGTGTCCGTGAGCGGCAAGGGCAACATGCGCGCCTACGTGCTCGAGCTGCCGGGCAACCCGGCGCCGGGCAAGGTCGGTGAAGCAGGTCCGTACCTGAGGTAGCGGTCGACGAGCGGGTGCCGCCCGCCCTGGGGCGGCGCCCGCTCGTCCCGTGCCACCAGCCGCACGCCCGTGCGGTTGACAACGCTGTCATCGGTGCAGGATCGTTCTTCACGACGCTGCACCGTCGCAACCTCTCACCTGCTCTGGAGCTCTCATGCCGCACCGGTCCCCCCACGTCCTCGTCGTCGGCGAAGCCCTCATCGACGAGGTCCGACGCCCCGACGGCACGACCGATGAGCACCCCGGCGGCAGCCCGGCCAACGTCGCCCTGACGCTCGGCCGACTCGGGCGCGAGACCCTGCTCGCGGCCCACATCGGTCAGGACGAGCACGGAGAGACGCTGCGCGCCTGGCTCGCCGACTCGGGCGTCACCCTCACCCCGGGGTCCGACGGCGCAGCTGCCACGAGCGTGGCGCGAGCGGTCCTCGATGCGTCGGGGGCCGCGACGTACGACTTCGCGATCACCTGGGACGTGGCCCCCGGCACCGCGGCCACCGAGACGACGCTCGCCGTCCACACCGGGTCGATCGCCGCCGTCCTCGAGCCCGGCGCGGACGCGGTCCACGACCTGGTGCTGGCGGCGCGCGAGCGCTCGACCATCACGTACGACCCCAACGCCCGGCCCAGCCTCATGGGCACGGCCGAGGCCGCGCTCGCCCGGATCGAGCCGCTCGTCGCGGCCGCCGACGTCGTCAAGGTGAGCGACGAGGACGTCGAGTGGCTCCACCCCGGCGCCGACCCGGTCGAGGTCGCCCGGACGTGGGCTGCGCGGGGGCCCGCGATCGTGGTCGTCACGTTCGGTGGCGAGGGCGCGGTCGCGGTGTGCCCTGCGGGCGAGGTCCGCGTCGCCGCGCCGCGCGTCGAGGTCGTCGACACGGTCGGTGCCGGTGACACCTTCATGGGAGCGCTCATCGACGGGCTCTGGGAGCAGGACCTCCTGGGTGCCGACCGGCGCGAGGCGCTGCGTGCGATCGACCTCGCCTCGCTGAGCGAGGTGCTCGAGCAGTGCGTCGCAGCGGCCGCGATCACCGTGTCGCGCGCTGGTGCGAACCCGCCGCGGCGTGCGGAGCTCGCGAACCGCTGATCCTGGACAACGCTCCGACGGCACCCGAGGATCTCCCCATGGACCAGCAGCTCGTCGAGTACGTCCGCGCTCAGGGGGCAGGAGTCGTCGCGACGCTCGGCCCGGACGGCAGCCCTCAGGCGGCCTACCTCTCTCTCACCGCGACCGATCGAGGCGAGCTCGTGCTCGACGCCCGCGAGAGCTCACGCAAGATCGCCAACCTTCGCCGTGACCCGCGCATCGCGGTGGCCGTCGGAGGCGCTGACGGGACGACCCTGCAGTGCGAAGGGGTCGCCGACCTGCCCGAGGGGCGCGAGCGTGAGCGCTGCGCGGCGGAGTACGCCGCGAGGTTCCCCGAGTTCGCCGGCTCGCTCGCGCAGGACGGGATCGTCCTCGTCCGGGTCACGGTGACGTGGGCACGCTACGGGGACTACCGGCCCGAGGCCGGACGCACCCCCTCGGGTACGTCGAGCAGGTAGCGCAGCGCCTACCCGGCGACCTCGACCCGCGCTCTGACCGCGATCTCGGCGAGCTCTGCCCGAGACGAAGCACCAGTCTTCTTGAGCGCGCGGAAGATGTGGTTCTCGACCGTCCGCCGGCTGATCCCCAGCGCCGACGCGACCTCGGCGCTCGTGTGCGCGCCGACCAGCAGGGCTACCTCCAGCTCACGAGCCGTGAGCGACGGGTTCGTGTCCTCGACCTGCCTCACGACGAGCGGCGTCCGCCCGAGACGGACCTCGAGCTGCCGAGCGGCCGCGGTGACGTGCTCCCTCAGCTCCGGGTCGCTGCGCTGGGCGAAGGACACCAGGGTCCGCAGCAGGAAGTAGTCGTCCCGGCCGTGCTCGTACGCGGCCAGGTGCTGCTCGACGCCGAGCGGGTCCGTCAGCACCTGCCTCACCGTGGCCCGATACCCGGAGAGTGCCTGCGGTTCGGGCGACAGCCCGCAGGCCCGGTCCAGCACGTCGAGACGGACGAGCGTCGGGTCGAGCGCCGTCGCGACCTGGAGCGCGGCCCGGACGACGGACCAGTAGCCCTTGGGCTCGGCCTCTCGTCCGATGGTCGTGAGGATGTCCGCAGCCTGCCCGACGTCGCCCGCCATGAGCGCACGGATCGCGTCGTCGACACCGCGCTGCATCCACGGCAGCGGCCCGTCCGGGACGCCCTCGGTCTCCATCAGGAACGACGAGGCGACGTCTCCCCGGCCCGTCCGGAACATCAGGTCCGCACCGAGCCGGAGCATCGCTCCGTGCACACCACGTGAGATCTCACCGGGCGCTCCGAGCGTGAAGATCTCGCTCAGCAGGTTGACACCCTCCTCCCACCTCCCCTCGACGAAGGTCCGGAGCGCGGCTGCGTATGCGAACAACGTCACCCGAGGACGGTCGAGCTCGAGCTGCGACTCCCGGAGGAACCGGGTGGTCGTGCGCGTCGCGAGAGCCCCGTCCTCTCCGTCGACCAGCGCGACGGCGCGGAAGAAGTCGAGGTAGCGCTCGATGATGGCCGGCGTGGTGGCGGGCCTGTCCTCCATCGCGGCGAGCGCCCCCCGGGGGTCGCCGTGGATCGTCAGGGTGGCGGCGAGGACGACGTGCGAGACCCAGCAGTCCTGACGACGCCGGACCTCCCGGTGGAGCCAGTCCAGGTCGTCGGGCCGGACACCCGTGCTGACGACCCGCAGGAAGACCTGGATCGCGTGCGCCTCCCCGTCGGCATCGCCCGTGGCCTGGACCATCCACGTGAGCGCACGTGCGACGGCGCGGGCGTCGTGACGGGCGAGCCCGTACCAGAGGGCCTTGACCACCCCGTAGAGCACCAGGTCGCCGCGCGTCGCACCGTCGCTGCGATGGTCAGTCTGCTCGAACAGCGCCTCGATGCGCTCGGGGTCGTCCTGCCACTCCAGGAGCGCGCCGAGGTAGGACAGGATGTTCGCGAGGGACGGGTCGGTCGCGACCCGTTCCTCGTGTGCCACCCGTTCGAGGGCCATCCGGTCGGTGAAGTAGCGAGCGAGCACCGGGAAGCCGCCGGGTTCGGGCGGCGCAGGGAGCGCCGAGACCGCCGAGCTCTCGATGCGTTGCCGCGCTGCCTGGAAGAGCTTCGACTCAGGCACCTGGAGCAGCTCGCTGAGCCGCCGGGAGTGCACCATGCCCGCCACGTCGAGGGGGCGCTTACGGAAGTAGTCGACGATCGCGAGCGGGTTGAGCGAGACGAGCGCCTTGAGGGGCTGCTGCCCCACGACGCTCACGAGCCCGCGCTCCTCGAGCCTCTCGACCGAGGCGACGCGGTCGATGACCGTGATCTGCTCCATCGTGGCCGACCCGAGGAGCGCGAGCTCGTAGACGGTCCGGAAGTCCTCGTCATCGAGCCCCGCGAGCAGCTGTTCGATCACGGTCTGCAGGTGCGGGTTCCACAGGGTGTCCCCGGCCATGCGCCACACGCCGTCGGTCTCCTCGATCCTTCGGCTCAACGTCGCGGTGTGCACGATCGAGCGGACGAGGCTCGTGATCCCGGAGGACTTCGCGTAGACGTGCGCCACGACGTCGGACGCGACGCGGCCGCCCAGCAGACGGTGGACCAGCGCGCTCGTCTCCTCGTAGGAGAGCGGGCCCAGCGTGATCCGCACCCCCTTCTCGGCGGGGAACCAGCGCTGCGCCGAGGTCAGACCACGACGGAACGGCAACGACGTCACCAGCACCGGAGCGTCCAGGCGCTCGCGCGCGACCGTGACCACCGCGAGGGAGTCCTCGTCGATCGTCAGGACGTCGTCGAGGACGACGTACGCGCTCGACCCGCGCGCGAGCTCGCGCGCCACGCGGTCGACGAACCCGTAGAGCGTCGGACCGTCCTTGGGTGTCTCGACACCGGCGAGCCGGAGCGAGACGTACGGCTCGGGCACGGTGCTCGTCAGCCCGGTCAGCGACAGGACGCTCGCGCCGGTCCGTTCGAGCTCGGCCACGACCCGGCGGGTCAGGGTCGTGCGGCCGATCCCGCGCTGCCCGACGACCTCGACGGACATCCCGCTCCGCAGGTGGTCGACAGCGCTCTGCACCTCGTCGTCGAACACGGTGGCTCTCCTCGGGATCAGGTCCGTCACGACGTGACGGCCCCCACCCCGGCGGGCGCACGGGTCGATACCGTCACCCTTCGGACTATGCCCCCCGAACGCGCCTCGGGCGAGGCGAGCGGCACTACCGTGACTCCACGCGCTCGGGGTCGTCGGACGCGCACCGCGCGTCCTCACCCGGGTGAGCATCGTGGCCGGAAGCCCGCACCGAGGGGTGAGCAGCGCCGTCGGGCAGGGTGGTGCCCCGGCGCGCGCGCCGCACCGACTGCCGCGTCTCGCCCCGCGTCCCGACGAGCAGGACGACGACCACGAGGATCGCGGCGCCCGTGGCGACCACGCCGTCCCGCGACTGGAAGAAGCTCACGACGTAGCCGCCGCCAGGGATCGTCAGGAGGTGCTTGCCGGCCACCGTGACGCCGTAGGTGTACGGGTCGTCGACGTCGTTGGCATCGCCGCGGAGCGTGAGCTCGCGCCCCTCGGGCACGCCCTCGACGACGGCGACCTCGACCACGCGGTGCGTGACGAGCTCGGTGCCCGTGCGCTTGGGGACCGTGACGACGTCGCCCACCACGATCTCGCTCGCCGGGGTCATCCGGCTGAGGATGAGGGAGCCGGTCGGGATGCCGGGCTCCATCGAGCCCGAGACGACCACGAGCGACTTCACGTCGAACGCGAAGGACGCGCCCAGCAGCAGGACGCACACGACGCCGATCGCGGCGGTGACGCTCAGGACCGCGTCGCGCAACCACACGAGTGCTCTCATGGCGCGACCTCCTGGCCGGCCGCACCTGCGGCCGGGACCGACTCGGCACCGAACGCGAGGCGCATCCGTGACGTGGCGCCGTTGTAGCCCTCGCTCTCCGGCGTGTCCGGGTACGCGACGAGCACTCGCAGGGTGCGCACGCTGCCGTCGACGCCCGGAGCCCACGGCGAGCCGTCCGCGAGAGCGGACGTGCCACGGGCGGCCAGGGCGAACGGGGCCGTCGCCGCCGCGAGGCCGTCCGCCGTGACCTCGCTGGCCATCGGGTCCGCACCGTCGCCTGCGAGGACCTCGCCTGTGTCGGCATCGAGCACGGTCCAGCGGTACAGGCCGATCGGGTCCTTGCCCCCGGTCGCGGCCTCGTCGTGCAGGTCCTCGACCCGGAACGAGACCAGAGCGTCGTACGGCCCGTTGTTGACCACGGGGACCACCGTCTCCAGGACGGTGCCCGGGAGGAACGTCCCGGCCCCGTCGACGGCCCACGCGAGCCCGTCGCCGTCGGCCTGACGCAGCACGCCGTCGCGGACGAGCGCGATGTCGAACGCCTCGGGGTTGCCGACACCGCGCGACTCGACGTTGAGGTTCGCGGTGTCCTGGAACGAGGCGCCCGTCGCTCCCACCGAGCCACCCACGAGGAAGGCACCAGCACCGGCGACACCGACGACGGCGAGCGCGCCGAGCGTGCGGGCGGCCCGACGGCGTCGACCGCGCGTGGCACGGAGGTCGGCACGGGTCGCCGCACCGGCGACCGAGGTGCGCGCAGTGCGCCCGACGCCGGTCACGGTGTCACCTCGACCTGGTGCGCGGGCCAGACGTAGAGGCCGTTGGTCGCTCCGGTCGACGTGACCGAGCGAGCGCACGCGGCGTAGGTCAGCCCACCGCACGCGGCGCCGAACCCGTTCTCGCCCCAGGTCCACAGCGTGCCGTCCGCGAGCGTGTACGAGCCGACGTCCTTGGACCCGCCGACCTCGACCGCTGGGCCCTTGCCGCCGTCGTAGACCACCGCGAGGGCGTTGGTCGAGTTGATCGCACCGCTCGGGAGCCGGAACGCTCCGCCCCACAGCCGAGCCCCCCAGGCCTGGACGGTGCCGTCGGCCATGAGGGCGCGGCCCGTCTGGAAGCTCACCGCGACGTCCTCGACACCTGTCAGGAGGAGCTTGGGGTCACCCAGGTCCCGACCGTCGAGCGCGGTCCAGCTCCCTGGCGCGCCGCCGTGCGCGTTGTTCTCGGCGGAGCCCCAGGTGTAGACGTCGCCCTTCTCGGTGAGCAGGGTCCCGAACGCGTAGCCGCCGCCCAGGTAGGCGAGCCCCTCCGAGGCGACCAGCGCGGTGAGCGCGGGCACCTCGACGGGCGTGGTCACGTAGCGGTCCCCGTGGAGCCCGTTGCCGGCCCCGCCGCGGTAGTCGCGACCCCAGAAGTAGACGCGCGACGCGTCGTCGACCGCGTAGAAGCCCTCGTAGGCGGCACCGACGTAGACGAGCGCGCCCGTTCCGGCCGGGAAGGTCACGCGCGTCGGGTTCACCTGAGGCAGGCTGTTGCCGTTCCCGCGCTGGCCGAACGCGGGCGTCCCGGTGGTCCACACCGAGCCGTCGGCCTTGAGCCAGGCGTTGGCGTACTCGCTCGACGCCACGGACCGGACGTCGGTGTCGAGCGGCGTCCACGACGCGGGCACGGCGCCCGGGAGCCCGCCGTTCTCGTTGTAGCCGTTCGTGCCCCACGTCCAGAGCCGGCCGCTCGCGTCGATCGCCTTGTAGCCGTACGCGTTGGCGCTCACGTCGACCACGTCGGTCAACGGCCTGAAGAGCGAGGGCATCCGGACGGCCCCCTCACCTGCACCGAGCGCACCGCCCCCAGGGTTCGCACCTGCCCCGAGGAAGCCCCACAGGTAGAGCCGTCCCTCGACGATCGCGGCCGTCGTGTCGACCGCGTTGGCCTGACGGATCGCGGCGACCACGGGCGGGACGTCGGCAGTGAGCGCACCGATCTCGGCCCGCGCCTCGTCGGTGTAGGCGGCCGTGGTGAGCTGGACGGTCCCGAGCAGTGCGGTCGCGACCAAGGTCAGCGCGCCGGTGGCGGCGGCGACGCGGCGGGTGGCGGCGTTCATGGGGTCCTCCTCTTCCGGGTGGAGACGTAGGCGGTGGTTCCTGCACCGATCAGGACGACGGCGAGCGTGGCGAGGAGCATGACGCCCGCTCCGGTCGAGGCCAGGCCGCCACCGGGGATGCCGGGCGCCCCGGGCTCTCCCTCGCTCTGGGCGGTCGCGACGAAGCGGAGCGTGACGCTCCCTTCCGCGCCGCGGTACTCGTCGCCCGCCTCGGCGGGCATGGCGGCCCGCCCGTGGACGACGTACTCGCCCCCGGCGGGCAGCTCGGGCAGGTCGACGGTCAGGTCGCCCTGCCCGACGACGTCGCCTCCTTCGAGGAGCACGTCGCCCTCGGGCCCGACCACGAGGACGTCGAGCGGGTGCTCGCCCTCGAAGAGCGCTCCCCCGAGGCCGGCCGCCGTGAGGGTCAGCGGTACGGCGCGGTCGGTCACGTTCCGGGCGGTCATGGTCCACTCGACCGAGCGGCCCGGAGCAGGGGCCTCGACGACCACGCTGTCCGGGTCGACCTCGATCAGGTCGCCGGCTGCGGCCGCGGGCTGCGACGTCACGGCGAGGCACAGCGTGGTGAGGACGAACGCGAGCACGGCGAGGAGGATCGTGCGGTGAGGTCTGCCGGTCATGAGGTGCTCCCGGTGAAGGCCATGCCCACGCTGGTCGACCTACCGTGGTAGACCGATCGGGTGTCGGGGGACAGGACTGCGGAGACGTGCACGGTGCGGTGCTCGTCGGTCCCGAGCGCTCCCAGGTCGACCGCGAGGTCGGCCGCAGGGACGTCGCGAGCCACGACGGACCCCGCGACGGTGACGGTCACGAGCAGGCGGGAGTACACGTCCGGGTACTGCTGGGCGCCCAGCACGAACGGCTCGTCGAGGGGGTCGTACAGCGTGAGGTGCACCGCGCCGGGCGCCGCGTCGTTCACGACGTCGACGCGCCACTCGACAGGGACCGTCCGGCTCAACGTGCCGTGCGTGGTCTCGACCACGAGCGCGTCGGGGCTGCCCTGGCCGGTGGTCACGTCGCCCGTGGGGCTGAGGGTCTCGAGCGAGATGTCGTAGGAGCCGCCGGTCTCGATCACGGCCGAGGCCTCGTCCGTGAAGCCCGCGACGGTCCCGCCGATCGAGCCCACGAGGACCGCGCCGGCTCCGGCCCCCACGAACGCGATCAGGGCGGGACGCGGACGACGGGTCGGACGACCGGCGGCCCGGTGCGCGCCTGATGCGTTCCGGTCAGTCATTCTGGGCCTCGAATCGGAGCTGGATGGCGGACGTCGCGTCCTGCCACTGGTTGTCGAGGTCGGCGGGCAGCGCGACCGTCACCTCCAGGAGGTGCATCTCGTCGGGGGCCCAGGACTCGGTCCACTCGTGGGTGGCGGCCGCCAGGGCAGGGCCGTCGAGGTCGTCGACCAGCACCTCGCCGTCCTCGACGATCGTGAAGCGGAGCTGGCTGAAGAGCTCGACCGGGCGGCCCGTCGCCGGGTCCGTCGCGCCCGAGCGGTCGTCGGGGTCGGTGACCGTGAGAGCGACACGGGCCGGCAGCCCGGGAGACGTGTTGAGCGCTGCGACGCGGAACGTCAGCTGCCCGCCCGGCCCGATGACCTGCGGGCCACCGGGACGTGCGCCGGAGCCGGGGTCGGCCCCCAGGACCACGTCGTACGCGTCGGGGTTGCCGTGCCCCCAACTTGCCGGGTGGGGCGTCCAGCCGGGCTCGAGCGAACCCGCGACCATGATGTCGAAGTCGTCGCCCTGGGCGAACCGGACGTCGACCGTGTCGGAGTCGACGACCATGGCGGACGTCGCAAGGGTCACCACGCCGAGCAGCGCGCCCCAGGACCAGATCTTGCGGTGCATCGTGACCCTCCTTCCGAGAGCGGACCGGCCGGTGGCCTGCGCCACCGGCCGGTCGTGCGGGCTCGCTACGGGAGGACGACGGATGCGGCGTCGAAGTGCGCCTGCACGTAGGCCACGCCGCCGTTGAGCGCGGCGTTGGCCTCCGTGCCCTGGTCGGCCAGCGTGATCGAGAGCGTCAGCTGGTCGGACGCGCCCGGTGCCAGGGTCACGGGGGTGAGGGCCGCGGACTCGGCCAGCTCGTCGAACTGGTCGAACGTCAGGTCGCTGACGATCGCGACGCCGTCGCTTCCCGCGACCGAGAAGCGGAGCGCGGCAAGATAGGCGGGGTCGGACGTCTTGCCCGGGACTTCGTTGACCCAGAGCCGGAGGTCGGCCCCGAGCTTCTCCGAGTCGTTCCTGTAGGGCAGCGCGACCGAGATCGTGTCGCCGGGCGTGATGGTGTCGGCGCCGGGCACGGCGATGTCGACGCCCTCGGCCGTGTCGGCCTCCTGCCAGGTGCCCGGGACGGGGATGCCGTCCACGTCGGTGCCGACGACCTGGATGTTGAACGCACCGGCGCCGATCCCGGAACCGTCCGTGCCGCCGCCGAGGTTCAGGTTGGCGAAGTCGGTGAAGGCCGCCGTGGTGGCGAGCGCGCCGATGCCGACGAGGGCGCCGATCGAGTAGAGGGTCTTCTTCCGGGTGCTGCTCTTGGCCGTGGTGCTCACGAGGGGTGCTCCTCCAGGAACGGGGTGGTCGCCAGTCGACCCGTGGGTCGTCCCGGGAGGTGTCCCGGGGGCTGATGACGACGACGCTAGGAGTGCACTGAATACTCACCACGCGGTAAGGATGAGGTGCTGAGCAATTTCTCACCCGGCCCCCAGCCCGGTGGACGCACCGCCTGAGTAGCGCCCTGGGTACTGCGGACGCACGCCCCTGAGCACCCCCTCGAGCGCCCTGCGGTGGACCTCGGGGACGGCCGGGCGACACGGGCCTGGGCCCGGGGGCCGGCACCCGGACGCCGGGCCCGGGCGCCGGCCTCACGCCGTCCCGATCGCCTCCTCGACGCCCAGCTCGAGCAGCAGCCGCCGCCGGAAGTCCCCGAAACCCGGCACCCCACGCCGTCGCGGCCGGTCGAACGGCACCTCGAGCTCGACCCCGACCTTCCCGTCCTGGAGCACGGCCACGCGGTCGGCGAGCAGGATCGCCTCGTCGACGTCGTGCGTCACGAGCAGCACGGCGGGCTGGTGCTCGTGGCACAGCTCGGCCACGAGCGCCTGCATCCTGATGCGGGTCAGGGCGTCGAGCGCCGCGAACGGCTCGTCGAGCAGGAGCAGGCGCGGGTTGCGCACGAGGGCCCGGGCGAGCGCGACGCGCTGCGCCTCTCCTCCGGAGAGCGTCGTGGGCCAGGCGGCCTCACGGCCCCCGAGGCCCACCTCGGCGAGCGCGGCCGACGCCGCGGCGCGCCGGTCGCGCGTGGAGCGCTGCCCGAGGATCACGTTGGACCCGACCCGCTTGGACGCGACGAGCCGCGGCTCCTGGAACACCACGGTCCGCTCGGCGGGGGCCTCGACGGTCCCGGTGTCGTGCTCCTCGAGCCCGGCGAGGATGCGCAGCAGCGTCGTCTTGCCGGAGCCGCTGGCCCCGAGCAGCGCGACGAACTCGCCCGGACGCAGCGTCAGGGAGAAGTCCTCGAGGATGGTCCGGTCGCCGTACGACTTGGTGACGTCCTGCACCCGGACGGTCGGCGCGGCAGGGTCGTGCACGGTCCGGACGCTCATGGCTTTCTCCCGAGTCGCTTGTAGGGCAGCAGGACGCGTTCGAGGAGCCGCACGACCAGGTCGACCGACAGCCCCCACACCGCGTAGATCAGCACGCACACGACGAGCACGTCCATCTGGAAGTACTGCTGCGCGGAGACCATGAGGAACCCGATGCCGCGCGGCGCGTTGGACATCTCCGCGACGATCAGCGCGAGCAGCGACACCGACAGGGACACTCGCAGCCCGACAAGGACCGACGGGATGGCCTCGGGCAGGATCACGTGCCGCACGAGCCCCAGCCCGCGCAGCCCGAACACCTTGCCCGCCTCGAGGATCTTGCGGTCGACGTTGCGCACGCCGCTGTGGGTGTTGAGGTAGAGCGGGAACAGCGCGGCGGCCGCGATGATGATGATCTTGGGTCGTTCGTCGATCCCGAACCAGAGGATGAGGAGCGGCGCGATCGCGAGGAACGGGATGGTGCGCAGCATCTGGAGCGTGGGGTCGAGGAGCTGGTCGCCCAGGCGGAACAACCCGGCGACGACGCCGAGCGTGAGCCCCAGCAGCCCGCCGATCGCGAAGCCCACGGCCACGCGCCCGAGCGAGACCGACAGGTTCTCCCACAGCACGCCCGTGCTCACGAGCTCGACGAACGCGTCGGCGACCTGCCAGGGCGCGGGGAACTGCTTCTCGTCGATCCACCCCTGGGCCGAGCCGAGGAACCAGAGCGCGAGGATCGCGGTGGGCACCGAGGCGCGCAGCAGGACGTCGCGCGGCGAGCGCCGCTTCCTGCCCGACGACGTCGCACCGGTCCGCGCGCCGGCCGCCCCCGGGGCCGTGGTCGGCACCGTACCGACGGCTGTCGCTGTACTGACCGGGGACGCCTCCGCGCGGGCGCGCGACGTCGTCGTGCCGGTGGTCACTCGACACCCCACGTGCTGACGTCGAACGCCTTCGGGGCGGCGCCGGAGCTGACGAGGAAGTCGAGCGTCGACTGCACGGTCTTGAGCCCGTCCGGGTCGATCGCCTGCGTGCCGTACTGCCAGAGCTCGGCCTCCTTGACGACCTCGACGGGCGAGCCCGTGGCCTCGAAGACCCACTGGGCGTAGGCGTCGTGGTCGGCCTCGATCTTGGCCACGCCGGCCTCGGTGACCTCCCAGACCGCCGCGGCGAGCTCGGGGTTCGCCTCGTAGGTCTCGCGCGAGGTGAGCGAGACGCTCGTCGCGAGCAGGTCGGGGTCGTCGACGCTCGCCTTGGACAGGACCGGGAAGTCGTTCTGCAGGCGCCAGATCCCGGCCGTGGTCGCGGGCACCGGCACGGCGTCGATGTCGCCGCGCTGGAGAGCGGGCAGGGCGTCGGCGAACAGGAGGTTGACGAGCTCGACGTCGCCCAGGACCCCGGCGCGCTCGAGGACCGCGCGGCCGTACTTGTCGAAGTTGGAGCCGAACTGGAGCCCGACCTTCTTGCCCGCGAGCTGGTCGATCGTCGTGACGCCGCCGGTCCGGGTGAGGAACCAGATGTCGGAGGACGGCTTGGCGATGACGAGCGCCGGGACGTCGAGGCCGCTCGCCTTGGCCTGCGTCGCCGGGGTGTCGCCGATGAAGCCGACCTGGATGTCGCCCGTCTGGAGGGCCTGGACCACGGGCGGCCCGTTGTTGAACCCGACGAACCCCTCGTACTCGTACCCGTGCTCGGCGAGGATCGCGTCGGCGATCCCGGTCTCGACCGCGTACCCGAACGGCCCGGTCGCGACGGGCGTCTTGCCTGCCACGCCGTTCCAGGGGCCGCCCGTCGTGAGGGGTGCGAGCTCTGCGCCCGCGCTCGCACCGTCGCCCGACGGCGTCGCGGCCTCGGACGTGGAGCAGGCCGCGAGCGCGGCGACGAGGGCGACGGACGCCAGGGCGGCGAAGGTGCGGTTCCGGCTCATGAGGGGGCTCCTTGGAGGTGGGTCGTGGTGCTGTCGGTGTGGACGGAGGTGTGGGGGCGTGCACCGTCGGCGGGGGTGCCGGCTGGTGTCGTGCCGTCGGCGTGGTCGCGCGACCCCGAGGTCGGGGCGAGCGCGGTCGGGGCGAGCGCGGCCGCGCGGTGGTAGTCGACGTCGGAGGACAGGACGGTCTGCGCGGTGGCGCCGGCCACGGTGTCGGTCGGCGCGTCGGCGCTCTCTGCAGCACCGGAGCTGCTCCCGCGCGGCGCCCGCCGCCACCCGACCCGGTCCCGGTAGAGACCCAGGAGGTCGCGGTCGAGCAGGTCGGCCTCGTCGAGGAACGGCGACCCGGCCGGCTCGGGCGTGCGCGACGGAGACACGAAGATCGCGTCCTCGGGGCAGTACGCCTCGCACTGGAAGCAGGTCTGGCAGTCCGAGTGCCGCGCGATGGTCGGCACCCCGCCGTCGACGGACTCGAAGACGTTGGTCGGGCAGATCCGCACGCAGATGTCGCACGACGTGCAGCGCGCGGCGTTGAGGATCTCGATCATGACGCCTCCTCGGTCCTGGTCGGTGGGGTGGTCCGGCCGGGCGCACCGGCGCCGACCGCGCTCCCGGGCGCCCCGGCGCTCGTGCTGCCCGGGTAGGGCGCCCCGGCGGCGCCCGTCACGGGCGGCTCCGGGTCCGGCAGCACCCACAGGTCGCGCAGCCCTCCCGTGAGCAGGCGTCGGGCCTGCTGCGGGTCGGTGTCGGGGAAGTCGGTGCGCGTGTGCATGCCGCGAGTCTCCGTGCGGTGCAGCGCGGTGCGGTTGGCCCAGCGCGCCATCGCGAGCATCCCCGCGGTCTCGCGCGTGCGGATCGCCGTGGCGCCCCGCACGTCCGGAGGCACGAGCTCGGCGCCCGCGCGGTCCCACAGGTCGTCGAGCGTGTCGAGCGACCGCACGAGCCCCTGGTGGTGACGGAAGACCGACTTGTCGATCGGGAGCATCTCGTCGCGGACCGCGGCCGTGATCTCGCGCCATGCCCCCTCCCCGGCCGGGGTCGACCGTGGGAGGTGCGCTCCGTCGTCGGGACGCAGCCCCACCGTGCCCGTGGGCTCGAGGCGCTGCCCGCGGGACGACGGGCCGCGGTCCGCCGCCAGGGCGGCCGCCGCCCGGCCGGACCACGTGCCCGACGCCACGGCCCACGCCAGGTTGGGTCCGCCCGCGCCGGTCGCCGCACCGACCACACGGTCTCGCGCCGCGACGTCGCCCGCCGCGAACAGGCCCGGGACGCCCGTCCACGCGTCGCGGTCGAGCACGTGGACCCCGCCCGTGCCACGCACCGTGCCCTCCTGGACCCAGTCCATGGGGAAGCGCTCGGTGAACGGGTCGACCCCCAGCTTGTCCGTGACCATGAAGAAGTTGGGCATGGCCGCGCGCAGGGTCGAGCGGACCTCGGGCGGGAACTGGGTGAACTGTGCCGTGATCGTGCCGCGCAGCGAGGCGCCGAGCAGCTCGGCGCGGCTCTTGTGCAGGTTCTCGTAGGCGATGGGCACACCCTCGTGGTCCCAGTAGGAGGCCGTGACGAAGAAGCCGTTCTTGTCCATCGAGGTCCCGAACGGGACCATGCCGTAGAAGTTGGAGAACTCCATGCTCGACAGGTGAGCGCCCACCTCGGCGGCCATCAGGTGGCCCTCGCCCGTGTCGACGTCGCCGCCCAGGGAGTGGGACTTCCAGGTGGTGCCGCCCGTCGCGAGCACCACGGCGCCGCTCGCCACCCGCCAGGCGCGTCCGGTCTGGCGCTGGTAGCCCTGGGCGCCCGAGACGACGCCCGCGCCGTCGACCAGGAGCTCGAGCGCGGGGCTGTGGTCGAGGACCGTGACGCCGTTCTTCTTGACCTTGCCGCGCAGGAAGCGCAGGTAGTCGGGCGACGATCCCGAGAAGGACCGCTCGCCGGGGCGGCGCGCGAAGGGGTTCGGGGCGGGTGCGGGACCGCCGGCCCCGCCGCGGGTGCCGGTGCTCGCCGGGCGCGAGCGGCGCGTGCGCTCGTACCCCCAGCCGTCGATGAGCGCGGTGCGGTACCAGGCCTCGTCGAGGACGTCGTTGGTCCAGTCGCGGTCGGTGAGGTAGCCGCCCTGCTCCTCGCGCGGCGTGATCTCCTCGTCGCGGCGGTCGGCGTCGGGCGGGACGAGCCAGTGCCCGACGCCGGCCGTCGCCGCGACGCCGCTCGTGCCGCAGTAGCCCTTGTCGACCAGGACGACGCTCGCGCCCTGCTCGGTCGCGGCGATCGCGGACCAGGTCGCGGCCGGGCCGCCGCCGATCACGAGGACGTCGGCGTGCAGGAGCAGGTGCTCGGCCGAGTCCTCGACGAGCGTGGGACGGGGGGCGCGCTGGGTCGCTCGGGGCCGGGGGGACGGCGGGCCAGCGGGTGCGGTGGCGCGCACGGTGGCGGGTGCGGAAGAGGGCACAACCATGAGGGTCGCTTTCGGGGGCCGCGACGTGGTCGCGGGTGCACGGGGCGCCGGTGGGGTCGGCGCGGGGGCTGTGTCGTCGGGTCAGACGGGACGACAGCAACAGCCCGGCGCGGCGGCGCGGAGCGCGCGGTGCGTCAGCTCGGTGTGCATGAGACCGACGGTAGCTGAACTAGACCGAAACGGTCCAGATTGGGCTGGTGGCTGAGACAAGGTTGCGCAGTGTTAACGCGCGAACCGCCGACGGTGACGGCTCGTCACCCCCGGCGGCCATACCCGTCACCCCCGGCGGCCTTGCTCGTCACCCCCGGCAGGCGCGTGCATCACCCACGATGCTCGGCCTCTCCCCCACCACGCAGCTCGACCTCGTCACCGAACGGGCGCGTGACCCAGGCCTCCGAGTCCCCGACGAGGCGCGCGACGTCGTCGGGCAGCTCGCCCGACGCGATGTCCGCGATGGTGACCTGCTCCAGGACCGAACGCATCGCGACGCGCAGCGCGACCCACGTCTGCTGGAGCGTCGCCGCGGACGGCGCGTACGACGTGTCCTCGGGCTGGACCCCCGCGATGTTCGCGAGCGGACCGTCGATCGCGCGGATGACGTCCGCGACCGCGATCCGCGCCGGGTCCGCCGCGAGATGGAAGCCGCCGTCCGCACCTCGGCGACTCTCGACCAGCCCCGACCTGCGCAGCTGGTTGAGGATGCCCAGGAGGAACGACCCCGGGATGCCCTGCGCCTTCCCGACCCGCTCGGCGGTCACGAAACCCTCGTCGTAGGCGACGGCGAGCTCCACGCACGCACGGACGGCGTAGTCGATCTTGGCGGTGATGCGCATGGGCACAGTATGCCGAGGCCGTGTTTCCGATCCCGCAGGATTATCGGGTGAAGTGACGTGCGCGACGCCACCGGCCGCGGGTTCGGCCCCCGGGCCCCGCCTGTGCGAAGGTGCAGCGGTGACTTCGTACCGGGTGAGCCTCGTCGTCGGGATGCTGCGTCCAGGCGCTTCCCCGGAAGCCGTGCTGCCGGCGGCCGCCGCCGCGGCGCGCGAGCGGACCGAGGTCGAGTCCTACGACCTGGGGATCGTGAGCGGCGAGGCCCGCGTCACGGTGCGCTACCTCGCCGAGGACGACGACGAGGCCGCCGAGACCGCCCGCGCCGTGCGGGCAGCGGCGGGGTCTCTCGTCGAGGTGAGCGGCGCGGTCTTCACCCGGCGCTACGGGCCCCGGTGGCATCCTGTGCCGGGCGGCATCCACCGCTGACCTGCACCGCCGCCTCGCGCCACGCCGCGCGGGGCCCCGCCTTCTCACGGGGCGGACGGAGAGCGGACCCGCCCCGGGCTCGGACGCGCTCCACGCGGGGAGACCGTAGGTTGGACACATGCTTGCCGCCTACGTGACGCACTTCGACCAGCAGGACCCGCTCGCAGGACTGACCGTGGGAGACCTGCCCGCCCCCGAGGCGCGGGAGAACTGGTCCGTGGTGGACGTCCGGGCCGCGAGCCTCAACCACCACGACCTGTGGTCCCTGCGGGGCGTCGGGCTCCGGGCCGAGCAGCTGCCCATGATCCTCGGCACCGACGCCGCAGGCATCGCGCCCGACGGGACCGAGGTCGTCGTCCACGGCGTGATCGGCGCCGACGGTCACGGTGTGGGGCCGTCCGAGTCCCGGACGCTCCTGTCGGAGAAGTACGCGGGGACCCTCGCCGAGCAGGTCGTGGTCCCCACCAAGAACCTGGTCCCCAAGCCGCCCGAGCTCACGTTCGTCGAGGCGGCGTGCCTCCCGACGGCGTGGCTCACCGCGTACCGCATGCTCTTCACGGTCGCGGGGCTCGCGCCGGGCGACCGGGTGCTCGTGCAAGGAGCGGGCGGCGGCGTCGCGAGCGCGGCGACGCGTCTCGCGAGCGCGGCCGGGGTCGAGGTGTTCGTGACCTCGCGCTCGTCGGCCAAGCGGGCGCGAGCCCTGCAGAACGGTGCTTCTGCGGTCTTCGAACCCGGGGCACGGCTCCCCGCGCGGGTCGACGCCGTGATCGAGACCGTCGGTCAGGCCACGTGGTCGCACTCGATGCGTTCGGTCCGACCGGGCGGGACGGTCGTCGTCGCGGGGGCCACCTCCGGGGACGCGAGCCCCGCCGAGCTCTCGCGTATCTTCTTCCAGGAGATCACCGTCCGAGGCGTCACGATGGGCTCGCGCGAGGACCTCGCCGCCCTGCTGCGGTTCCTCGCGCGGACCGACGTGCGTCCGACGATCGACGAGGTCCTTCCCCTGCCGCAGGCCGCTGTCGGCCTCGCACGGCTCGACGCCGGGGAGCAGTACGGGAAGATCGTGCTGACGACATGAGCGACGAGGCCGGGGGCGGCTCGGGCAGCGTTCCGAGCGGCGACGCGGGCGCGACGTCGGGGGGCGGGACGCCCGCCGAGGGGCGCGCGGAGTCCGGACGGGCGGTGTCCGGGTCGGCCGGCGACCAGGCCTGGACAGGGTCCCCACGCATCGCCGCGGTCCGACGCCGCACCCGGGCGGTGAGCTCTCGGACCGTCTCCCTGGGTGCGCTCCGCCAGGCGGCGGAGGTCGTCGCCTCACCTCCTGCCCCCCTGGCCGGCCGCGGCGGCGCGACAGCACGGAAGCCGCGCTTCCGGCCGCAGCGCGGGCGCTGGCAGGAGGACGTCCTCGGGCCGGACTACCGGCAGCTCACCCTCCAGCTCACGCCCGACGACGAGGGCGAGGTCGTCGCGACCCTGGTCCGTTACGACCCACCGACCGAGGAGGCCGTGCGCCCTGCGCGCGCCGTGCTGTACGTGCACGGGTGGAGCGACTACTTCTTCCAGACCGAGCTCGCCGAGTACTGGCACGGCCAGGGAGCCGCCTTCTATGCCGTCGACCTGCGCAAGTACGGGCGCAGCCTGCGGCCCCACCAGACCCCTGGGTACATGGAGCACCTCTCCGAGTACGACGAGGACCTCGAGACGGCGCTCGCGACGATCCATGCCGAGCTCGGGGCCCATGCGGCGGTCATGCTGCTGGGACACTCGACCGGCGGACTGACGGGCGTCCTCTGGGCGAACCGGAACCCCGGACGGCTCCGTGGTCTCGTCCTCAACAGCCCGTGGCTCGAGCTGCAGGGCTCGTCGACCGTGCGGACCGTGTCGGCGCCGGCGATCCGGCAGCTCGCACGCTTCCAGCCCAAGGCCCCGCTGCCGAACATCGACGCGGGCTACTACGCCAGGACGCTCCGGGATCTCGAGAGCGGCGGGTGGGAGTTCAACCCCGAGTGGCGTCCTGTCCCGTCCTTCCCGGTGCGGGCGGGATGGCTCCGAGGGATCATCGAGGGGCACGCGACGGTGGCGGCGGGACTTGCCGTGAGCTGTCCGATCATCGTCCTCATGTCCGACCGGACCATCATCAGCCCTCGCTGGAGCGAGGACATGCGCCAGGCGGACATCGTGCTCGACGTCGAGCTCCTCGCCCGACGCGCTCCACACCTCGGTCCCGTGGTGACGATCGCGCGGATCGCCGGCGGGATCCATGACCTCACGCTGTCAGGTCACGCGCCACGGGCACATTTCTACCGCGAGATCACGAGGTGGCTCGCAGGCTACGGGTGGAGCTGAGCGGATTCGGTGACGCGCGGCCGCGCCGGGCGCTCGACGAGCCTCGAAACGCTGGTGACACCCGGGCGGCGAAGGCGCGCCTGTTGGTCGTGAGAACGCCTGAGCATGGAGATGCCCCGGGCACAGGTGTGCTCGGGGCTGGGTGTTCGGGGGTGTGCCAAAGGCCCACCCCGTGTGGGGTGGGCCTTTGGTGAATGGTTGTCCGGCGGCGACCTACTCTCCCACCCCGTCTCCAGGGCAGTACCATCGGCGC
>NZ_LMJG01000004.1:0-194782 GCF_001428945.1 Oerskovia sp. Root918
ACCGGGCGAACGTGGAGTTCTTCGATGACCTGGGGTCGCCGGGTGGTGCGGCGAAGATGGGCATGATCGAGAAGGACGACCCGATGATCGCTGCCCTGGCCCCTCAGGCCTGAGCGCAGCCACTCCCGAACCCCGAGGGGCCCGTCATCCTGTGGATGACGGGCCCCTCGACGTTCTCGCGTTCTCCGGACGGCTCAGCCTGCTCGAGCGGGTCCCCGGCCGACCGCGGGCCTCAGTCCAGCCCGGCCGCCCGCCAAGCGGGGCTGACGCGGACCACGTCCCCGATCACGGTCACGGCCGGGGCGCGGACCCCGGCGGCCGCGGCGACGTCGGCGATGGTCTCGAGCGTGCCGACGGTCGAGCGCTGGCGCGGGCCGTAGCCGTCCTCGACCACGGCGACCGGCGTCCGCGGTGACCGCCCGGAGGCTACGAGGGCCGCGGCCGAGTCGCGCAGCCGCGAGACACCCATGAGGAGGATCACGGTGTGGTCGGCCGCCGCCGGGACCTTGCCGATGTCCTCGTGCCCGGTCAGCACCGTGAACCCGCGCGACCAGCCGCGGTGCGTGACCGGGATCCCGACCGCAGCGGGCACCGAGACCGCGCTCGTGACGCCCGGCACGACCTCGACGGGGATGCCGTGCTCCTCGCACGCGATGAGCTCCTCGCCCCCGCGCCCGAACACGTACGGGTCGCCGCCCTTGAGTCGTACGACGCGGCGCCCGGCGAGCGCGTGCTCGACCAGCAGCGCGTTGATCTCGTCCTGCGGGACCGGGTGGAACCCCGGCGTCTTGCCGACGTCGACGATCACGACGTCGTCCCCGAGCTCGTCGAGCAGGGCACGCGGGCCCAGCCGGTCGGTGACCACGACGTCGGCCTGCGCGAGCAGCCGCCGCCCGCGCGCCGTGATGAGCCCGGTGTCGCCGGGGCCGCCGCCGACCAGGGCGACCGTCCCGACGCCGCCCGCGCTCGGGCGGACCTGACGCAGGGGGAGCTCGCCCGTCGCGAGCAGGGCGTCGATCGCGTCACGGATGCGCTGCGCCCGTCGCGGGTCGCGCCCCGCGTTGACGGCCACGGTGATCTCGGTGCTGTCGGTGACCGGTGCGTCTGCCGCGGCCGACGCACCGGCTGCTGAGCCGCCCACAGTGACACGTGCGACCGCGGGCACCCAGGCGGTCCCGGCCTCGGCGTCGCCCGCGTTCACGCAGAAGATGCGCAGCGCCTCGGCCTCGGCCGCGACCTGCGCGTCGACCTCGGGCGATCCCGTCGCGGTGTGCACGAGCCACGCGCCCTCGAGGTCGCCCGGGCGGAACGCACGCGCGTCCCACCCGACCACGGGCCCGGGCGCGCCGGACCCGTCGAGGGGACGCGCGCCGTCGGGCAGGCGAGCCGCGCCGTCAGGCCCGGGGAAGGCGACCAGCGCCGCCAGGTCCTCGCAGACCTCGGGGGCCACGACGCGCACGTGCGCGCCCGCACCCACGAGGGACCGCGCGCGCCTCGCGGCCACGGGCCCACCGCCCACGACGACGACCGGACGGCCCGCGATCCGCAGACCGAGAGGGTAGAGCTCAGTGTTCATGCGCCCATCATCGCCCGAGAGCGGCCGAAGCCGGCTCACGCCGGCGCAGCAGCCACCCCGAGCCCTTGCTCGCGGAGGTCTCGGGAGCCAGGCCGCGGCGACGCAGCATGGTCTTCTCGACCGGAGCGAAGAACAGCAGCTCGATGACCATGCCGACCACGAGGATCAGCAGGATCGCGGTGAAGACGAGCGCCATGTCGGACAGCTCGCGCCCCTGCTGGAGGAACGCGCCCAGGCCGAACCCGATCCCCCCGCCGACCGCGATGATCTCCGCGGCCATGAGCGAGCGCCACGAGAACGCCCAGCCCTGCTTGAGGCCCGCGAGGTAGCCGGGGAACGCCGCGGGCAGGATCACGTCCTTGATCATCTGGAAGCGGCCCGCGCCCAGGACCTGGCCCACGCGCCGGTACAGCGGCGGCACCTGGTCCACGCCCGACACGATCCCGTTGATGATCGAGGGCACCGCGCCCATGAGGATCACGAAGTAGACCGTGGCGTCCGACAGCCCGAACCAGATGATGCCCGCGGGCACCCAGGCGACCGACGGCAGCACCTGCAGGCCCGTGATGATGGGCCCGAACGACACGCGCACCCAGCGCACGCGCGCCACGACGATGCCCAGCGGGGTACCGATCGCGACGGCCGCGAGGAAGCCCAGGACGCCGCGCGAGAGGCTCGTCCCGAGGGCCTGCCACAGCGTGCCGCTCGCGGCGGCCCGGGTCACGGCCTCCCAGACCTGGGTGGGGCCGGGCAGGTTGTAGATGGGCTGGACCTCGAGCCACACGAGGAGCTGCCAGACCGCGAGCAGGATCGCGATCGCGAGCACGGGCGGGTACACGGCCTGGAAGACCGTGGACCACCGGCTCGCGGTGGGCGCGACGCTCGTCTGGAGGGCGTCGAGCCCCGCCTCGATGTCGCCCACGTCCTTGGCGTGCCCGACGGCGGCGCTCGCCTCGCGGGGCGTGCTCACCTCGTCCTGGGGCCGGGTGGTGGGACTCTCGGCCGGGCCGGCGCCGGAGCGGGCCTCGTCGCGCGGGGTCAGGGTCTCAGACGGCATGGCGGCGGATCTCCTCACGGAGGTCGTTGGTGATCTCGGTCGCGAGGCGCGACGCGGCGGCGGCCTCGATGCTGCGTTGCTCGTTCGCGCCGTACACGTCGACGTCCCACTCGCGCACGATGCGTCCGGGGCGTGACGACATGAGCAGCACGCGCTGCCCGAGCCGTACGGCCTCACGGACGTTGTGCGTGATGAAGACGATGGTGCGCCCGGTCTGCTCCCAGACGCGCTCGAGCTCGTCGTGGAGCAGGTCGCGCGTGATCGCGTCGAGCGCGGCGAAGGGCTCGTCCATGAGCAGGACGTCCCGTTCCTGGGCGAGCGAGCGGGCGAGCGCGACGCGCTGGCGCATGCCGCCCGAGAGCTCGTGGACGCGCTTGTCGCCCGAGCCGTCGAGCCGGACGAGCGAGAGCAGCTCGGCGGCCCGCTCTCGGCGCTCCGCGCGCGGGACGCCGCGGAACTTCAGCGCGAGCTCGATGTTCCGGCTCGCGGTGAGCCAGGGGAACAGCGCGGACTCCTGGAACATCAGGGCCGCGCCGCCCCCGGCGACCTCCACGTCCCCCGTGGTCGGGCGCTCCAGACCCGCGACGATGTTGAGCAGCGTCGACTTGCCGCAGCCCGAGGCTCCGAGCAGGCAGACGAACTCGCCCTGCGCGATGTCCAGGTCGATCCCCTCGAGCACCGGGGCGCCCGCCGAGGAGAACCGCTTGGACACGCCGCGCAGGCGGACGCCGGTCGTGGGGCCGGCGCCCTCGTCGAGAGGGGTGCCGGCCGGGGAGCCCGTGCGGGCGGGGGACGTGGTGGTCATGGTGCTACTCCTTGCCGAGACCGGCGGCAGAGACGGTCGGCTGACCGGCCTCCGTCAGCACCTTGTTGAGGAGGCTCAGGTCGTAGATGCCGTTCAGGTCCGCCTCGGTGGTGGTCCCGGCGGTCACGCCGTCCTCGAGCAAGGTGTTGAGCGTGCCCGCGAGCGGGTCCGTCGTGAAGGTGATGTTGGTGAAGGCGCGGTCCAGGACGGCGTCCGACAGGGGCTTGCCGGCGATCTTCTCGATCTCGCCGTTGACGAGCGTCTTGGCCTCGTCGGGGTTGGCGTCGAGCCAGTCGATCGCCGCGACCTCGCCGCGCAGGAGCGCCTCGACCGTCTCGGGGTGCTCCTCGAGGAAGTCGGTGCGGACGATCAGGTGCGTGGTGAGGAACTGGCCGTCGTCCCACAGGTCCTTCTCGTCGACCAGGACGTGCGCACCGGCGTCGAGCACGAGGCGCGAGGCCCAGGGCTCGGGCAGCCAGCCGCCGTCGAGCTCGCCGTTCTGGAACAGCGTGAGGGTCTGGGCGTTCTCGGTCGGGGTGACCGCGACGTCCCCGCCGCCCTGGATGTCGTTCTCCAGGCCGTTCTCGGTGAGCCAGGCGCGCAGCGCGACGTCCTGGGTCCCGCCGAGCTGGGGCGAGGCGATCTTGGTGCCCTTGAGGTCGGCGGCCGTGTCGATCCCGTCGCGCACGACGAGCTGCGCGCCGCCCGACGTGGAGCCCGCGATGATGCGCACGGCCTCGCCGTTCGACTTCACGAAGTTGTTGATCGCGGGGTTGGGGCCGATGAACGTGGCGTCGATGGCCCCGGCGTTGAGGGCCTCGATCGCGGCGGGCCCGGCGTTGAAGACCTGGGTCGTCAGCTTGGTGTCGCCCAGCGCCTCCTCGAACTGGCCGCCCGCGACCCCGACGAGTGCGGGGGCGTGGGTGACGTTCGCGAAGTAGCCGAGGCGCAGCTCTTCGGCCGGGCCGGAGGACGCGGCGGGGCTGTCGGCGGCGTCGGACGTGCCCGTCGAGCAGGCGGCGAGCAGGAGCAGGGGCGCGACGGCGAGCGCCGCGACCGCGGAGCGGGTGCGGGCGAAGCGGTGTCGTGACGTGCCGGCTCGGGTGAGGCGGGTCGGGCGGGACGACGTGTTCATGGAGTTTCCTTCGGGATGGTCGGTGGTTGCCTGGCGGTGGACGTGTCGTGTCCCGGCAGCGCCGATCCATGCAGTACGCGATCCGAGGGCCCGGGGGTCCGGGCCCCGACCTGCGGTGGTCGGGGGACCTCAGATCGCGTACTGCACGGGACGCTGCGAAGGACATCGCACGGCCGCCAGAGCGTCTCCGACCATTCCTGCTGCGAGGGTGCCGCCGTCCTGACCGTCGATCAGGAGGAAGGCACCGGTGCGACGCGAGGTGATGTACTCCTCGGCCGCGACGGGGGAGGCCAGGCGCAGCGTGACGCGCCCGATGTCGTTGAGGTCGAGCGCCTCGGCGGGCTCGAGCTCAGCCGTGTCGAGGTTCAGGCGCCCGACGACGTCGCGCACCACGGCCTGCACGGTGCGGGTCGTGTGCTTGAGCAGGACGCGGGTGCCGGGGCGCAGCGTCTTGTCGCTGAGCCACGCGACGGTGCCCTCGACGTCCTGCGTGACCTGCGGGGCGTCGGCCGCGGCCGCGATGAGGTCACCGCGGGCGATATCGATCTCGTCCGCGAGGCGGATCGTGACCGACTGGGGGGCGAAGGCCTCGGCGAGCGTGCCGTCGGCCGTGTCGATGCCCTCGACCGTGCTCCTCTTCCCGCTGGGCAGCACCACGATCTCGTCGCCCACGCGGACGACGCCCGAGGCGATCTGACCGGCGTACCCGCGGTAGTCGCGGAACCGCTCCTCGAGCGCCGCGCCCTGGGGGCGCAGGACGACCTGGACGGGGAACCGGAACGCCTCGGTGTCCGGGGTCTCGGCCGGGGGGAGCTCCTCGAGCAGGTCGAGCAGGCTCGGTCCGTCGTACCAGGGGGTCTTGCCCTCGGGGCCGCCCGAGCGGTCGACCACGTTGACGCCCTCGAGCGCCGAGACGGGCAGCGTGAGGATGTGGGCGACGCCGAGCGAGGCCGCGGCCTCGCGGATCTGGTCGGCGAGCTCCTCGTAGCGCTCCTGGCTGTAGTCGACGAGGTCGATCTTGTTGACGGCCACGATCACGTGCGGGACGCGCAGGAGGCTCGCGACCGCGAGGTGGCGGCGCGTCTGCTCGAGCAGGCCCTTGCGGGCGTCGATGAGCAGCACGACGACGTCGGCCGTCGAGGCGCCCGTGACGGTGTTGCGCGTGTACTGCACGTGCCCGGGGCAGTCGGCCAGGATGAACGAGCGCTTGGCGGTCGCGAAGTAGCGGTAGGCGACGTCGATCGTGATGCCCTGCTCGCGCTCGGCGCGCAGGCCGTCGGTGAGCAGCGCGAGGTCGGCCGTCGCGAGGCCGCGGTCGCGCGAGACGCGTTCGACGGCGTCGAGCTGGTCCGCGAGCACGGACTTGGAGTCGAACAGCAGGCGGCCGACGAGCGTCGACTTCCCGTCGTCGACGGATCCGGCGGTCGCGAGGCGCAGCAGCGTGCTCGTGGGGAGCACGGGGGACTCGTCCGTGGTCTCGGCGGGCAAGGCGCCCTCGGCGGGCAGCGGGTGCGTGGTGGCGGCGCTCACTAGAAGTACCCCTCCTTCTTGCGGTCTTCCATGGCGGCTTCGGAGATCCGGTCGTCGGCGCGCGTCGCGCCGCGCTCGGTGATGCGGGTCGCAGCGACCTCGGTGATGACGTCGTCGACCGTGTAGGAGTCGGACTCGACCGCGCCCGTGCACGACATGTCGCCCACGGTCCGGTAGCGCACGGTCTCGGTGCGGACGTTCGCGGCCTCGGCGTCGGTGCGCGGCTGGGAGTACGGCCCGACGGCGAGCAGCATGCCGTCGCGCTCGAAGAC
Source organism: Oerskovia sp. Root918 (assembly GCF_001428945.1). NCBI lineage: Bacteria > Bacillati > Actinomycetota > Actinomycetes > Micrococcales > Cellulomonadaceae > Oerskovia > Oerskovia sp. Root918. The sequence continues at coordinate 6,376 of NZ_LMJG01000004.1, forward strand.
CTCTCGCTCGTGCGCGTAGTACAGGCTGGGCAGGTCGATCTTCTCGGCGGCGATGTAGCGCCAGATGTCGAGCTCGGTCCAGTTGCTCAGGGGGAACGCGCGGACGTGCTCGCCCGGGCGGTGGCGGCCGTTGTACAGGTTCCACAGCTCGGGACGCTGGTTGCGCGGGTCCCACTGCCCGAACTCGTCGCGCAGCGAGATGACGCGCTCCTTGGCGCGCGCCTTCTCCTCGTCGCGGCGGCCGCCACCGAACACGGCGTCGAACTTGTGCCCCGTGATGGCGTCGAGCAGGGGCTGGGTCTGGAGCGGGTTGCGTGTGCCGTCGGCACGTTCGAGCAGGCGGCCGTCGTCGAGGTAGTCCTGGACGCTCGCGACCTCGAGACGGGCGCCGAGGCGGGCGACCGTCGCGTCGCGGTACGCGAGCACCTCGGGGAAGTTGTGGCCCGTGTCGACGTGCAGCAGCGGGAACGGCACGGGGGCGGGCCAGAACGCCTTGGTCGCCAGGTGCAGCATGACGACCGAGTCCTTGCCGCCGCTGAAGAGCAGCACGGGGCGCTCGAACTCCGCGACGACCTCGCGGATGATGTGGATGGCCTCGGACTCGAGGGACTCGAGCTGGGTCAGGCGGTACGTCTGGGCGGTATCCGCTGGGGAAGCCACTGGGGCGGTCACGGCGTCGCTCTTCTCGTCGGTGTGCGTGGGGGGTGCGGTCGCGGTGGTCGGTGCGGTCGGCAGGGACGCCGCCGTGGTCGCGGTGGGCGCGCTCATACGTGGAGCCCGCACTCGGTCTTGTCGAGCCCCGACCAGCGGCCCGCGCGCGGGTCCTCGCCGGGGGCGACCCGCCGCGTGCAGGGCGCGCAGCCGATCGAGGGGTACCCGTCGTTGAGAAGCGGGTTGAGGACCACCTGGTGGTCGGCCGCGTAGCCGAGCAGGTCGTCGAACGACCACGCGGCGAGCGGGTTGATCTTGACCAGCCCGTTCTTCTCGTCCCAGGTCACGAGCGGGGTGCTCGTGCGGGTCGGTGCCTCGTCGCGGCGCACGCCCGTGACCCAGACCTCGTACCCGCCGAGCGTGCGGGTCAGCGGCTCGACCTTGCGCATCGCGCAGCACGCGGCGGGGTCGCGCGACCAGAGGTCCTTGCCGTGCGCCTCGTCCTGCTCGGCCACGGTGAGCTGGGGCAGGACGTCGACGATCGTGACCTCCATCTGCTGCTCGACGGCGTCGCGCGTCCCCGTGGTCTCGGGGAAGTGGTAGCCGGTCTCGAGGAACAGGACGTCGACCCAGGGTGCCTGCTGCGCGACGACGTGCGGCAGGACCGCGTCGGCCATGGAGCACGCGACGGCGATCGAGTCGCCGAATTCGCGCACGGCCCACGCGACGACCTGCTCGGCGGTCGCCTCGGGGTGGTCGCTGTCGACGACGCCGGGCGTGCCGCGCCCGTGGAGCTCGGCCTGGCCGCGCTCGACGATCGCGCGGAGTTCGTCGGCGGACCGCTTGGGGCGGGCGTCCTGTGCCCGGCGGGCCGCGTGCGCGGCCTTGGACGCCGCGCGCGCCTCGGTGCGCGCCTTGGCGGCGGCACGCAGCGCGGCGAGCGGGTCGTTGCCCGTGGCGACCGGGATGCCCGACGGCGTCGCACCCGTCGCGTTGAGGGCGCCGCTCGGGGTCGTGGTCGTCCCGCTCATCGCAGCGACTCCTCGTCCGCACGGTGCGCCCACTGGGCGAAGGTCTCGGTGCCGTCCTTCTCCTTCTCGAACTGACGCACGACACGCTCGACGTACTCGGGCAGGTCGTCGTTGGTGACCTTGAGGCCACGGACCGTGCGGCCCATGCCCGCCTCGGCGCGGTCGTCGGAGGCGAGCCCGCCACCGAGGTGCACCTGGAAGCCGGGGACCTGGTTGCCCTCGTCGTCCAGCACGAGCTGACCCTTGAGACCGATGTCCGCGGTCTGGATGCGGGCGCACGAGTTGGGGCAGCCGTTGATGTGCAGCGAGAGCGGCTTCATCGCGGAGAGGTCGCCCAGGCGCTTCTCGAGGTCGTCGATCGCGCGGCTCGCCGAGGCCTTGGTCTCGACGATCGCGAGCTTGCAGTACTCGATGCCCGTGCACGCGATGGTGCTGCGGCGGAAGGGGCTCGGGTTGGCGTCGAGGCCCTGCTCCTTGAGCCCCGAGACGACGCGCTCGAGGTGCTCGTCGGGGACGTCGAGCACGAGCAGCTTCTGGTGGGGAGTGAACCGCACGCGCTGCGATCCGGCCGACTCGGCGAGGTCCGCGACGGCCGCGAGGATGCTGCCCGAGACCCGACCCACGTACGGGGCCGCGCCGACGTAGTTGAGGCCGTCCTTCTGCTTGTGCACGCCGACGTGGTCGCCCGGCTGGGTGGGCTGCGGGGCGGGCGGGCCGTCCGGGAGCGCGTAGCCCAGGTACTCGGTCTCGAGGACCTCACGGAACTTCGCGGGCCCCCAGTCCGCGAGCAGGAACTTCAGGCGCGCCTTGTTGCGCAGCCGGCGGTACCCGTAGTCGCGGAAGATCTGGACCACTCCGTGCCACACGTCGGCGACCTGCTCCTCGGTCACGAACGCGCCGAGGCGCTCGCCCAGGCGGGGGTTCGCGGACAGGCCTCCGCCGACCCACAGGTCGAACCCGACGCCCAGCTCGGGGTGCTCGAGCGCGACGAACCCGACGTCGTTGATCTCGTGGACCACGTCCTGGGACGGGTGGCCCGTGACGGCGGTCTTGAACTTGCGGGGAAGGTTCGCGAGCTCGGGGACGCCGATGTACTTGTCGGTGATCTCCTTGATGACGCGGGCAGGGTCGATCAGCTCGTCGGCTGCGATCCCGGCCACGGGGCTGCCGAGCACGACGCGCGGCACGTCGCCGCAGGCCTCGGTCGTCTGCAGCCCCACGGACTCGAGCCGGCGCCAGATCTCCGGGACGTTCTCGACCTCGACCCAGTGGAGCTGGATGTTCTGGCGGTCGGTGATGTCGGCGCTGTCGCGACCGAAGTCCCGCGAGATGTCCGCGATGACCCGGAGCTGCTCAGTGCTGACCGCGCCGCCGTCGATGCGCACGCGGAGCATGAAGTACTTGTCCTCGAGCTCGTGGGGCTCGAGCTGGGCCGTGCGCCCGCCGTCGATCCCGGGCTTGCGCTGCGTGTAGAGGCCCCACCAGCGGAAACGGCCGTGCAGGTCGTCCCCCGAGATCGAGTCGAAGCCCTCGCGCGAGTAGACCTCCTCGATGCGTTGCCGCACCGAGAGCCCGCCGTCCTCCTGCTTCCACTTCTCGTTGCCGTTGAGCGGCTCCTTGCCGTCGACGGCCCACTGGCCGTTGGGCCGGGCCACGCGTGCGGGGCGGGCCGGACGCGCGGGGGGAGCGGCGCCGTCGGGCGTCTGCGCGGTGGTTCCAGCGGCCGTGCCGGCGGGGGCGTCCGCCGGGGTGGCCCGGCTGCTGCCAGCCGACCGGTCGGCGACGGGTGTCGCCTCGGTGGTGGTGTGCGGCGGCGTCATCGTGCTCCTCATGGGGGGACATGGGCACACGGGGCCAGAGGTCTCAGCGCGACGAGGGGAGTGGCTGAGGGCCGACCACGCGCGCCCTCGGCTCAGAAAGATGGCGAGCGGTCGGCGAGGACGGCTCGGGCTGAGTCAGGCGCGGGTCAACAACAACAGCAGAAGCTGTTGCGGGCGCACGCCGTCGACTCGTGACGTGCCGTCACGAGGAGGAGGTGCGCTGCCGTGGTCATGGCGGGAACGCTACAGAGGCCGCGACCGTATGGGTAGCCCCTGTCCGCATGGTGGATGGGTGTCTCAGACTTCGGCCCCCCGGGGCCGAGCAGGGCCGGGGTGCCGACGGCCCTGCTCGGTGCGCGCGTCAGGTGGTCGGCGGCGGCCCGGCGAGGCCGGACCGCCTATCGCGCACGGACGCCGCCGCGGATGCCGCCGTGGTCGCCGCGCGCGGCGTCCGGACCCCGGACGGCACGCCAGAGCGTGACCCACTGATCGGCGGTGAGGTCTCGGGGGAGGGCGGTCGCGGCCCGGTGCGAGGCGAGCCAGGCGCGCACCGCGTCGTCCAGCAGACCGCGTCGCCGCAGGACGTCGCACAGGCCCCTCCCTCGGCCCGTGAAGACCTCGGCCACGAACCGCTGGTAGGCGACGCGCTCGCTCGCGGGCAGGGACCTGCGGCGGGAGATGCTCAGCAGGCCCCCGTCGGTCGACGGTGCCGGGCGGAACGCTCGCGCCGGGACGCGGGCGCACAGGTCGAACGAGTACCAGGGCCACCACTGCGCGGTCAGCATGGTCGCACCGCCGACGCCTGCGCGTCGTCGGGCCACCTCCCACTGCACGAGCAGCACGGCCCGGGACCAGGCGGGCTCGTCGAGGAGCCTGCGCAGGATCGCGGTCGTCAGGTGGAACGGGACGTTGCCGACCACCACGTGGGGCTCGGCAGGATGGGGGGACCGGAGGTAGTCGGCGTGCCGGACCTCGACCGTCCGTGGCAGCCGACGACGCAGGCGTCGCACCTGGCGCTCGTCGATCTCGACCGCGACGACCGGGCGGCCGAGGCGCGCGAGCGGGACGGTGATCGCTCCGTCCCCCGCGCCGATCTCGAGGATCGGGCCCGAGGTCCGGGCGACGAGGTCGACCATCTGCCGCGGGACGCGGGGGTCGGTGAGGAAGTTCTGGCCGTTCTCGTGCCGGCCGTCGGACGGGAGGTGCTCAAGGTGGCGCAACGTGGGGCTCCGCAGGGCGTGGAGGGCGCCGGGCAGCACGAGGTGACCGCTCCGGCAGGGACCGGGGCGGCGGAGCCGAGAGGAGAGGGCCCGCCGCTAGGAGCGGCGAAGGCGGGCGTAGAACGCGCAGGACGCGCCGGAGGCTGACATAGGGCGACCGTACGGCGGTCCCGCGCTGAGCTGCCAGGGTTTTTTGGGGGCGCGTCATGGCGTGCGGCGACACGCGGAGATTTTTCCGACAGTCGCGTCAGCAAACTAGGATGGAGCCATGGAAATCGTCTACAACGTGTTCGCGGTCCTGCACTTCGTCGGCTGGGCCATCGTCCTCGGCGGCTACTTCGTGTCGCTCAAGTCCGCGGCGCTCAACAAGGGCGTCTTCCACGGTGCTGCGACGGCTGCCGTCGCGGGCATCCTCATGGTCGGCGTGGCCGAGATGAGCGGCATGTGGGACGACGGCGGGCCGAGCATGGTCAAGATCGGCATCAAGCTGGTCATCGCCGTGATCATCGCCGTCCTCGCGTTCGTCGGCGTGCGTCAGGGTGACAAGATCTCGCCCGCGCTCAAGCACTCGATCGGCGGCCTCACGCTCGTCAACATCATCGTGGCCGTCTTCGTCTGACGGGTTGCGGCGCGCACGGCGCGCCGGCACGGGACCAGGCCTCCGGCGGATCGACCGCCGGGGGCCTTCGTCGTGCGAAGGTTGGCCCCGTGAGCATCGCTGGAGAGATCGTCGTCGGGCTGGTGATCCTGGTCGGGCTGGCCGGGATCGTCGTGCAGGTGCTGCCGGGGAACACCCTCGTGGGCGGTGCGATCCTCGTCTGGGCGATCATGACGGGCGGCACCACGGCCTGGGTGTGCTTCGCGGTCGCTGCCACGTTCATCGTGGCGGCCGAGGGCGGGCAGCTCCTGCTCGCGGGACGGCACATGCGCCGGGCGGACGTGCCCTGGTCGACGCTCGCCTGGGGCGGGCTCCTGGGCGTCGTCGGCTTCTTCGTGATCCCCGTGGTCGGGCTGTTCATCGGGTTCGTGCTCGCGGTGTTCGTCGCCGAGCTGCTGCGCCGTCGTGACCGCCGGGCGGCCTGGCGGGCCACGGTCGCCGCGCTCCAGGCGACCGGCATCACGATCGTGGTCCAGCTCCTGGGCGGACTGCTCGCGACGGCGGCGTGGGGTGTGGGGCTCGCGCTGACGTGAAACCCGGAGGCCTCGCGGTGCCGAGCACGAGGTTGCCGTCGCAATGAGCGGCAGGACGACCGCAACGTCGTTCTCGGCAGTCCCTCGGCAACTCCTCGGCAGGTTCGCGTAGGCCCCCAGAGGCTCAGGCCTCGAGCCGCGCCCGCAGCCGGTACTCCAGGCCCACACGCACGGTCGGCCACTCGGCGGCCGTGACGGAGTAGACGGCCGTGTCCCGCAGCGTGCCGTCGTACCCGATCTGGTGGCTGCGCAGCACGCCGTCGAGCTTGCCACCCAGGCGCTCGATCGCGGAGCGGGACTCCCGGTTGTGGAAGTGCGTGCGGAACTCGACCGCGATCGCGTCGAGGTCGTCGAACGCGTGCGCGAGCAGCAGGAGCTTGGCGGCGGGGTTCGCGCCCGTGCCCTGGGCGCCCGCCCGCTGCCACGTCGCGCCGATCTCGACCCGGCGGTTGAGCGGGTCGATCCCGAGGAACGTCGTGACGCCCAGCACCTGGTCGTCGGCGTTGCGGACCACGACCCAGGGGTTCGCCGTCCCCGCCTCGCGGGCCGCGACCTTGTCCTGGATGTACACCGCCATCTCCTCGGGGGTCGGGACCGAGGTGTACCAGCGGTTCCACAGCTCGCCGTCGCGCACGGCCTCGACCAGCGCGTCGTGGTGGTCCGGGCGCAGCGGGACGAGGCGCACGAGGGGGCCGGTCAGGGTCACTGGTTCGGTGAAGGCGTTCACGCCTCGGACACTATCGGGCGCGGGGCCCGGCTGGTCCGGAGGACCTGATCGTGGTCGGCGGGTGGTCGCGTGCCGAGAAGTGTCCACGGTCGCCCTCAGCGCTGCAACCGCCCCGATCTTGCGCCCGAGCCGTCTCGCCGGGCCGGGTGACCGCCCGCCCTCTCAGCCCGCCGAGATCTCCGTCACGTAGAGCACGTTGCCGTCGAGGTCGCGCATCGAGAACATCGGCGGCACGCCGTCCCAGCGCAGCAGCTCCTCGACGCGCACGCCGCGGGCGCCGAGCGTCGCGTGGTCGGCCGCGGCGTCCGAGGTCGCGAGGCGGATACCCGTGTCGACGCCAGCGGTCTGGTCCGGGCCGGCCGCGACGAGCGCGACCGAGACCGCTGCGCCCGGCGGGGCGACCTCGATCCAGCGGAAGCCCTCCTGCAGGTCGCCGTCCATGCGGACCTCGAAGCCCAGGGTGTCGCGGTAGAACGCGAGCGCGGCGTCCTGGTCGTCGACCGGGACCGCGACCGTGTGCAGTCCTGTGAAGTGGGTCGTCGTCATGATTCCTCCCTCGCTGCGGTACGCCTTCGGGCGAGGGCGTCGTCGGTAGGACCGCGTGGCCGCCGCGAAGTCATCGGTCGTGGGCCCGCGGCGTCGGGTGGAGGCGGACGCGCGAGACCTGGTGCCGGTGGCGGCACGGACCTCGATGCCGGAAGTGTCGGTGCCCGCGCCTACCCTTGGAGGGCTATGACATCGCTCTTCGAGAACCTGCCGCTGCCCGGATTCGACCTCGCGTCCCTCGGGGACTCGTCGCGCCTGCCGTCCACCGCGCCGCGGTGGGACGAGGCGCCCGACGGCGGAGGTTCCGCCCGCGCGGGCAAGCGCCCCGCGCGCGGCTCGTCGGGGGCGGGCGGCGCCGGGGCGCACGACGAGGACGGGCACCGCTCGGGCGGGTTCTCGCACATCGACCCGGAGTCGCTCCTCGACGGGCTCAACCCGGAGCAGCGCGAGGCCGTCGTGCACTCGGGCAGCCCTCTGCTCATCGTCGCGGGGGCCGGCTCGGGCAAGACGCGCGTGCTCACGCACCGCATCGCCTACCTGCTCGCGACGGGGCGTGCCCGGCCGGGCGAGATCCTCGCGATCACCTTCACCAACAAGGCTGCGGCGGAGATGCGCGAGCGCGTCGAGTCGCTCATCGGCCCGGCGGCCAAGTACATGTGGGTCTCGACGTTCCACTCGGCGTGCGTGCGGATCCTGCGCAAGGAGGCCTCGGCGCTCGGGCTCAAGTCGAGCTTCTCCATCTATGACGCGGCGGACTCCCAGCGACTCATCACGCTGGTCAGCCGCGAGCTCAACCTGGACGTGAAGAAGTACCCCGCGCGGACGCTGTCCAACAAGATCTCGGACCTCAAGAACGAGCTGATCGACCCCGAGCGCTACGCGCGGGAGAGCGGCGCGTCGGCTGCCGACGGCGCTCCCGGTGATCACGCCCCCGCCAACGCGTTCGACCAGGTCCTGTCCGACGTCTACACGCGATACCAGGCCCGCCTCGCGCAGGCCCACGCGCTCGACTTCGACGACATCATCATGACCACGGTCAACCTCCTCCAGGCGTTCCCCGCGGTCGCGGAGCACTACCGCCGCCGGTTCCGGCACGTGCTGGTCGACGAGTACCAGGACACCAACCACGCGCAGTACGTGCTGGTGCGCGAGCTCGCAGGGGCCTCGGCCCCCGCGCCGGAGGACGGCGAGGGCACGTGGGCGCCGGGCACCGTCCCCCCCGGGGAGCTCACGGTCGTCGGTGACGCCGACCAGTCGATCTACGCGTTCCGCGGTGCGACCATCCGCAACATCCTCGAGTTCGAGGCCGACTACCCGAACGCACGCACCATCCTGCTCGAGCAGAACTACCGCTCGACGCAGAACATCCTCTCGGCAGCGAACGCCGTGATCTCGCGCAACATCGACCGCAAGCCCAAGCGCCTGTGGACCGACGCGGGGGCGGGCGTCAAGATCATCGGCTACGTCGCGGACAACGAGCACGAGGAAGCGCGGTTCATCGCCGAGGAGATCGACCGCCTCGGCGACTCGGACGGCGTGCGCCCGGGCGACGTCGCGATCTTCTACCGGACCAACGCCCAGTCCCGTGCGCTCGAGGAGGTGCTCATCCGCGTCGGCCTGCCGTACAAGGTCGTCGGTGGCACGCGCTTCTACGAGCGGCGTGAGATCAAGGACGCGATCGCCTACCTGCGCGCCATCGCGAACCCCGACGACGACGTGAACCTGCGGCGCATCCTCAACGTGCCCAAGCGCGGGCTCGGCGACCGCGCAGAGGCGCTCGTCGCGGCGTTCGCCGAGCGCGAGCGCATCTCGTTCGCCGCGTCGCTCGACCGCGCCGAGGAGATCCCGGGCATGACGACCCGGACCCTCAACCCGCTGCGCACCTTCCGCGAGCTGTTCCACGGGCTCCTCGACCTGTACGCGACGGGCGCGACGCCCGCGGAGATCCTCGGTGCGGTCCTCGACCGCTCGGGCTACCTCGCCGAGCTCCGTGCGAGCGAGGACCCGCAGGACGGTTCGCGCGTCGAGAACCTCGCCGAGCTGCACGCGGTGGCCAGCGAGTTCACCGAGCTCGAGCCCGAGGGCGACCTCACGGACTTCCTGGAGCGGGTCTCGCTCGTCGCGGACTCGGACCAGATCCCGTCGAGCGACGACGAGGGGCACGAGGGCAAGCCCGTCGTGGACCCCGGCGTCGTGACCCTCATGACGCTCCACACGGCCAAGGGCCTCGAGTTCCCCGTCGTGTTCCTCAGCGGCATGGAGGACGGCACGTTCCCGCACATGCGCTCGCTGCATGACGACAGCGAGCTCGCCGAGGAGCGCCGGCTCGCGTACGTGGGCATCACGCGCGCCCGGGAGCGGCTCTACATCTCGCGCTCCGCGGTGCGCTCGGCGTGGGGCATGGCCAACGAGTTCCCGCCCAGCCGCTTCCTGGACGAGATCCCCGAGGACCTGTGGGACTGGCGCCGCAGGGAGTCGTCCATGGCGACCCTGCGCGGGCCCGGCGGGTACACGGGCGGGTGGGGCTCGTCGTCGGGCGGTTCGCGCGGCGGCTCAGGCACCGGCACCGGCTACGGCTCCGGAGGCTCGGGCTCGCGCAACGGCGCGGTGCGCACCCGCTCGGTCACGCCCAACCCGGACGGCCCCAAGTTCGGCTCGGCGACGCCGCGCAAGGAGGGGGACATCCCCTCGCTCGCGATCGGCGACAAGGTCACGCACGACGCCTACGGGCTCGGCACGGTCGTCGCTGTCGAGGGCGCGGGCACCAACGCGGTCGCCAAGATCGACTTCGGCGCGGACGGCACCAAGCGGCTCCTGCTGCGGTTCTCGCCCGTCACCAAGCTGTAGGGCGCCCGCCCGCCTCACTGCCCGACGGCGCGGCTCACCTCCCGGGGTGAGCGACGTCGTCGGGCATCACCTGCGCCCGGCACGAATGGCCTCCTCCCGGGTGCGTCGCGCGCTGCCCCGGGACGCCCGAGGTGTGGCCAAGGAGACAGCGCCACGGTCGCGGTTCGGACTGCCTCGTCTAGGTCCCCGCGTGTCGCCGGGCTACCCTGTGATGGGATGTCTCGATGTCGAGACATCGGTAGGCCGGTCAGGCAGTCAGATGGAAGGACGACACAGGGTGGACCTGTTCGAATACCAGGCGCGCGACATCTTCGAGAAGCACGGGGTTCCCGTGCTGGGCGGCGTGGTTGCCACGACCCCCGAAGAGGCTCGCGAGGGCGCTGAGAAGCTCGGTGGCGGGACCGTGGTCGTCAAGGCCCAGGTCAAGGTCGGCGGTCGCGGCAAGGCGGGCGGCGTCAAGCTTGCCCACTCGCCCGAGGAGACGGCCGAGAAGGCGTCCGAGATCCTCGGCATGGACATCAAGGGCCACACGGTCCACCGCGTCATGATCGCGGAGGGCGCGAAGATCGCCGAGGAGTTCTACTTCTCGGTGCTCCTCGACCGGGCCAACCGCTCGTACCTCGCCATGGCGAGCGTCGAGGGCGGCATGGAGATCGAGGTCCTCGCGGTCGAGCGCCCCGAGGCGCTCGCCAAGGTCGCGGTGGACCCGACCGTCGGCATCGACCAGGCCAAGGCCGACGAGATCGTCGCCGCCGCCGGGTTCGCCGACGACATCAAGGCGCAGGTCGCCGACGTCATCCAGAAGCTGTGGACCGTCTACAAGGAGGAGGACGCGACCCTGGTCGAGGTCAACCCCCTGGTCCGCACCGAGGACGGCTCGATCGTCGCTCTCGACGGCAAGGTGACCCTCGACGAGAACGCGGGCTTCCGCCACGCCGACCACGAGGCGCTCGAGGACAAGGACGCGGCCGATCCTCTCGAGGCCAAGGCCAAGGAGAACGACCTCAACTACGTCAAGCTCGACGGCCAGGTCGGCATCATCGGCAACGGTGCGGGGCTCGTCATGAGCACGCTCGACGTCGTCGCCTACGCGGGTGAGCAGCACGGCGGCGTCAAGCCCGCCAACTTCCTCGACATCGGCGGCGGCGCGTCCGCGGCCGTCATGGCCGCGGGCCTGGACGTCATCCTCAACGACGAGCAGGTCAAGAGCGTGTTCGTGAACGTCTTCGGCGGCATCACGGCGTGCGACGAGGTCGCCAACGGCATCGTCCAGGCGCTCGCGATCCTCGGTGACGAGGCGAACAAGCCGCTCGTCGTCCGCCTGGACGGCAACAACGTCGAGGAGGGGCGCGCGATCCTCGCGGAGGCGAACCACCCGCTCGTCACCCTGGCCGAGACGATGGACGGCGGCGCCGACAAGGCTGCCGAGCTGGCCAACGCCGCTTCCTGACCCGAGACCCGAGAGAGAAAACAGACAGACATGGCAATCTTCATCAACGAGGACTCCAAGGTCATCGTCCAGGGCATGACGGGTTCGGAGGGCCAGAAGCACACGACGCGCATGCTGGCCTCCGGCACCAACATCGTGGGTGGCGTGAACCCGCGCAAGGCCGGCACCTCGGTCAGCTTCCCGAAGGGCGGGGGCGACGAGGGCACTGTCGACGTCCCCGTCTTCGGGTCCGTCGCCGAGGCGATCGCCGCCACGGGCGCCGACGTCTCCGTGATCTTCGTGCCCCCGGCGTTCACCAGGTCGGCGGTCGTCGAGTCCATCGAGGCCGGCATGCCGCTGACCGTCATCATCACCGAGGGCGTCCCGGTCGCGGACTCCGCGGAGTTCTTCACCCTGGCCGAGGCCAAGGGCGTCCGCCTCATCGGCCCCAACTGCCCGGGCATCATCAGCCCCGGGAAGTCGAACGTCGGGATCATCCCGGCCGACATCACGGGCCCCGGCAAGATCGGGCTCGTCTCGAAGTCCGGCACGCTGACCTACCAGATGATGTACGAGCTGCGTGACTTCGGGTTCTCGACCGCGATCGGCATCGGCGGCGACCCCATCATCGGCACCACGCACATCGACGCCCTCGCGGCGTTCGAGGCGGACCCCGACACCGAGGCGATCGTCATGATCGGCGAGATCGGTGGCGACGCCGAGGAGCGTGCCGCGGCGTACATCCAGGCGCACGTGACCAAGCCGGTCGTCGGCTACGTCGCGGGCTTCACTGCACCCGAGGGCAAGACGATGGGCCACGCAGGCGCCATCGTCTCGGGCTCGTCGGGCACCGCGCAGGCCAAGAAGGAGGCCCTCGAGGCCGCGGGCGTCAAGGTCGGCAAGACGCCGTCCGAGACCGCCGCTCTCATGCGCGAGATCCTCTCCTGACCTCGCACGCCTGAGCAGCACCATCCGACGGCGTCCGGCCTTGAGGCCGGGCGCCGTCGGCGTACCCTGAGGACCCCGCTCCTGGGCGGGTCTCGGGCGCGCCGCACGACGTGCCCCACGACGCCCGACCGATCGACGACGATGGAGACCATGACCACGCCGACCCAGTCCGCCGCAGCCCGGCGCGGGACGCCCCGCACGCTCGAGGAGCCCGTCGGGGGCCCACGGCGCCCGCTCGAGGCCCCTCGGCGCTGGGTCTCCGGTCTCGTCGCAGCGCTCCAGGCGCTCGCGCTCTCGCTCGCCGTCGTGATCCTGCCGGCCGTCGCGGCGTTCCTCGCGTCCTCGGCAGGTCCGGCCGACGACGGCACGGGCTGGGGGCAGTCGGTGTCGGTCGCGGCCGGGCTGTGGCTGCTCGCGCACGGGGTCTCGCTGGCCGCTGCGGGGACGACGGTGACGCTCGTCCCGCTGGGGCTCACGGCCCTGGCGCTCTTCACGTGCTACGCCTCGGCGCGGCGCTCGGCGCACACCGCCTGGTCCGCGTGGGCCGTGGGCGTGGGCGTGTACGCGCTCATGACCCTGGGGATCGCGCTGCTGTCCGGTTCGGCGCCGGGCTGGGACGTCCTGTTCGCCCCGCTGGGTGGTGCGGTCGTCGCCGCCCTCGGGCTGGGAGCCGGGATCCTCGCGCGCCCCGACGCGCCCCGGGTCGGCGAGCTGACCGCGGTCCTGGACCCCTACGTCCCGCCGGTCGTCCGGCTGGGCGCGCGCGCGGGCCTGCTGGGCGTCGCCCTGCTCGTGGGGCTCTCGAGCGTCGTGCTGGGCGTCTGGGTCGTGGCCGGGCGTGCGACCGCAGCCGACATCATCACGGGGCTCGCCCCCGGTGCGGTGGGCGGCCTGATCCTCGCCGTCGCCCAGCTCACGGTCGTGCCGAACCTGGTGCTGTGGGTGAGCTCGTGGCTCGCCGGTCCCGGCTTCGTGGTCGGTGACGGCAGCAGCTTCACGACCGCAGCCTCCGACCCCGGCGCGCTGCCCGCGATCCCGCTCCTGGGGGCGCTGCCGGGAGCCGAGTGGACGACGGTCCTCGCCTCGTTCTCCCCGGTGCTCGTGGTGGTCATGGGTCTGGTCGCCGGGGCGTTCGTGTGGCGCCGGTGCGGAGGGCTCGACGCCCGCTGGACCGACCTGGGGCTCGCAGTCCTGGGTGTCGCCCTGGCCTCGGGACTGCTCGTGGTGACGCTGCAGGTCGCGGCGGGTGGTGCCGTCGGGCCCGGACGCATGGCGCACGTGGGGGCGCCGCCCCTGCTCTCCGGTGGGCTCGTCGCGGCGGAGATCGCCGGGGGAGCGGCGCTCGCCCTGGTCTGGGGCAAGGCGGCCGTGACCGAGCGGGTGCGCCACCGCCACGACGAGGAGCCCGACGACGGGGCGCACCCCGGCGACTGAGGTCGCCCGGGGCGCGGCGTCGAGGCGTCTACCGGGTACGGCCTACCGGCCGAGCTGGTCCTTGGTCCACTGCTCGCGCGCCTGCTCGTACTGGACTGCGCACTCCTGCTGCGCCGCGACCGTGATCGCGCCGTCGAGGCAGGCCTGGTTGTCCATCTCGATGTCCCACATCGCGAGGCCGCCGATCATCGACAGCGACATGGTCACCGTCAGGCCCAGGCCGACGGCGACCGCGGGCAGCAGCGCCCCGCCGAGCCGGGCACGCCAGACCGCACGCAGCGCGCGCACGCCGAACACGATGGTCACGACCGCGAAGAACAGGCTCGCGACCCGCCAGGGGAAGGCCAGCGAGCTCGTGACGAGGGTGACGAGCATGAGCAGCCCGAAGTGCAGCACCTGGCGCGTCGTGGCGCGCAGCTGCTCGGGGTCGACGTGCGCGAGCGGGTCGGGCTTGCCCGGCCCACCGGGGCCCTGAGGAGCGCCGGGGCCCGACGGTCCGCCGGTGCGGCCGTGACCGGGAGGCGGGCCCTGCTGCGGGCCCCGAGGGGCGCCGGGAGGTCCCTGCACCGGGGGAGGGGTGGGCTGTCGCGCCTCGTCGGTCGGCTTCTGGGCGCCGGGACGTGGGGGCGCGTACGGGTTGCCCATGGGCAGCTCCTCGGTGCTTCGCGGATGGCACGGGAGGGGGCCGGTGCTCGTCCCCGGGGCCCGGAGGACGCGGAGCAGACCGGCGCCTCTCCGGCGCGGACTAGGGTGGTGCCTGGCTATTCTCCCGCATTCTCCCCCCACCGCAGACGCCCTTGAGGAGCACCGTGCGCACACCTTCCGGTCAGCCCATCGACACGACGAGCGCGGCGCGCGTCGTCGTCCTGGTCTCAGGGGCGGGGAGCAACCTCGCGGCGCTGCTCGCGGCGCACGAGGACCCCGCCTACGGGGCGCGGGTCGTGGGCGTCGTCACGGACAAGCCGGGTGCAGGGGCGCTCGACCTGGCGCGCGAGGCGGGGGTCGCGTCGGTCGTGGTCGCGCCGGGTGACTTCGCGGACCGCGACGCGTGGAACGACGGCGTCGCAGAGGCTGTGGCGGTCTTCTCGCCCGACCTGGTGGTCCTCGCGGGCTTCATGCGCATCCTCAGCCCGGCGTTCGTGGACCGGTTCGCGGGCCGGACCATCAACACGCACCCCGCGCTGCTGCCCTCGTTCCCCGGCGCGCACGGCGTGCGCGACGCGCTCGCGTACGGCGTCAAGGTCACGGGCTGCACGGTCCACGTGGTCGACAACGGTGTGGACACGGGGCCGATCATCGCGCAGGCGACCGTGGCGGTCGAGGACACCGACGACGAGTCCACGCTGCACGAGCGCATCAAGGTCGCCGAGCGGGCGCTGCTGGTCGAGACGGTCGGTCGCGCGGCGCGCGAGGGCTTGCGGGTCGAGGGGCGTCGGGCGCTGCTGGGCTGAGGGCCTCCACGGGTCTGCACCGCTAGTGAGCGACCCGGGGGTTTGAAGAGCGCGCCTGCCGAGAGTTCGTCGTGCCGAGCTCGGCTGACGGGGCCCGGGCGCGCCCGCTGCACCGGGCGGTGCGTGCCCTGATCCCGACGGCGCTGGACGTGCTCGGCGATCTCGGCGTCCTGGCGGTGCGCCAACGGGTCCACCGGATCTGAAGCTCGGACCCTTGACTCGCCTCGTGGTCAACGAGTACGTTGATCAACGTAACTGTTGATCACGACGAGCAGGCCGACATGACCCTCCTGGACGACCCGCACGACGACACCGACGCCGCCCTCGACCGCGCGTTCCTCGCGCTGGCCGACCCGGTCCGCCGGAGCATCGTCGCCACGCTGTCCAGGGGACCGGCCACGGTCAACGAGCTCGCCGCACCCTTCCCCATCACGAAGCAGGCCGTGTCCCGGCACATCCAGGTCCTCGAGACCGCGGGTCTCATCACCCGTACCCGGGACGGCCAACGACGACCCTGCCACCTCGACCCCGCCGCGCTCGAACGGCTCACGGCATGGATCGACGAGTACCGGCTCACCGCGGAGCGGCAGTACCGCCGGCTCGACGCCCTCCTCGGGCGACTCCAGGCGACGTCGTCGGACCCATCGAAGGAGCAGTCATGAGCAGCAAGCACCCCACGACCGTCACAGCCCCTCCGGGGACGCCTTTCATCGAGATCGTCCGCGACGTCGACGCACCGCGCCCCCTCGTGTTCCGGGCCTACACCGACCCCGCCCTGGTCACGCAGTGGCTCGGTCCGCGCCGCTACGAGATGGTCCTCGACCACTGGGACGCCCGGACGGGCGGCTCGTGGGCCTACGTGCACCGCGCAGGCGAGGAGGAGTACGGGTTCTTCGGCGCGTTCCACTCGGTCGTCCCGGACACGAGCGCCGTCCAGACGTTCGAGTTCGCGGGCGCACCCGGTCACGTGAGCCTCGACACCGTCTCGTTCGAGGACCTTCCCAACGGCGGGACCAGGATCGTCACGCGCTCGGTCCACCAGTCGGTCGAGGCCCGCGACGCCATGGTCGGCTCGGGAATGGCCGACGGCATGAGCGAGGGCTTCGAACGCCTCGACGAGCTGCTGGCCTCGGACGCCGTCGCCTGAGACCCGGCGGTCGCCGGTCGCCGTCCGTCGAGACTGTGGGGTGACCCGCTGGTCGCTGGGCCGCCGGCGCTGGCCGTGCCTGACATGTGGCGGTCGTCGGCCACCGCCCGTCGGCTGCCGGGATCGCTGAGAACCGTCCGGGAATCGGGCGCCTCCGCGAGATGCGGCCGGTGGGGGTCGAAACGCGGATTCCGACCCCCACGAGCCGCATCTCGCGGGCGGTGACCGTGGGCGACCCCGACGCCTGAGGCGCGCGGCGCCGTCGGGCCGACCTGGCGGTACCCCCGCCTGCCTCGTCCGCTCGGGAGCGTGCGTTCCGTCGAGATGCGGCCAGTGGGGGTCGAAATGCGGTTTCCGGCCCCCATGAGCCGCATCTCGCGGGCGGTGACCGTGGGGGACCCGGACGCCCGAGGCGCGCGGCGCCGTCGGGCCGACGCGGCGCCGTCGGGCCGACGCGGCGCGGCGCGGCGCCCACCCGCCGCACCACCCACCCAGCCCCGCACCCTCTCCGCGCAGCGCGCCGCCCAGCCGACACCCGCCCCCAGCCCGCCGCGAACCGGGCACGGTAAGATCGGAGGCGGCCGCGACTGGCGAGGGTGGGAACGACCACCGGGGAGCGTCCGATCGACCTGTTGGTGCGTCGTCCGCCTGGGCGCCTGGGTGACCGGTATCTTCCCGCGACCCGCTGACGACCCACAGGAGCACTCCGATGTCCGTACGTTCCCATGCAGCCCCCGCCCCCGGCACGGTCCAGATCGCCGACGACGCCCAGCGTCCCGTGCGCCGCGCACTGCTGAGCGTCTACGACAAGACCGGCCTGGTCGAGCTCGCCACGGCTCTGCACGCCGCGGGCGTCGAGCTCGTCTCGACCGGCTCGACCGCGTCGACCGTCGCCGCCGCCGGCATCCCCGTGACCAAGGTCGAGGAGCTCACGGGCTTCCCCGAGTGCCTCGAGGGGCGCGTCAAGACGCTGCACCCGCGCGTGCACGCCGGGATCCTCGCGGACACCCGCAAGGCGGACCACCTCGAGCAGCTTGCTCAGCTCGAGATCGCACCGTTCGAGCTCGTGGTCGTCAACCTGTACCCGTTCGCGGACACGGTCGCGTCGGGCGCCGGTCCCGACGCCGTGATCGAGCAGATCGACATCGGCGGCCCCTCGATGGTCCGCGCCGCGGCGAAGAACCACCCGAGCGTGGCCGTCGTCGTCGACCCGGCCGCCTACGGCGACGTGATCGCCGCGGTCCAGGCGGGCGGCTTCACGTACGCGCAGCGCAAGCTCCTCGCAGCGCAGGCGTTCGTGCACACCGCGACCTACGACGTCGCGGTGGCGTCCTGGATGAGCAGCGTCGTCGCGCCCACGGACACGCTCCAGACCGAGGCGGGCCCGGTCTCGACCGGCTTCCCCGCGTGGGTCGGCGCCACCTGGGACCGCTCCGACGTGCTGCGCTACGGCGAGAACCCGCACCAGCGCGCCGCGCTCTACACCAACGGGCACGGCGCCTCGGGCCTCGCGCAGGCGACCCAGCTCCACGGCAAGGCGATGAGCTACAACAACTACGTCGACGCCGACGCCGCGTGGCGCGCCGCGCACGACCATGGCGACGCCCCGACGGTCGCGATCATCAAGCACGCCAACCCGTGCGGCGTCGCGGTCGGCACCGACGTGGCCGACGCCCACGCCAAGGCGCACGCGACCGACCCGGTCTCCGCGTTCGGCGGGGTCATCGCGACCAACGCCGTGGTGACCGCGGCTGCGGCCGAGCAGATCGCGGGCGTCTTCACCGAGGTCGTCGTGGCCCCGGGCTACGAGCCCGAGGCGCTCGAGATCCTCTCGCGCAAGAAGAACATCCGCCTGCTCCAGGTCGACGGCGCCCCGAGCGCGGGCGTCGAGATCCGCCCCATCTCGGGTGGTCTGCTCATGCAGCAGGTCGACCGCCTGGACGCCGCGACCGAGAACGGTGGCGACAGCCCCGAGTCGTGGACCCTCGCGACGGGCGAGGCCGCCGACGCCGAGACGCTCGCGGACCTCGCGTTCGCGTGGCGGGCCGTGCGTGCCGCGAAGTCGAACGCGATCCTGCTCGCCAAGGGCGGGGCCGCGGTCGGCATCGGCATGGGCCAGGTCAACCGCGTCGACTCGTGCCGCCTGTCGGTCGAGCGCGCCAACACGCTCGGCGCCGAGGGCGAGGAGCGCGCGCGCGGCTCGGTCGCAGCGTCCGACGCGTTCTTCCCCTTCGCCGACGGCCTGCAGGTCCTGCTCGACGCGGGCGTCAAGGCCGTCGTGCAGCCCGGGGGCTCGGTCCGTGACGACGAGGTCATCGCGGCCGCGCAGGCCGCAGGCGTCACGCTGTACCTGACGGGCACGCGCCACTTCGCGCACTGACCCGTCCCGTTGACGACCACGCGGTCGTCGGGCCCTGACCGGGCGCGGCGACCGCGTGGCCGCGCAGCGACACCGCACCGTTCGACTCCCGGAGGGGCAGCTCGATCGCCCCCCACCCCCAGGAGTCCGTCATGAGCACCCCCCTCACCGTCGTCGCTGCGCTGCGTTCGCCCCGGCTCCTGCGCACCGAGGTCCTGGGCGGCCTCGTCGTCGCGCTGGCCCTGATCCCCGAGGCGATCTCGTTCTCGATCATCGCGGGCGTGGACCCGCGCGTGGGGCTCTTCGCGTCGTTCACGATGGCGGTGTCGATCGCGTTCCTGGGCGGACGCCCCGCGATGATCTCGGCCGCGACCGGGGCCGTGGCCCTCGTGATCGCGCCTGTGATGCGCGAGCACGGGTTCGACCACCTCGTCGCGACGGTCCTGCTCGCGGGGATGATCCAGATGGTGCTGGCCCTGCTCGGGGTCGTGAGGCTGCTGCGGTTCATCCCCCGCTCGGTCATGGTCGGGTTCGTCAACGCGCTCGCGATCCTCGTGGCGCTGGCCCAGCTCCCGCAGCTCGTCGCCGTCCCGTGGCTCGTCTACCCGCTGGTCGCGGCGGGGATCGCGATCATCGTCGGGCTCCCGCGATGGACGACGGTCGTCCCCGCCCCGCTGGTCGCGATCGTCGCCCTCACAGCCGCGGTGGTACTGTCCGGGGCGCACGTCCCGACAGTCGGCGACCAGGGCGCGCTGCCCGACTCGTTGCCGTCGCTCTTCTGGCCCGACGTCCCCTGGACCCTCGAGACGCTGCGCACCATCGCGCCCTACGCGCTGGGCATGGCCCTCGTCGGGCTGCTCGAGTCGCTCATGACGGCCAAGCTCGTCGACGAGATCACCGACACGGGGTCGAGCAGGACCCGCGAGGCCTGGGGGCAGGGCGGTGCGAACATCGTCACGGGTCTCTTCGGCGGCATGGGTGGCTGCGCGATGATCGGGCAGACCATGATCAACGTCAAGGTCTCGGGCGCGCGCACCCGGTTGTCGACGTTCCTGGCCGGGGTCTTCCTCCTGGTGCTCGTCGTGGCCCTGGGCGACCTGGTGGCCCTCATCCCCATGGCAGCGCTCGTCGCGGTCATGCTCATGGTGTGCGTCGCGACGTTCGACTGGCACTCGGTCCGGCCCAGCACGCTGCGGCGCATGCCCTGGAGCGAGACGGCCGTCATGCTCGTCACGGTCGTCGTGACGGTCGTGACGCACAACCTCGCGTTCGGCGTGGTGAGCGGCGTCCTGGTCGCGATGGTCGCGTTCGCGCGGAGGGTCGCGCACCTGACGCAGGTCACGAGCGAGGACGGGCCCGACGGCGAGCGCACCTACCGCGTGACGGGCGCCCTGTTCTTCGCGTCGTCGAACGACCTGGTGCACCAGTTCGCGTACGCGACCGACCCGGACGACGTCACGATCGACCTGAGCGGCGCGCACGTGTGGGACGCGTCGAGCGTCGCGACGCTCGACGCGGTCAGCACCAGGTATGCGTCGCTCGGCAAGAACCTGACCCTCGTGGGGCTCAACGAGGACAGCGCCCGGCGGCACGCCCGGCTCGGCGGTCGCCTGGGCTGAGAGCCTGGCACCTGCGGCCGCCGCTCCGTCAGACGACCGCGTCGCGCAGCCTGCGCGACGGGTCCGTCGCGACCTCGACGTCGACGTGCAGCGCCACGTCGCGGTTCATGAGCTTGCGCACCTGGCCCACCTCGCGCGGGGCGTCGACCACGAGGACCGCGCGCACGGTCGCGAGCCGGTGCCCCTCGGTGTTGGTGCGGTGCGCGCCCGCGACGGTCTCGAGGTACAGCGCGATCCAGCCCTCGTGGCCCGACCCGCCGCCGCTCGGGTCGCCGCGGTAGACGACCTCGTGGAAGGGCGAGGGCGTGCCGAACAGCGCGATGTCGTGCCCGAGCTGCTGCGAGAAGACGTACGGCGCGTGCTGGGGGACCGGGGCGAGCCCGAGCAGCTCGCGGACGGGCTGCGGCTCGGCGGGCATCTCGTCGACGCCCAGGAGGGCGCGGACGGTCGGTTCGGGGTCGTGCAGCGCGGCGGACCAGTGCCCGCCGGGCACGGGGCCGAACACCGCGTTGTCGCGCGTCGCGCAGTCCCCGACCGCGTACAGGCGGCGCAGCGCCTTGAGGGGCAGGTGCCCCGAGGTGCCCGACGGCGACGCGACGGTCGGGGGAGCCACCCGCCCCGCGCTGTTGACGCGGATCGAGCCGCGCGGGTCGAGCGGGAGCGTGCCCTTGAGCCACGCGGTCGCGGGGCGTGCGCCCACGGCCGCGAGCACGAGGTCGCCCTCGACCCGTGACCCGTCGGCGAGCACCACGGCCTGGGCTCCCACCTCGGTGACCTGCGCGCCGGTGAGGAGGCGCGCGCCGGCGTCGGCGTACCAGCGGACCAGGTGGGCGCCGACCTCGGCGCCGAGCTGACGCTCGAGCGGGGTCTGCGCGGCCTCGAGCACCGTGACGTCGCAGCCGGCCTTCGCGGCGACCCCGGCGATCTCCGCGCCGATCCAGCCCGCGCCGATCGAGACCAGGCGCGTGCCGGGCGTGAGCCGTTCGCGCAGGCGCGCGGCGTCGTCGGCCGTGTGCAGCGTGAGCGCGGCCTCCCAGCCGGGCGGGCGCACGGGCTCGGAGCCCAGGGCGAGGACCGCGACGTCGGCCGTGACGCGCCGCCCCGACCGGGTCGTGACCGTGACCTCCTCGGTGCCGGGCTCGAGGTCGACCGCCGGGTCGTCGAGCAGCAGCTCGTCGGCGAGCGTGCTGACGTCGACCCCGATCTCCCCGGTCAGCCAGGCCGGCTCGGGCCGGGACAGGAGCTCCTTGGACAAGGGTGGGCGGTCGTAGGGAGGGACACCCTCGGCGCCGAGCAGCGTCACGCGCCCCGTGAAGCCGTGGGTCCGCAGCGCGGCGACCGTCTGCGCGCCGGCGAGGCCCGCGCCCACGACGACGACCGACCCGGCCGCAGGGCGCCGCGAGTGCGGCAGGACATCGGTGGTGACTGGTGAGGGCACGGTCACCACCGTAGTCGGCGGTAGGCTCGGAACCGTGAACTGGTGGGCAGCGTGAGCGACGTCACCGCGCGTGGGCGCGGACCGCACAACGACCCCTCGACGCAGCATCGGCCGGCCGCCGCCCCTGCGTGGCACCGTCTCGACGGTGCGCCCGAGGCGTCGGACGAGGAACGACCGCTCCCTGTCGGGCCGCTCGCGGGCATCCCTCGGGTGAGCGCCGGGAACGGTGCGGGGGGAGTGCAGCCTGCGGAGCAGACGACCGTGGTCGTCGCGCCGGCGCCCCAGAGCAACCTGGCGATGTGGCTCGTGTTCGCGGGCGTCCTGCTCGCGGTCGCGGTGACGCTGCTGGCCGGCGCCCGGGCGGGGGTCTTCGTCATCGTCGGGATCCTGGTCGTCGGGGCGGGGGTCCGCGCGTTCCTGCCCGGCCCCGGACCCGTGGGGCTGACGGTCCGCACCCGCTGGACCGACGTGATCATGTACCTCACGACGGCCACCGTGATGGGTGCCCTCGCGGTCACGGTCCCCAACATCTGAGACGAGACGACGAGGCCCGGTCCGCTGCGGCGGACCGGGCCTCGTCGTGCGGGCGGTGGTTCGGGTCAGGCCTTGGGGGCCGTGCCGTCCTCGTCCGTCGAGTCCTTGCCGGTGCCGGCCTCGGGGACCTCGACCTCGGTGACCTCGACGGTCTCCACGGCCTCGGGCACCTCGACGGCGGGCGAGGCCGCCTCCTCGGCGACCACGGCGGCGGTCGCGGCGGGGGTGCCGGTCAGGTCGGTCTCCTCCTCGACCACGAAGACCTCGTCCTCGGCCAGGAGGTCGTCCTGGACGGGTGCGAAGGCGAACGCGCGGTAGAACAGGGCCGCGATGGCCGCGCCGACGAGCGGGGCGACGATGAAGAGCCAGAGCTGGCTCAGGGCCCACGAGTCGGAGAAGATCGCCGCTGCGATCGAGCGTGCCGGGTTGAGCGAACCGTTGGTGAACGGCGCGGCGATCAGGAGGAGCGCGGCGAGCGACAGGCCGATCGCGGTCGGTGCGAGCTTCGAGTTGGAACGCTTGTCCGTGACGCCGAGGATCACGCCGACGAAGATGGCCGTGACGACGACCTCGATGAGGAACGCCGAGAACCACTCGAACGAGAACGCCCCGCCGGTGCTCGCTGCGAGCGGCGAGTGCTCGCCGAACCCGTTGGCCGTCCCGGAGATGAAGGCCTGCTTGGTCGCGTCGGCGATCACGGCGTTCTGCTGGAGGATCGGGAGCGCTGCGCTGGGGAGCGTCGCGAAGAGGATGAGCGAGGCGATGATTCCGCCGACGATCTGGGCGAGCCAGTAGGGCAGGACGTCGCGCCATGCGGTGCGCCCACCGATCGCGGCGCCGAGCGTCACGGCCGGGTTGAAGTGCCCGCCCGACACGTGGCCCACGGCCGCGATCGCCGCGAGGAGCGCGATGCCGCCCGCGAGCGCGACCGGCAGGACCAGCCCGGCGCCCGTGAAGCGGCCGTAGAGCGCGACCCCGAGGATCGAGAGGACGAGGAAGAACGTACCGAAGGCTTCCGCGCCGAGCCGGGCGAGCAGGCTGGGCCCGACGACGACCGTCGCCTCTTCGACGACCACTGCGTCGGGTGCTGAAGTGTCCTGGGACATGATGTTCCTGTCTCGTGTGCGTGAGGAGTCCGGGAAGGCCGGACCTTCGGGATGAACAGCCGACGTCGGTGCAGAACCGGCATCTCGGTGGCATCCTGCCACCGATCTCTGGGAGTTCGCTGATG
This sequence comes from Oerskovia sp. Root918, assembly GCF_001428945.1. Classification (NCBI taxonomy): domain Bacteria; kingdom Bacillati; phylum Actinomycetota; class Actinomycetes; order Micrococcales; family Cellulomonadaceae; genus Oerskovia; species Oerskovia sp. Root918. The sequence goes on from NZ_LMJG01000004.1 coordinate 29,999, forward strand.
AGAACGTGACCAGTCTCACCTGCTGAACTCGAGTGCGCCAGAGGGCGGGCCGACGGCGCGAGGGCGCGAACCGCCGTCGGGCAGGGGGCTGAGGCTCCCGGGAGCCCGCGAGCACCCCTGCGGGGTCGGGCGGAAAGTATCTTGATATCGAGAAGTCGAGTACCCTGGTCGGCGGTCAGCATCGACGGTTCGCGCGCGGAGCCCCGGCACCCGCCGGGCGGCAGCGGGCGGCCTCAGGTTCCCCTCGCAGAGTTGGAGTTACCCCCGCATGGGCAAGATCAAGGTCGTCAATCCGGTCGTCGAGCTCGACGGTGACGAGATGACGCGCATCATCTGGCAGTTCATCAAGGACCGCCTCATCTACCCCTACCTCGACATCGACCTCAAGTACTACGACCTGTCGATCGAGAACCGCGACGCCACCGACGACCAGGTGACGATCGACGCCGCGAACGCGATCAAGCAGTACAACGTGGGCGTCAAGTGCGCGACCATCACCCCCGACGAGGCACGCGTCGAGGAGTTCGGCCTGAAGAAGATGTGGGTCTCCCCGAACGGGACCATCCGCAACATCCTCGGTGGCGTCGTCTTCCGCGAGCCCATCATCATCTCCAACATCCCGCGCCTGGTGCCGGGCTGGAACAAGCCGATCATCATCGGCCGTCACGCGCACGGCGACCAGTACAAGGCGACCAACTTCAAGGTCCCCGGTGCCGGCACCCTGACGCTCACCTACACGCCTGCCGACGGCTCGGAAGAGATCAAGACCGAGGTCGTCACGTACGGTGACGACGGCGGCGTGGCCATGGGCATGTACAACTTCAACGACTCGATCAAGGACTTCGCGCGCGCCTCGTTCGCGTACGGCCTGCAGCGGAACTACCCGGTGTACCTGTCGACCAAGAACACGATCCTCAAGGCCTACGACGGCCAGTTCAAGGACCTGTTCCAGGAGGTCTTCGACGCCGAGTTCAAGGACCAGTTCGAGGCTGCCGGCCTCACCTACGAGCACCGCCTCATCGACGACATGGTCGCCTCGGCCATGAAGTGGGAGGGCGGCTACGTCTGGGCCTGCAAGAACTACGACGGCGACGTCCAGTCCGACACCGTCGCGCAGGGCTTCGGCTCGCTCGGCCTCATGACGTCGGTCCTCATGACCCCCGACGGCAAGACCGTCGAGGCCGAGGCCGCGCACGGCACCGTGACGCGTCACTACCGCCAGCACCAGCAGGGCAAGCCGACGTCGACCAACCCGATCGCGTCGATCTTCGCCTGGACCCGTGGCCTCATGCACCGCGGCAAGATCGACGGCACCCCCGAGGTCACGGCGTTCGCCGAGACGCTCGAGGACGTCGTCATCAAGACCGTCGAGTCCGGCAAGATGACCAAGGACCTCGCGCTCCTGGTCGGCCCGGACCAGGAATGGCTGACGACCGAGGACTTCCTCGCGGCGCTCGACGAGAACCTGGCCGCACGCCTGGCCTGATCCTCGTCCCCGCACGCCCGAGGAACGGGCAGCGCAGGGGCCCGGGACCGGCCCGCGCGTCCCGCGCGCAGGGCGCTCAGGGGTGTGACGGACGCCCCATCCGCAGGGCGTGCGAGTACCCCTGGGGAGCGCCCGGACGTTGTGACAGAGTGTGGACATGACAACTCCCGTGAACGTGACCGTGACCGGAGCCGCTGGTCAGATCGGTTACGCCCTGCTGTTCCGCATCGCCGCAGGCCAGCTCCTCGGACCGGACGTGCCCGTCCGCCTGCGACTCCTCGAGATCCCCCAGGGGGTGAAGGCCGCAGAAGGCACCGCGATGGAGCTCGACGACTGCGCCTTCCCGCTGCTCGCCGGGATCGACATCTTCGACGACCCGCGCGCCGGTTTCGAGGGGGCCAACGTCGGCCTGCTCGTGGGTGCGCGTCCCCGCGGTCCGGGCATGGAGCGCGGTGACCTCCTCGAGGCGAACGGTGGCATCTTCAAGCCCCAGGGCGAGGCGATCAACGCCGGTGCGGCCGACGACATCCGCGTGCTCGTCGTCGGGAACCCGGCGAACACCAACGCGCTCATCGCGGCGTCGAACGCGCCCGACGTGCCGAAGGACCGCTTCACGGCCATGACGCGGCTCGACCACAACCGGGCGCTGACGCAGGTCGCCAAGCGCGCGGGCGTGCCCGTCTCCGAGGTCCGCAAGGTCAGCATCTGGGGCAACCACTCGGCCACGCAGTACCCGGACATCTTCCACGCCGACGTCGCGGGCCGCCCGGGCGCCGAGCTCGCAGCCGACTCCGCCTGGCTCACGGGCGAGTTCATCCCGACCGTCGCCAAGCGCGGCGCCGCGATCATCGACGCGCGGGGCGCGTCGTCGGCCGCCTCGGCCGCGAACGCCGCGATCGACCACGTGTTCGACTGGGTCAACGGCACGCCCGAGGGCGACTGGACGAGCGCGGGCATCGTGTCCGACGGGTCGTACGGCGTCCCCGAGGGCCTCATGGCTTCGTTCCCCGTGGTCTCGCGGGGCGGGACGTGGGAGATCGTCCAGGGGCTCGAGATCTCGGACTTCTCGCGCGAGCGCATCGACGCCTCGGTCGCCGAGCTCGTCGAGGAGCGCGACGCGGTGCGGGGCCTCGGCCTCATCTGAGCGACGAGGGTCGGCGCCCGGGAGCACCGGGCGCCGGCTCTCTGCGCGGCGGGTCCCTGCTGGCCGGTCCGGCGGGTCCGTGGGGCCGGAAAATGCCTGCGTGCACGTCGTACCCTCGCCATAGGATCGGCTGGCCATGACCGATGCACCCACCGGCTCTCCGACCGGCCCAGACCCCGCTCCTTCCTCCCTCTCCGTCACCTCGACGGACCCCGCCCGCCGCCTGGACTGGCGGCGGCTGCGCGGGCCGCAGGCCGTCTTCGCGCTCGCCGCGCTGACCGTCGGGGCGGTCGGCGCTGCGTTCGGCACGGTCGTCGCAGGATGGCTCGCAGCGGACCCGACGACGGCCACGCTCCAGCTCCTGGCCGTGTGCATCGTCAGCGCGGCGCTGCTCGACACGATCGGCCAGGTCGTCTGGGCCGGGGTCGTGGACCGGGCCGAGGGCCGACTGCGCGGCGACCTGCTCGCCGCGGCGCTGCACCAGCCGCTCGCCACGCTCACCGAGCAGGCCGTGGGCGAGGTGCTCGACCGGGTCGACGACGACACCCACGCGGTCGGCACGCTCGTGCGCCGCCAGGCCTGGGGAGCGGGCCGCACGCTCGTCGGCGTGATTCCCATGTGGATCGTCGCCGGGTTGACCTGGTGGCCCGCCTGGATCCTCTTCCCCGTGCTCGGACTGGTCGCCGCGCTGATCGTGCGCCCCATGCTCGGCGAGATCGCGCGCCGCAAGGTGGTCGAGGAAGCGGCCTGGACGGACCATGCGGCCGTGTTCGAGGAGGCGGTCGCGGCACGCGACGACCTGCGCACGAGCCTGGGCCAGTCGTTCGCGGTGCGACGGCTCGCCGAGCGGTCGGCCCAGGTCCACCGACGCTTCGAGGCGGTCCTGTCGGTCGAGTCGCGCATGCTCCGCCGGGCCGGGCTCGTGCTCGCGTCGCTGCTCGCGGGCGTGGCCGTCGCGGGGGCCGCGCTCGCCGCGGACGGCGAGCTGGGCGTCGACCGGCTCGTCACCCTGTTCCTGGTCACCTCGATGTTCGTGGGTCAGACCGACAACCTGGTCCACCACCTCCCGGACATCCAGGAGGGGCTCGGGGCGCTCACGCGCATCCGCCAGATGCTCTCGGTCCCGCCCGAGCCGGCGGGCGGGCGCCCCGTCCCGGACGGGCCCGTAGGCATCGAGCTCCGGGACCTGCACTTCTCGTACGCCGAGGGCACCTTCGCCCTGGCCGGCGTGAGCCTGCACGTGCCCGCGGGCGCGACCGTGGCGCTCGTGGGCCGCACGGGCTCGGGCAAGTCGACGCTCGCGTCGCTGCTGTCGCGGGCGGTCGAGCCGCCCCGGGGCGCGGTGCTCCTCGGCGGCGTGGACGTGCGAGACCTCGACCTGCAGGCGCTGCGCGCCGCGGTCGGGGTCGTGACCCAGCGGACCGAGATCCTCGCGGGCACGCTCGCGGAGAACGTCGCGCTCTTCGCCGACGTGCCGCGGTCGGCCATCGAGGACGCGGTGCGCGAGCTGCGTCTCGACGAGTGGGTCGCCGGCCTGCCGGACGGTCTGGACACGTTGCTCGGACCGGGCGGGACGTCGCTGTCGGCGGGCGAGGAGCAGCTCGTCGCGTTCGCCCGCCTGCTCGTGCGGGACGTCCAGGTCGTGGTCCTCGACGAGGCCACGGCACGCATGGACCCCCTGACCGAGGCCCGCGTCGTGTCGGCGTCGGAGCGGTTGCTCGCGGGGCGCACGGGCGTGCTCGTCGCGCACCGGCTCACGACGATCGAGCGCGCCGGCCTGATCGCGGTGCTCGACCGGGGTCGCGTCGTCCAGCAGGGTGTGCGGGCCACGCTCGCGCGCGTCGCGGGCCCCTATCGCGACCTGCTGGAGGCGAGCGTCGCGCAGGACGGCCGGCCGAGCCCCGTGCTCACCGGCCGCCGGGCGGGCGAGCACGGCGAGGGCAGCGAGGGCAGCGAGGGCACAGCGGCGAACGCGGGGCTCGCCCCTGCCGGCGCGGACGGCGAGGTGGTCTCGGCCGTGGTCGAGGCGGTCGCCGAGACGTCCGGGGCGGACGGGGTGCCCGGCTCGTCCGGCTCGTCGGACGAGGCCGTCGGCGGCCGGCGTCGGCGCGGCGTCCCGCCGACCCTGGCGGACCCGGGCGAAGGCCCCAGCCTCGCGCGCGGCGTGCTGCACGCGCTGTTCGTGCGGCCGGCGTGGGGTGTCGTGGGAGCCGTGCTGTTCCTGGTGGCGAGCCTCGTGTCGGCGCAGGGGGCAGTGACCGGCTTCCTCTGGGGCCACGCGGTCCAGGGGCTCGACGAGGGCTTCCCCGCGGCGCTGCTCGTCCCGTTCGCGGTGCTCCTGGTGGTCGCGCCCCTGTGCCTCGCACGGGCCCTGTACGTCTACCCCCGCTGGTGGATCGAGGTCCTGCTGCGAGTGCGCATGTCGGTCATGACGGGCCAGACGCGCCAGCACCGGCTCTCGGCCACACCCCCGGGCGAGGTCGTGGCGCGCGCCATGGACGCCGACCGGTTCGTGCGGTACGCCGACCGCTGGGTGGACCTCGTCAACGGCCTCGTCATCGCCGGTGTCACGGCGCTGCTGAGCCGGTCGTGGCTCGCCGGGGCCGTGCTGCTCGCGGTCATGGTCGTCTCGGCCGCCGCGTCGACGCTCGGGCGTCCCATCGCGGGCCGCTCGGCGACGCGATCGTCGGCCGCGCGCGCCCGGTTCGGGCGGGCCCTGGTCTCGGCGCTCGACTCGGCGCGCTCGGTCAAGCTCGCCGCCCGGACGCCCCAGGTGCACGCGCACCTGCACGAGGTCGACGCGGGCCGCGTGCGCGCAGCGGTCTTCGAGCACCGCGTGCAGGCCGCGCTCGACGGCGTGCCGCTCGTCATGATCCAGCTCGGCGTCGTCGCGGCCTGGGCCGGGCTCCTCACCGGGACGTGGGACCTCGCGACCGCGCTCCTGGTCGCGAACGCGGTCAACGGCTTCGGCTGGTTCGGCGTCGTCGCCGGGGCGGTCGTGACGGAGGCCCCCGGCACCCGCTCGTGGCAGCGCGCGACGAGCCGCTTCGCCGCCGGGGCGGACCTCATGGACCTGCCCCGCGGGGTCGACCTCCTCACGGGCGAGGCGCCCACGCCCGCCCCGGGCCCGCGTCAGGCGCTCGAGCTCCTGGAGCTCGCGGGGGTGAGCGCGCTGCACGACGACGGCACGATCGGCGTGCACGGCGTCGACCTGAGCGTGGAGCGCGGCGAGCTCGTCCTCCTGCTCGGCCAGGTCGGGTCGGGCAAGTCGAGCCTGCTCGCGGCGCTCGCGGGACTCATGGAGCACACGGGCGACATCCGGTGGAACGGGACGGACGTCGAGGACGCCCAGACCTTCCTGCGCCCGGGCCAGGTCGCGCACGTCGCGCAGGTCCCGCGCGTCCTGTCGGGGACGTTCGCGGACAACGTGCGGCTCGGCCACGAGCGCGAGGTCCACGGCCCGGTCGCGGCCGCGCGCCTCGAACGCGACGTGGTCGAGGCGGGCGGTCACGAGGCGCTCGTGGGGCACCGAGGGGTCCGTCTCTCGGGCGGCCAGGTGCAGCGGCTCGCGCTCGCCCGCGCGCTCGCGACCGACGCCGAGCTGCTCCTGGCCGACGACGTGTCGAGCGCTCTCGACGCCGCGACGGAGATCGAGCTGTGGTCGTCGCTCCGTGAGCGGGGGACCACGGTGATCGGTTCGACCTCGAAGCGTGCGGCGCTGGCCCGCGCGGACCGCGTCGTGGTGCTCCACGAGGGTGCCGTCGCGGAGGTCGGGCCCTGGAGCGACCTGGCGCCACGCTGGAGCCACCTCGCGGGCTGACGTCCTCCGGCCCCCTGGCCCGGCCGGGCAGCGATCACGCTTCCCGGCCGGGCTTCGTGCTGTCCAGGGTCGTCCCCGTCGTGGAGGCCACGGGTTCGGCGTGCCGACATGCGGTTGCACCCTTGCTGCAACTTTCAGCAACGACTACAGTCTGGGTCAGCCGGCGTCGGGGAGCGCCCGGCTCGGGAGACCACGTGGAGCGCAGGGGCTCGGTCACCCGGCGGTGCGTACGCACGTCCGACTCCCCGGTCGACAAGGGAGTCCTCATGGCATCACCCCGCCCCAGGCGGTCGTCCAGACCGCGCCGCGCCACAGCGTCCCTCGCGGCGCTGTCCGTCGGGCTCACCGGGCTGACAGGCTTCACGGCCGTCGCCAACGCGGCGAGCGGCCCCGCGGCGTCCGCGACGGATGCGGCCCGCACCTTCGCGCTCGTCGGCAGCCTGCAGGACGAGGCCGGCTGTGCAGCCGACTGGGACCCGGCCTGCGCCGCGACCGAGCTCGCGCCGACCGGCACCGAGGGTGTCTACTCGGCCGACTTCACGGTGCCCGCGGGCACCTACGAGTACAAGGTCGCCGTGAACGACACGTGGGACGAGGCCTACGGCCTGAACGGCGGTGCGGACAACATCCCGCTGGTCGTCGGTGGCCCCACGACCCTGCGCTTCACGTTCGACGACATCGCCAAGCGCGTCTCGCTCGCGCCCGTCGAGCTCGGGGGAGCCTACGACGAGGCGACCGACGCGCAGATCGTGACCCCGCCCGTGCGCCAGGCCGGCTCGGACGAGCAGTTCTACTTCGTCATGACCGACCGCTTCGCGGACGGCGACCCCACCAACAACGAGGCCGGCATCGAGGGTGGTGCGCTGCACTCGGGCTACGACCCCACGGACAAGGGCTTCTACCAGGGTGGCGACATCCAGGGCCTGCGCGACCAGCTCGACTACATCGACGGGCTCGGGACCACCGCGATCTGGCTGACCCCGTCGTTCAAGAACAACCCGGTCCAGGGCGAGGGAGCGAACGCGTCGGCGGGCTACCACGGCTACTGGGTCACCGACTTCACGCAGATCGACCCGCACCTCGGCACCAACGCCGAGCTCGAGGCACTGATCGACGAGGCCCACGCCAAGGGCATCAAGGTCTACTTCGACATCATCACCAACCACACGGCCGACCTGATCGACAACGAGCAGAAGCAGTACTCGTACGTCGACCAGGCGACCTCGCCGTACAAGGACGCCGCAGGCACCGCGTTCGACCCGGCCGACCACGCGGGCAAGGACACGTTCCCCGCGATGGACGCCGCGACGTCGTTCCCCTACACGCCCGTGGTGGCCGAGGACGCGAAGGACGCCAAGGTCCCCGCGTGGCTCAACGACACGACGCTTTACCACAACCGTGGCAACTCGACGTGGTCGGGCGAGTCCGTGACTTACGGCGACTTCGACGGCCTGGACGACCTCATGACCGAGAACCCGCGTGTCGTCGACGGGTTCGTCGACGTCTACCAGGGCTGGGTCGACCTCGGCATCGACGGCTTCCGCATCGACACGGTCAAGCACGTCAACTTCGAGTTCTGGGAGACCTGGACCACCGAGGTCCTCGACTACGCCCACTCGAAGGGCAAGGACGACTTCTTCATGTTCGGTGAGATCTACGACGCCGACGCCGCCAAGCTCTCGCCCTACGTGCGCAAGACGGACATGAACTCCGTTCTCGACTTCGCGTTCCAGTCCTCGGCCGCGAGCTTCGCGAGCGGCAACAGCGCCAAGGGGCTGTCCCAGCTCTTCGCGAGCGACGACATGTACACGACGCCAGACTCCTCGGCCTCGGCACTGCCCACGTTCCTCGGCAACCACGACATGGGCCGCATCGGGTACCTGCTGCAGACCACGGGCGACGCGCAGCGTCGTGACGAGCTCGCGCACGACCTCATGTACCTCACGCGCGGCCAGCCGGTCGTCTACTACGGCGACGAGCAGGGCTTCGCAGGTGCGGGCGACGGCAAGGACAAGAACGCGCGGCAGTCGCTGTTCGCGACCCAGGTCGACGAGTACGCGGACCAGAAGCTGATCACGGGCGAGACCGCCGGCAGCCAGGACCGCTACGACACCACGTCGCCGCTCTACACCCACATCGCCGAGCTCTCCGCGCTGCGCTCCGAGAACCCGGCGCTCGCGCAGGGCGCCCAGATCGAGCGCTACACGGACTCGGGCGCGGGCGTCTACGCGTTCTCGCGCGTTGACCGCACCGAGAAGATCGAGCACCTCGTGGGGCTGAACAACTCGGCCGCGGCCAAGACGGTCAGCTTCACCACGCTCACGCCCGGCGCGACGTACGCGCCGCTCTACGGCGGCGGCGACGCGGTCACGGCCGGTACCGACGGCACCGTCTCGCTCACGGTCCCGGCCCTCGGCTCGGTCGTGCTCAAGGCGGACCGTACCGTGGGCGTCGAGTCCACGGGGGACGTCTCGGTGGCCGTACCGGCCGCGGGGGCGGGCCTCACCGGGGTCGCCCCGGTCGCCGCGGACGTCGACGACGCCGCGTGGTCCGAGACCAGCTTCGCCTGGCGCGTCGTCGGGTCGGACGAGTGGCAGGGTCTCGGCACGGCCGAGGACACCTCGCCGCGCGTCTTCCACGACGTGAGCGACCTGGCCAAGGGCACGCTCGTCGAGTACCGCGCCGTGACGGTCGACGCCGACGGCGACCGCGCCGCGGCCTCGACGTTCGCGAGCGTGGGCAACTCCGTGAGCGGTGACGAGGACGTCGAACCTCCGACGGACATCGACCTCGTGACGGTCGCCGGGAGCCACAACTCCGAGATGGGTTGCGCGGGCGACTGGGCCCCCGGCTGCGAGGCGGCCAAGCTCACCAAGCGTGCTGACGGCGTCTACGCGGGCACGTTCGACATCCCGGCGGGTACCTACGAGTACAAGGTCGCGATCAACGGGTCCTGGGACCTCAACTACGGTGTCGGCGGTGCGAAGGACGGTGCCAACGCGACGTACACGACCGCGGGTGGCCCCGTGACGTTCTACTGGGACCCGGTCTCGCACGACTTCTCGAGCACCGCGCAGGGCCCGATCGTCACGGTCGCGGGCTCGTTCCAGGACCAGCTCGGCTGCTCGGCCGCCTGGTCTCCGGACTGCCTGGGCTCGTGGCTCCGTGACCCTGACGGTGACGGGGTCTACACGCTCACGACGTCCGCGCTCGCCACGGGCGCGTATGAGGGCAAGGTCGCGCACGGTCTGAGCTGGGCCGAGAACTACGGTGTCGGCGGCGTCAAGGACGGTCAGAACTACTCGTTCAGCGCGTCCGAGGGCAAGTCCGTCACGTTCTCCTATGTCCTCGCGACGCACGTGCTCACGATCGAGGTCGCGGACCCGCCGCTGCCAGGGACGGGCCAGCAGGCCGCGCACTGGGTGGGCAAGGACCTGGTCGCCTGGCCGCGCGAGCTTCTCGCGGGTGCCGACCCGGCGACGCTGGGCTGGACGCTCCACACGGCGCCCACGGGCGGCCTGAGCGTCGCCGACGGCGCAGTAGTCGCCCCGGAGGGGGCGTCGACCCTGGGGTTGGCCTACGACCCGGCCGGCCTGCCCGACGACGTCGCGGCGGACTTCCCGGCCCTCGCCGACGCGGTGGCCCTGCGGGTCACGGGCGCCGACGGCGAGCCGATCTCCGTGGACGCGGCGACCGCCGCGCTCACGGGTCAGCTCCTCGTCGCCCAGCGGGGCGGCACCGCTGCAGACGCTCCGCTCACCGCGGCGACCGGCGTCCAGCTCCCCGGAGTCCTGGACGACCTGTTCGCCGAGGGCGCCGCGGACCGTACGCTCGGTGCGAGCATCTACACCAACGGCAAGTGGGCGTCGTTCGCGCTGTGGGCACCCACGGCCAAGAAGGTCACGCTCCTCGCGTGGCCCGGAACGGGAGACGCCGCAGACCTGAAGAACGAGGACGCCCGGCGGTTCCCCGCCGAGCGTCAGTCGGACGGGACGTGGACGGTCGACGGCAAGGACGCCGACAAGAAGTTCGGCTGGGTCGGTGCTCGGTACCTCTACGAGGTCGAGGTCTTCGTCCCGTCCACGGGCACGGTCGAGACCAACGTCGTGACCGACCCGTACTCGCTGGGGCTCACGCTCAACTCGACGCACTCGGTCGTCGTCGACCTCGATGCGAAGGACACCCAGCCGAAGGTCTGGAAGGACACGCCGGCTCCCGTCGTGGAGAGGGCCGTCGACCAGACGATCTACGAGCTGCACGTGCGGGACTTCTCGATCGCCGATTCCACCGTGCCGGTGGCCAAGCGTGGCACCTACCTCGCGTTCGGCGAGAAGAAGTCGGCCGGCATGACGCACCTCGCCGAGCTGGCCGACGCCGGTCTGACGACGGTGCACCTGCTGCCGACGTTCGACATCGCGACGATCGAGGAGGATCGCTCCAAGCAGTCGGTGACCGGTGACCTGAGCGGCTTCGCCGCGGACGGCACCGAGCAGCAGGCGGCCGTGGCCGCGATCCAGGGCACGGACGGCTTCAACTGGGGCTACGACCCGCTGCACTTCTCGACGCCGGAGGGCTCGTACGCGGTCGACGCCGAGGGCTCGGCGCGTGCCGCGGAGTTCCGCACCATGGTCGGGTCCCTGCACCAGACCGGCCTCCAGGTCGTGCTCGACCAGGTGTTCAACCACACCGCGGCCAGCGGTCAGGACCCCAAGAGCGTCCTGGACAAGGTCGTGCCCGGCTACTACCACCGTCAGGACACGACGACCGGCGCGGTCGAGACCAGCACGTGCTGCCAGAACCTCGCGACCGAGCACGCCATGACCGGCAAGCTCATGGTCGACTCGGTCGTCACGTGGGCCCGCGACTACAAGGTCGACGGCTTCCGCTTCGACCTCATGGGGCACCACTCGAAGCAGAACATGCTTGACGTCCGGGCCGCGCTCGACGAGCTCACGCTGAAGAAGGACGGCGTGGACGGCAAGGCCGTGTACCTGTACGGCGAGGGCTGGAACTTCGGGGAGGTCGCCGACAACGCGCTGTTCGAGCAGGCCACGCAGGGCCAGCTCGGCGGCACGGGCATCGGGACGTTCTCCGACCGCCTGCGCGACGCGGTCCACGGCGGGTCTCCCGTCGACGGGGCCTCGACCTTCACGCAGGGGTTCGGCACCGGCCTCGCGACCGACCCGAACGGGCAGCCTGCCCGGGCGGGGGAGCCGGGGACCGTGAACGACGGCTCGGCCGACGAGCTCGCAGCGCTGGGCCACGAGACGGACCTGGTCCGCCTGGGCCTCGCGGGCAACCTGCGCAGCTTCACGTTCACGACGTCGACCGGCGAGGCGCTGCGCGGCGACCAGATCGACTACCGGGGTGCGCCCGCGGGCTACGCGGACTCTCCCGAGGAGATCATCAGCTACGTCGACGCGCACGACAACGAGACGCTGTTCGACCTGCTGACCCTCAAGCTGCCGGCGGACACGTCGATGGCCGACCGGGTGCGCATGAACAACGTCTCGCTCGCCACCACGGCCCTCTCGCAGACGCCTTCGCTGTGGCACGCGGGCACCGACCTGCTGCGTTCCAAGTCGCTCGACCGCAACAGCTACGACTCGGGCGACTGGTACAACGCGATCGACTGGACCGGGACCGACAACGGGTTCGGCAAGGGGCTGCCGCTCGAGGCCGACAACGGCGAGAAGTGGCCGCTCATGGCGCCCCTGCTCGCCAACCCTGCGCTCAAGCCCGGCGAGCAGGACATCGCGACGGCGTCCGCCGACGCGGCCGACCTGCTGCGGCTGCGCTCCTCGACGGACCTGTTCCGCCTGGGCAGCGCGGACCTCATCAACCAGAAGGTCACGTTCCCCGACGCGGGGACCGGCCAGACGCCCGGTGTGATCGTCATGAGCATCGACGACACGGTCGGCCCGGACACGGACAAGGAGCTCGACGGCGCGCTCGTCGTCTTCAACGCCTCGCCCGAGCCGGTCACGCAGACGGTCGCGGGGCTGGCGGGACGCGAGTACGCGCTCTCACCCGTCCAGGCCGACGGGGCCGACCCCGTCGTCAAGACGACCATGTGGGACACGGCGACCGGGACGGTCACCGTCCCGGCGCGCTCGGTCGCGGTGCTCGTCGAGCCGAAGGCCGGGAAGGTCGAGCTCACGACCTCGGCGCGCACCCAGTGCGTCGCGGGACGGGCGACCGTGACGGTCGTCGCGGTCAACGCGGGACCGGTCCCGGCCGCGGTCACGGTCGAGACGCCGTTCGGCACCAAGTCCTTCACGGGGGTCCTGCCCGGCAAGAGCGCCCAGCAGACGTTCGCGACGCGTCAGGCGCAGATCCCCGCCGCGACGTCGAAGGTCACGGGCACGGCGACGATCGGCGGCAAGGAGGTCCGGACGGTCTACGACGTGTCGTACGGGGCACGCGACTGCTCCTAGCCTCCCCACAGATCCGCTGAGTGCGGAGTAGTTGCATCCCACGCCTGGCGTACGGTGCAACTGCTCCGCACTCAGCGGTGTCGCTCAGGTCAGACCGCGTCGAGACGCGCCCGGACCTCCGGGTCGAGGTCCAGGTCCGCCGCCCCGAGCAGCTCGTCGAGCTGGGCGAGGTTGCTCGGTCCGATCACGGGGATCACCGGCACGGGACCGCCGAGCAGCCATGCGAGCGCGACCTGGTTCGGCGTCGCGCCGACCTGCCGCGCGACCTCGTGCAGCACGCGCCGCCGCTCGAGCGAGGTCGGGTGCCCGTACCCCTCCCACAGCTCCTTGTCGTCGCGCACCATGGCCCCCTGCAGGAGCGGGGAGTAGGCCGTGACCGCGAGCGGCGCGCGCTCGTCGCTCCCGGTCGAGCGCGCGTAGTCGAGCAGCTCTGGCGACGCCCAGTTGTGCCGGTCGGGGTCGGGAGTCGGGTAGAGGTAGCTCAGCTGCTCCTGGACCACCCCGTAGGGCGCGACCCCCTGCCGCAGCGCCTCCTCACGCGCCTCGACCACGCGCCACAGCGCGACGTTCGAGATCCCCGAGATCCCCACGACCCCCTCGGCCTGAAGCTTGCCGAACGCCCCGACGGTCTCCGCGAGCGGGGTGTCGAGGTCGTCGACGTGCCCGTAGAGCACGTCCAGGTGGTCGACCCCGAGGTGTCGCAGACTCTCGTGCGCCTCCCAGGTGATCGTCTCCGCGGCCAGGCCCTGGTAGTTGGTCGGGGGAGTGCTGGACAGGGGCAGCGTGCGGTCCTTCTGGGCCGCGCCGAGCTTGGTCGCGATGCGGACCTGGTCGCGCACGCCGCGGCTCACGAGCCAGCGAGCGAGCAGGTCCTCGCTGTCGCGCCCGTGCCCTCCGGCCCAGAGGCTGTAGTTGTTGGCCGTGTCGAGGAAGGTCCCTCCGGCCTCGAGGTAGCGGTCGAGGATGGCGAACGAGGTCTCCTCGTCCGTCCTGGTGCCCATGAGCATGGTTCCGAGGCAGAGCGTGCTGACGTCGAACGACGTGCGGCCGTCGCCGAGGGTGCGGTAGCGCATCGTGGTCTCCAATGAGGGGTGCGGCGGGTTGACGCTCTCCACGCTAGGAGCCGAGCGGCCTGGGTGTACGGTCCATTGACATGGCATCGGACCAGACCAATTCGCTACCCGGTCGCGCACCGAGGAGCACCCCCTCGCGGAGCACGGGCGCAGGCCCGACGACGGCGCTCGCCTGGGAGACGATCCTCGACCTGGGCGACGGGCCGGAACCGCTCCACGCCCGGCTCGGCGCCGCGGTGCGGGTCGCCGTCCTCTCGGGAAGGGTCCCGCCCGGAGCAGCCCTGCCGCCGAGCCGGGTTCTCGCCGAGACGCTCGGCGTCTCACGCTGGGTCGTGACCGAGGCCTACGGCCAGCTCGTCGCCGAGGGCTTCCTCGAGTCCCGGACCGGGTCGGGCACGAGGGTGCCGCTCGCGGCCGTGACCGCCCCTCCGCCGCGGGCCGCCGTGCAGGGGCCCGCCGAGCCCCACCGCCGTGCCGGCCGTCCCGACCTCCCGGGCGGCCTGGCCGATCCCCTGTCCGCAGCCGGCGCCGGGACGGGAGCGACGTCGTCGGGCGCGGAAGGCGTTCCCGTCCCACGAGCCCGCCTCGACCTGGCACCCGGCGTGCCCGACCTGCGGCACGTACCGCGCACGGCCTGGGTCCGCGCGCTGCGCGAAGCCCTCGCCGTGGCTCCCGACGCCGACCTCGCCGCGCCCGACCCGACCGGTCACCACACGACCCGGGCGGCGCTCGCGGCCTACCTCGCCCGCGCCCGGCACGTGCGGGCAGGGGCGGGCGACGTCGTCGTGACCCACGGCGCGGACGACGCGATGCGGCGGATCGCCGCCGCGCTGCACCGGGCAGGGCACCGGGCCCTCCTCGTCGAGGACCCGAGCTGGTCGCGCCTGCGCGAGACCGCCGCGGCCGCCGGGCTCACGCCCGTGCCCGTCCTGGTCGACGACGACGGGATCGACGTCGAGGCGCTCCTCGCTGCGTCGCGCCGGACCGGGGCGCGGGCCGCGCTCGTGACTCCCGCCCACCAGTTCCCCACGGGCTCCGCCCTCTCCCCGGGGCGCCGCGAGGCGCTCGTGCGCTGGGCGCGGGACGTCGACGGCGTGCTCGTCGAGGACGACTACGACGCCGAGTTCCGCTACGACCGGCGGCCCGTCGCGGCCGTGCAGGGGCTCGCGCCCGACCGCGTCATGCTCCTGGGCTCGCTCAGCAAGACGATGTCCCCCGGGTTCGGGCTGGGGTGGTCCGTGCTGCCGCCCGGGTGGCGCGGCAAGGTCGTCGACCGAGGAGGGGCCGGACCATCAACGATCGATCAGCTCACGCTGACCCGGTTCCTGGTCTCAGGAGCGTACGAGCGGCACCTGCGCGCCTCGCGGGGACGGTTCAGGCGCCGCCGCGAGGCGCTGGTCACCGCGCTCGGTTCCGCGCTGCCGGGGGCGAACGTCACGGGGATCGCCGCGGGCATGCACGCCGTGGTCGAGCTCCCGCCCGGCGTCGTGGCCGCGGACGTGGTGCGCGAGGCGGCGCTGCGCGAGGTGTCGGTCGCGGCGATCGAGCGGTACCGGGCGACGGCCGCGCCCGCGCGCGAGGGCGAGGGCGAGCGCGACCGGCTCGTCGTCGGATACGGCAACCTCGCGGACGCCCGTGTCGAGGAGGCGGTGGCGCGGCTCGCGGCCGCGGTCCGGGCAGTGGAGTCTGAGGGAGCCTCCCCCCACAGACGATGACCTGCTCCACCGCTCGATGTACGTTCATCCCTGAGCCCGCCCAAGGCGCGCCTACCCGGTAAGGGCACGTCCTTGCCTGCAGTTGGTGAGGGTGGCTGCCCGTTCGAGCCGGGCCGGGTCCGAGAGGAGCCCTCGCGCTGCAGGCGCGATGGGCCCCTCGTCTTCCCGTGCCTGGTAGCGTGCCCAGCCGTGACGACCGATCCCACCCCGAGCCCCGTGACCTTCCGGACCGCCCGCCGCGACGACCTCGCCCGCGTCGTCGAGCTCATCGCCGACGACGCGATCGCCGCCCGTCGCACGGGCGAGCTGGGGGACGAGCACCACACCGCCTTCGCCGCGATCGACGCGGACCCGAACAACGAGCTCGTCGTCGCCGACGTGGGCGGCGAGGTCATGGGGGTCATGCAGCTGACGTTCGTCCCGGGCATCTCGCGGCGCGGAGCGACCCGGCTGCTCGTCGAGGCCGTGCGGGTCGACTCGCGGCTGCGGGGCCAGGGGATCGGGCGCGCGATGATGGCGTGGGCGCACGAGCGCGGCCGTGAGCGCGGGGCGTCGCTCGCGCAGCTCACGTCCGACAAGGCGCGCGAGGACGCGCACCGGTTCTACCGCTCGCTGGGGTACGCGCAGTCGCACGAGGGGTTCAAGCTGCCGCTCTGAGGCAGCGGGCGGTGGGCGGCAGACGGCGGCTCCCGGACGAATGTCCGCGCTCCCAGTGCCCGCGCGGACCGGTCAGCGCAACGAGCCGCGCTCATCCACCAGGTACGTCGGCGTGCCGAGGAACACGTCGTGCGTCACCGGCCCGCAGGCGACGTTGACGGTGTCCTGCCAGTACGACCAGTCCTGCATCCCCGCGAGGCTCGAGAAGCGGAAGTTGAGCTGCCAGCGCACCCACTCGCCGGGGGCGAGACGGACCGCGGGCGGCCGCCGTGGCCGAGGCGGGATCGCGTGCCACGCGGGGACCGGGACGAACACGGTCAGCCGGCCCTCGCGCACGCGCAGGGAGACCGTCTCCGCGGTCGCCGGACCGCCGATCGACTCGACCGGTCGAAAGCCGTGCTCCTCGTGCATCTCGACCGCGTGCACCAGGGGCGCCGACCCGGCGGGGAGCCGGAACGCGACGGGCGTCGCGTTCCGCACGGTCGCCGCGTCGCCGCCGCGCGAACGCTTGGTCCACCGGGTGGTGACGACCTGGAGAGTGGCCTGCGGGGGGATGGTCACGGGAGCCGCGCGGACCGGTCCGTCAGCGGAAGACGATCGTCCGGTGCCCGTCGAGCAGCACGCGGTGCTCGGCGTGCCAGCGCACGGCCCGTGCGAGCGTGCGGCGCTCGACGTCCTCGCCCAGCGCCACGAGGTCCTCGACGGCGCGCGAGTGGTCGACGCGCTCGACGTCCTGCTCGATGATCGGCCCCTCGTCGAGGTCGCCCGTGACGTAGTGCGACGTGGCGCCGATGAGCTTGACGCCGCGGTCGTGCGCCTGGGCGTAGGGGCGGGCGCCCTTGAAGCTCGGCAGGAACGAGTGGTGGATGTTGATGACCTGGCCCGACAGGTCCCGGCACAGGTCGTCCGAGAGGATCTGCATGTAGCGCGCGAGGACGACGAGCTCGACGTCGAGCTCGGCCACGAGCTCGCGCAGCCGGTCCTCGGCAGCGCCCTTGGTGTCGCGCGTGACGGGCACGTGGTGGAACGGCTTGCCGTAGAAAGCGGCGATGTCCTCGAGGTCGCGGTGGTTGCCCACGACGCCCACGACCTCGATGGGCATGCCCTGCGAGCGCTCGCGGTAGAGCAGGTCGACGAGGCAGTGCGCGGCCTTGGAGACCATGACGAGCGTGCGCACGCGGCGCCCGACGACGTCGAGGTTCCAGGTCATGTCGAACGCCTCGATCACGGGCGCGAGCGCGGTCTCGAGCTCGTCGCGCGACGCGGTCGACTCGACCTGGACGCGCATGAAGAACAGCCCGGACAACGGGTCGCCGAACTGCTGCGACTCGGTGATGTTGCCGCCGTGCTCGGCGAGGGTCCCCGCGACGGCGTGCACGATCCCCGGACCGTCCGGGCAGGACAGCGTGAGGACCCAGTGGGTGGGCGTGGGCGCAGGAGCGCTCGACAGGGGAGTGCTGGACACGGTCCCAGGGTAGCCGCGATGGGGGCTGAGACGGGCACGGTTCCACCCGCGGACAAGCACGTCGGCCCTGCCGGGATCTGACACGATGGGACCATGACCGACACGCCGATGACCATGGACCTCGTCACGGACGAGCACGCGGGGGAGCTCCTCACGCTTCGCCGGGCAGCGTTCGTCACCGAGGCACAGCTCTACGGGGACCCCAACATCCCCCCGCTGACCCAGACGCTCGCGGAGCTCAAGACGGACCTGGCGACCCCGGGTGTCATCACGCTCGGTGCGTGGCAGGGGCCGCGCCTGGTCGGTTCGGTGCGCGTGGAGATCGAGGGCGGCAAGGCCACGCTCGGTCGCCTGGCGGTCGCCCCCGACCTGCAGGGCCGCGGGATCGGCACGCAGATGCTCTTCGCGGTGCTGCCGCACCTGCCCGAGGAGACCACGGAGATCTGGGTCTTCACGGGCAAGGACTCCAAGCAGAACCTCGAGCTCTACACGCGTCACGGCTACGAGGAGCAGTACGACAAGGCCGCGGGCGACCTCACCTACACGTACCTGCGCCGCATCCTGGGCGAGGCCGAGGCGCGCAACGCGAGCGACGCCGTCGGGCAGGACTGACCCACCGGTACGCACGAGGCGCGTCCCCCGACCTGGGGGACGCGCCTCGCTGCGTCCCGGCGCACCGCGGTGGGTGCCCGACGGCGGAGCGCCCGCCGCGCAGGCACGTCCCGCGGTGCGCGGGACGGCTCGGGCGACGACGGACTCAGGGCGAGGCGACCCACCACTTCTGGTTGGCGGACCCGGCGCAGCCCCAGAGCTGGACGGGGGACCCGTCGGTCGTGCTGAAGTCGGTGACGTCGACGCACCTGTCCGCCTGCGGGTTGACCAGGTCGTTGCTCCCGGTGAGCTCGAACTGCTGGGCAGGGTCGCCCGAGCACGGCGCGGTCTGGACCTTCGCGCCGTCCTCGCGCGCACCCCACGCGACGTCGAGGCAGCGCCCGAGCGTGCGGACCGTTCCGTCGGGCTCGAACGTCCACTGCTGGTGGGCGGCGTCCGAGCACGTGCGGACCTGGACCGGCACGCCCGGGGCGGTGTCTCCCCAGGGCAGCTCGAGGCACTTCCCGCCCAGCCCCACGAGCCGGCCCGTCGAGGCGACCGGGGCCGTCCCGGGTCCGTCGGTCTCGTCCCACGCGTAGGCCCGGACGTAGTCGACGACCATCTGCGCGGGCAGCGTCGTGCTCTCGTCGGGCGACCCGGGCCAGTCGCCGCCGATCGCGAGGTTGAGCAGCAGGAAGAACGGGTCGTCGAACACCCAGGCGCCGCCCCCGGTGTCGTCGGGGGTCTTGTGCGAGTACGCCGTGCCGTCGACGTACCAGGTGATCGCGTCGGGCCCCCAGTCGACCGTGAAGGTGTGGAAGTCGTCGGCGACCTGCTCACCGCCGGGGAGCGTGAACGACTCGTGCACCGCGTCCGCTCCCGAGTACCCGGGACCGTGCAGGCTTCCCCACACCGTGCCCGGCTCCTTGCCGACGTTCTCCATGACGTCGATCTCGCCGCTCGCGGGCCAGGGCTCGGTCGTGAAGATGTCCTGCCCGAGCATCCAGAACGCGGGCCACGTGCCCTGCCCGCCCGGGATCTTGATCCGCGCCTCGAAGCGCCCGTGCTGCTGGGCGAAGCGGTCGGCCGTGATGAGGCGCGCCGACGTGTACTCGCAGCGACCGTAGTGGCACTGGTGGTCGGCCGGGTTCTCCCGGCGGGCCGTGATGACGAGGTGCCCGGCGCCGTCGGTCGAGGCGTTGCTCGGGCTGTCGGTGTAGTACTGGCGCTCGTTGTTGCCCCAGCCGCTGCCTCCGGTCTCGAGGCGCCAGCGCGCAGGGTCCGGCGGGGCGCCGGGAGCGCCGTCGAACTCGTCCGACCACGTCAGGGGGCCGGGCGGTGCGCCCATGGTCGGGGCGGCGCTCGCGGTCCGGGCGGCGGGGGGACCGACGGCCGCGGCCGCGAGCGTGCCGAGGACCGCGAGCGCGATCACGACCGTGAGCAGGCGGCTGGGGTGCGTGGACCGGTGCATGGTCACTCCTCGCAGGTCGAGACGTCCTCGGCGTAGCGCAGCCACGACGGGAGGTCGGCGACGAACGCGTCGCGCACGTCGGTGGCACCCGCCGCGCGCCAGTCGACGTCGTCGTCGATCTCGATCTCGTACTTGTCCCACTCGAACCAGTTGACCATCTTGAGCTGCGGGAACCGCTCGTGGGTCTCGGGCGAGAAGACCTGGCGCCACCAGGCGCGCTTGATGTCGAGCTCGGCCGCACCGCCGCGCGAGGGCGTGTAGATCGCCGCGGTCTCGGGCACCGCGACCGGGTGGCCGTGCTCGACGCCGTACACGGTGTAGAAGTCCGGGACGGCGGCGTCGTCCCCGGCCGTGCCGACGTACGTGCCCGTCAGCATCGCGAGGAACTTGCCGTCCTCGGGGACCTCGTTGTTGCCCCACGGGCGCTGGTTGCCCCAGTGGTAGAGCGAGACCCCGACCCAGTCCACGGCGTCGTCCCCCGGGAAGTACGGGAGGTAGCTGTCGTCGGCCATGGTGACCGTGCCGTCGCCGTCGGTGTCGAGCACCGCGTAGTCGGCCGACCCGGGGAGCGCGGCGAACTGCCCGCCCGTGAAGGGATAGCCGCCCCCGTAGTTGGGGGCCCACATCATGGCCGTACCCGGTGCCTGGTCGTGGACCGCCGCGGCGACCCGCCGGAACGTCTCGACGTACGCCGTGGGCTGCTGACCCCACGCGTACCACGAGCCGTTCATCTCGTGCGCGAACCGCAGCACGACCGCGACCCCCTGCTGGTTGACCTCGCGCAGGTCGTGGGCGAGCGTCGCGATCACCTCGTCGCTCATGGCGGCGAGCCCAGCGTGCGGCTCGAGGGTCAGCAGCAGCACGCCGCCGTTGGCCTTCATCTGGGTGACCGCGCTGACCGTGTGCTCCCAGGTCGCGCGGTCGTAGGGGACGTCGGAGAACTGGACCGCGACGGCCGGGGCGTGACCCAGGTACGTCCGGTGCTCCTCGAGCGTCTCGGACGCCCAGTCGAGATTGACCCCGAGCAGGGTGCCGTCGGCCGGGACGACCTGTGCGGCGTCGGCTGTGCACGTCTCGGGGACGGGAGGCGCCGTGTCCTCGGCCGGACCCGCGACCGCGAACCCCGCGCCGACCGCGCCCACGCCCAGGAACATGATCATGACGGGCGTCACGAGGCCGGGCCGACGCCTGCGACCGCCGGCGCCCGGGAGGTAGAACGTCATCAGGAGGCCCGGGAGGCGAGGAGACCTCGAGCCTCGTCGTGACCGCCGTAGACGCGCGCCACGGCATCGAGGCCCAGGGCCGTGAAGGCGTGCTGGACGGCGGTCGAGGCGCCGAAGATCCGCAGGTCCCCGCCGCGCGAGCGGACCACGCGCAACAGGTCCAGCAGGCCGGCGATCCCGGACGGCGAGACGCCGTCGACCCCCGAGACGTCGAGGAGGACGAGCACCGGGCCGTCGGCGACAGCAGTGGCGACAGGGCCGCGCAGGGAGAGGACGGCGGCGGCGTCGAGCCGACCACCGGACGGGAGGCCGATGCTCGTGACGGGGTGGGTCAGGGTGAGGTCGGGTGCGCTGACGATGGTGGCCATGGCGAGCTCCTGGGTACGTGGCGGACGGTGAGGTCGAGCGGGAGATCCGTCGGGTCGAGGAGGGAGGAGAGCTCAGCGCCGTTGCTGTCGTTGCTGTCGAGCCCGTCGCTCACGGCCTGGGCCGCGAGGAGCGCGACGGACGGGGGAGTGGGGTCCACGACGGAGTCGCCGGGCCCGGTGTACCGCGCTGCGCGCAGCGCGGCGGACAGGAGGGCGAGGTCGACCGCGACCCAGCCCAGGGTCAGGTACGTCGCCGGGGCCGAGGCCTCGCCGACGAGCATGCGGGCGACCCCGACCGCAGAGGCCACGATCAGGACGACCGCGGCCACGACCTGGGGGAGCACGTGCCGGTAGCCCGTGCCCGTCGCCTGCTTGGTCTTGGACGTGACCGAGAACGCGACGTGCCGCCCGAGGAACACCGCCGACGCGCCGGAGAGCGTCGCCGCGATCCAGGTGGGGAACAGCGCGAACGACATCTGCTGCCCGCGCCACAGCCCGCGGCTTCCCCTGCCGGAGAGCTGGAAGAGGAGCTGGCAGGCCACGAAGAACGGGATGAAGTGGAGGAAGAACAACGTGGGGTCGGCATGCAGCGGGAAGATCCCGGCCGTCAGGAACAGCACCGGTGCCGAGAGGTAGACCAGGGCGGCGAAGCCGCTCAGGTAGCTCGTCATGGTGCCCAGGTACATGAGCCGCTGGGCGAGCGTGAGCCCGCGGACCATGAGCGGGTTGTCGCGGAAGAAGACCTGCATCGACCCGGTCGCCCAGCGCAGGCGCTGCGAGAGCGCGGTGCCCACGTCCTCGGGTGCGAGGCCGCGGACCAGCACCTCGTGGTGGTAGACGCTCGTCCAGCCCATCGCGTGCAGGTGCATGGCCGTGGCCATGTCCTCGGTGATGGTCGTCGTGTCGAGCGGGTTGATGGTCAGGGCCTGGTCGGTGCGGGCGACGTCGACCAGCTCGAGGACGCCGTCGAGCTCGCCCAGCAGCTCTCCCGCGACGTCCTCGGGGAGGGCGGCGACCCCGGGGGTTGGCGCGAGCGCGGCGGTGAAGGCCGAGCGCAGCTCCGAGGTGATCTCGGTCAGGACGTCGCCCCGGCGGAACTGCCCCTCGGCCCGGCGGACCGCGGCCAGCGCCTGCTCGGCCACGGGCATGGCCGTGGGCTCGCGGACCGCGAGCTGGCTCAGGAGGTCCTGGAGGCGAGACCGGCCGGCCCGCAGCGCTGCCCGCATGCTGCCGCGCGCGTCCCGGCTGAACCGGGTCAGCCCGAGCGCCATGAGCGCCTCGCGCCGCAGGACCGCGTTCGACCCGCAGAAGAACGCGGCCCCCCACCCGTCCTTGCCCTGCTGGATGGGGCCGTAGAAGAGCTCGGCCTGGGTGCCCAGGGGGTCGCTCGGGGGGACGTTCCAGAAGTGCTGGGGCGTCTGGACGAACGCGACCTCCTCGTCGTCGAAGTACCCCAGGACGCGGTCGAGGAACCGCGGCTCGGGGACCTGGTCGGCGTCGAGGATCGCGACGAGATCGCCGCTCGTGCGGAACAGCGCGTTGTTGACGTTGCCCGCCTTGGCGAAGCGGGGACGCCCCTCCCACTCGGGGCCGCGGGTGATGTACCCGATCCCCACGCGCGAGGCCGCGACCTCGAGCTCGGACCGGTTGCCGTCGTCGAGGATCCACGTCGTGTGCGGGTACGTCATGTCCCGGGCAGCGATCGCGGTGCGCAGCACCAGGTCCACGGGCTCGTTGTAGGTCGTGACGAACACGTCGACGCTCAGGCCCTCGGGAGCCGGGGGAGCCGGCGCGCGACGCCTCGCGTTCCACATGGTCAGGGCGTAGAGGACGGTCTCGCCGAGGCTGTACGTCTCGGCCAGGACCAGGGGGACCGCGATCCACCAGGCGTCCCAGGCCACGGTCCCCGACCACCGCCACCCGATGTAGACGAGCCCGAACGCCACCGCGACCACGGCCAGGAGCCGTACCGCTGCGAGCCTGCTGCTTCCCATGCGTACCTCCGCCGGACGACGAGACCAGGTCGGGTCGTCGTGCGACGCAGGACGCGCACGGCGGCTCGAGAGCGGCGGCGGCGATGACGTCGGGACGGGCAGAGACACCCCTGCGTGCCTGTCACGACGACGGGTGGTCCGGTGCGTCCGGGCCTCCTGCGGTGTCGTGCTCCGAACGTAGGGGCAACGGTGGCCGAGACGGAAGCACCTCGGTGCGCCTTTCGTGGCGGATGTTCGTTATGCGCCCACATCTCCACAGGTCGGCAACCCGGTGGTAACGCCCCGTCACGGTGGCTGACGTCCCGTTCACGGGGGCGTCACGTGCAGCGCACGCGGTCGCGGGGCGTCCGCGCGCCTCGCGCGCCCTGCGCGTCCTGCGCGCCCTGCGCCGCCAGCACGGCCCGACGGCGCCACGCGCGTCGCGGCGAGCGGTCCGGTGGGTCGGGGGGGCGGGCGGCAACGAGGGGGCCGGCAGGGAGGAAGGGCCTGGCGGGGCAGCGCTCAGAGGCCCGGCCGCACTGGTCGCCGGGCGCTGCGCGGCGCCGTGCTCTCAGGCCAGGCGGGCGCTGCGGCGCGGGGTCGTCATGGCGCCCGTGATCGCGGCGATGATCTCCTCGTAGCTCGTGCCCGGTCCCGAGAAGCTGCCGTTGTTGCGCCCGTGGCGCAGCACCTCGATCCGGTCCGCGACCGCGCGCACGTCGGTCATGTTGTGGCTGATGAGGATCACGGCGTGGCCCAGGTCGCGCAGGCGCTCGATGTGGGTCAGGACCTCGGCCGTCTGCGACACCGACAGCGAGGCCGTGGGTTCGTCGAGCACCACGATGCGCGGGTCCCCGAGGAGCGTGCGGGCGATCGCGACGCTCTGGCGCTGCCCGCCCGACAGGTCGGAGACGAGCGTGCGCACCGAGGGGATGCGGGACGTGAGGTCGCGCAGGATGCGCCGCGCGTTCTCCTCCATCGCGGCCTCGTCGAGCCGCGGACCCTTGTGGAGCTCTCGCCCGAGGTACAGGTTCGAGACCACGTCGAGGTTGTCGCACAGCGCGAGGTCCTGGAAGACGGTCGCGATGCCCAGCGCGTGCGCCGCGGCCGGGGACGGGATGGTGACCGGGACGCCGTCAGACTCGATGATGCCCGCGTCCGGCGTCAGCACGCCCGCGATGACCTTGGCGAGCGTCGACTTGCCCGCGGCGTTGTCGCCCACGAGCGCGACGACCTCGCCTCGTCGCACCTCGAGGTCGATGCCTTCGAGCGCGCGGACCGCGCCGAAGGACTTGTCGATGCCGTGCAACGACAGTGCGGGGAGGGCGGAGGTGCTGCTCACGTCGTGTCACCTGTTCGTGCTCGGGCGCCCGAGGGCGTCGGGGGGCCGACCACGTCGTCGTGGTGCGGCGGTCGTGCGGTCCCGCGCGGCGCGCGGGTCGTCGTCGGTCGGGTGGTGGGACTCATCCGGTCGCCCCCGACCGGCTCGTGCCACCGGGGTCCGGAGGCGTCGACAGCCCGACCGGGCCCGGGGCGCCGGGAGCCAGGCGGACGTCGCTCGCGACGTCGGTCGACTGGAGCGCAAGCGCGAGCGCACCCATGACCTCGGCCTGAGGGCCGAGCTCGCTCAGCACGACCTCGACGGGCGCGATCGTGTTGGGGACGAGGTGCCGGCGGACGGCGTCGCGCAGGGGGCCCGCGAGGATCTCGCCGGTCTCGGCGAGCTCGCCCCCCACGACGATGACCTGCGGGTTCATGGCGCTCGCGAGCGTGGCGACCGCGATGCCGATGCGGTCGCCAGCGTCGGCCACGACGCGGCTGCAGCCCGGGTCGCCGGCCAGCGCCCGGGAGATGACGTCACGCAGCGTGAGGTCGCCGTGGCTCGAGCGCAGCAGGGCGAGGAGCGCGTCGGAGCCGACGATCGTCTCGAGGCACCCGCGGTTGCCGCAGCGGCAGATGGGACCCGCGGGGTCGACCTGGACGTGCCCGATCTCGCCGGCCGTGCCCGCGTAGCCGCGGTGGACGTTCCCGTTGATCACGACCCCCGCCCCGGTCCCGTACGAGACCCGGACGAACACCGAGTCGCGGACGGCCCGGGCCGCGCCGAGCTCGGCCTCGGCGAGCGCGGCGAGGTTCGCGTCGTTGTCCACCACGACGGGGCGGGCGAGCCGCTTGGACATGACCTGGCCGACGTGCAGGTCGTCCCAGCCGCGCATGATGCCGCGCACCGAGATCATCCCGGTCGAGATGTCGACCGGGGCGGGCAGGGCCATGCCGACCGTGAGGAGCTCGTCGGTCGAGGCACCGACGCGTTCGAGGAGGTCCATGACGAGGAGCGCGGCGCGGTCCAGGCCCGTGTCGACGCGGTGGTCGACGGGCAGGGGCATCTGCTGCTCGGCCACGATCGTGCGGCCGAAGTCTCCGAGCGCGACCTTGAGGTGGCGGTGGCCGAACTGGATGCCGGCCACGAGACCGAGCTGGCGCGCGAGGGTCACCTTGAGGGCGCGACGCCCGGAGCGCGAGGTGGGTCGGGTGTCGACGACCCCTGCCTGGGTCAGCTCCTTGACGATGGTCGAGACCGTCGCCGTCGAGAGTCCCGTCGCTTCGGCGAGCTCGACCTGGGTGAGCCCGCCGTAGCGCTTCACCGCATCCACGATGCGTGTTCGGTTCGCTTCTCGGAGTGAGGTCTGCGAGCCGGGCGTGGACCGGTCGTTGTTCACAGGAAGGAGCGTACACGCTCCCGAGGGCCGCAGAAGTGAGGCAGGACGGGGATTCTGCGGGCGCCCGGGGGTGGTACCGCTTCCATCGTGAGTTCGAGTCTCGAACACAATTAGGTCACGAACTGATTACTGCGCTTGACGCTCGAACTCAAGGGTGGCTAGTTTCACTGCAGTGCCGACCGAGGCCACGCGGATTCCCTCCGCGGCTCGGAGGCATCCCGGGTCTCACAGCTGAGGCCCGCCCCCTGGTTCGAAGACGAAAGGGAATGACGATGACGTCTATGCGCAAGGCGGTCGCCGCAGCTGCCGGGATGACGCTGCTGTTCGGTGCTCTCACGGCCTGCAGCTCGGAGCGTGCGGGAGAAGAGTCCGGTGGTGGCGAGACGGGGACCGACACGCCCCTGATCGGTATCGCGATGCCCACCCGCAGCCTCGAGCGGTGGAACAACGACGGCGCCCACCTCGAGGAGCTCCTCGGCGGCGCAGGCTACGAGACCACGCTCCAGTACGCGGACAACAAGGTCGACCAGCAGATCACGCAGCTGCAGAACATGATCAACCAGGGTGCGGACGTCCTCGTCATCGCCTCGATCGACGGCACGGCCCTGGGACCCGTCCTCGACGCCGCGGCCAAGGAGGAGATCCCGGTCATCGCCTACGACCGTCTGATCAACGACTCCGAGCACGTCGACTACTACGCGACGTTCGACAACGAGAAGGTCGGCACGCTCCAGGGCGAGTTCATCGCCGAGCAGCTCGGTCTGGCCGGCGGCGCAGGCCCGTTCAACCTCGAGCCCTTCGCCGGGTCGCCCGACGACAACAACGCCCGCTTCTTCTTCAAGGGAGCCTGGGACGTCCTGAGCCCCTACGTCGAGAAGGGCCAGCTCGTCGTCCCCTCGGGGAAGGCGCCCGCCACGGTCGACGACTGGACCACGATCGGCATCCAGGGCTGGGAGTCCGCCAAGGCCCAGTCCGAGATGGAGAACCGTCTCAACTCGTTCTACACCGACAAGAAGGTCGACGTCGTCCTGTCGCCCAACGACTCGCTCGCGCTCGGCATCGAGCAGGCGCTCGAGGGTGGCGGCTACACCCCGGGCGACGCCTGGCCGCTCGTCACGGGTCAGGACGCCGACGAGGCCAACGTCAAGAACATGCTCGCGGGCAAGCAGGCCATGACGGTCTGGAAGGACACCCGCACGCTCGGTGACCAGGTCGCCACCATGGTCCAGCAGATCATCGACGGCGAGGAGGTCGAGGTCAACGACACCACGACCTACGACAACGGCGTGAAGGTCGTGCCGTCGTACCTGCTCGACCCGCAGGTCGTCACGCCGGACAACGTCCAGTCGTCGCTCGTCGACTCCGGCTTCTACACGGCCGAGAAGCTCGGCCTCTGACCGGTCCGCGCCGTGCCCGAGGTGAGCAGGACGAGCGACGAGGTGGCGCGGTCGGCCGACGGCCGCGCGCACCGTCGACAGGAACGGACGAGTGAGGAGCTGACCCATGGCCAGCGAGAGCAACATCCTCGAGATGCGGGGGATCACCAAGGAGTTCCCCGGCGTCAAGGCCTTGCAGGACGTCACGCTGGACGTGCGTCGGGGCGAGGTCCACGCGATCTGCGGGGAGAACGGGGCCGGCAAGTCGACCCTGATGAAGGTGCTGTCGGGCGTCTACCCGCACGGCACCTACGAGGGCACGATCGTCATGGACGGCGAGACGTGCGAGTTCCGGACCATCCGGGACAGCGAGGCCCGCGGGATCGTGATCATCCACCAGGAGCTGGCGCTCGTGCCGCACCTGTCGATCGCGGAGAACATCTTCCTCGGCAACGAGAAGGCCTCCGCGGGGATCGTCGACTGGCACCGCACCACGAGCGAGGCCGCAGCGCTGCTCGAGCGCGTGGGGCTCTGGGAGAACCCCGCGACCAAGGCCATGGACATCGGGGTCGGCAAGCAGCAGCTCGTCGAGATCGCCAAGGCGCTGTCCAAGCGCGTGGACCTGCTCATCCTCGACGAGCCCACCGCGGCGCTCAACGACGAGGACAGCGCCCACCTGCTCAAGCTGATCGACGAGTTCCGCAGCCACGGGATCACCTGCATCATCATCTCCCACAAGCTCAACGAGATCGCCGCGATCGCCGACCGCGTGACGATCATCCGCGACGGCGCGACGATCGAGACGCTCGACCTGCACGGCGCCGAGCCCGTGACCGAGGACCGCATCATCCGCGGCATGGTCGGACGCTCGCTCGACAGCCGTTTCCCGGACCACGAGCCGACCATCGGCGAGGAGGTCCTGCGCATCGAGGACTGGACGGTCCACCACCCGATCGACACCGACCGCGTCGTCGTCGACCACGCGAACCTGCACGTGCGGGCGGGCGAGATCGTCGGCATGGCCGGCCTCATGGGCGCAGGGCGCACCGAGCTCGCGATGAGCGTGTTCGGCCACTCGTACGGCTCCAGGATCTCCGGCAGCGTCTACAAGAACGGGACCCTCGTCCGCACGCGCAGCGTCAAGGAGGCCATCGCCCACGGGCTGGCCTACGCGACCGAGGACCGCAAGCGGTACGGGCTCAACCTCATCCAGACCATCCGCGAGAACATCTCGGCCTCGGCGCTGGGCAAGGTCTCGCGCTGGGGCGTCGTCGACTCGCAGGCCGAGACCCAGGTCGCCGAGCGCTACCGCACCGACTTCCGGATCAAGGCCCCGACGGTCGAGGCCGTCGTCGGGAAGCTCTCAGGCGGCAACCAGCAGAAGGTCGTCCTGTCGAAGTGGGTCTACTCCGACCCCGACGTCCTGATCCTCGACGAGCCGACCCGCGGCATCGACGTGGGCGCCAAGTACGAGATCTACGCGATCATCAACGCGCTCGCCGACGCCGGCAAGGCCGTCGTCGTCATCTCCTCCGAGCTCCCCGAGCTCATCGGCCTGTGCGACCGTGTCTACGCGATGAGCCAGGGCCGGATCACCGGCGAGGTCGCGCGCGCCGACGCCACCCAAGAAGCACTGATGCACTACATGACCATGGACAAGGGAGTCACCGTCCGATGAACGCCGTCAGGGAATACCTCGGCCGCAACGTCCGCCAGTACGGCATCGTCGCGGCACTGCTCGTGATCGTCCTGCTGTTCCAGGTCCTCACGGACGGACGACTGCTCTACCCGAACAACGTCGCGAGCCTCATCCAGCAGAACGCCTACGTGATGATCCTCGCGATCGGCATGGTCATGGTGATCGTCGCGGGGCACATCGACCTGTCGGTCGGCTCGGTCGTCGCGTTCGTGGGCGGCCTGTGCGCCATCATGATGAGCCAGTGGGACCTGCCGTGGCTCCTCGCCGTGGTCCTGTCCCTCGGGGTCGGGGCGCTCGTCGGGATGTGGCAGGGCTTCTGGGTCGCGTACGTCGGCATCCCCGCGTTCATCGTGACGCTCGCGGGCATGCTCATCTTCCGTGGCCTGGCGATCGTCCTGGTCGGCACCACGGTCGCGGGCCTGCCGAGCGGGTTCATCGCGATCAGCAACGGCTCGGTGCCCAACTGGTTCGGGTTCGTCGGGAACCTCGACGTCGTGACCCTCGTGATCGGCGCGATCGGGATCGTGGCCTTCGCGATCGCCCAGTGGCGCTCGCGGACCTCGCTGCGTCGCCACGAGCTCGCGGTCGAGCCGCTGCCCGCGTTCGTCGTCAAGATCGTCCTGGCCGCGGTGCTCATCGGTGTCGTGACGTACTGGCTCTCGCTCAGCTCGGGCGGCACGCCGATCGTCCTGCTCATCGTGGGCATCCTCATCATCGCGTACTCGTTCGTGCTCAACCGCAGCGTGTTCGGTCGGCACGTCTACGCGATCGGCGGGAACCGGCACGCCGCGGTCCTGTCGGGCGTCAACTCGCGCCGGGTCGACTTCGGCATCTTCGTCAACATGGGTGTCCTGGCCGCGGTCGCGGCCGTCATCACGACCTCGCGCGCCGGGGCCGGCGTGGCCGCTGCGGGCATGAACTACGAGCTCGACGCGATCGCCGCGTGCTTCATCGGCGGCACCGCGGTCGCGGGCGGCGTGGGGCGCGTGTCCGGGGCCATGATCGGTGCGCTCATCATGGGCGTGCTCAACATGGGGCTGTCGATCATGGCGGTCGACGCCGCCTGGCAGCAGGCGATCAAGGGCCTGGTCCTGCTCCTCGCGGTCGCGTTCGACCTGCTGAGCAAGAGGCGCGCCGCACTCTCCTGATCCGTCGTGGGGGAGTCGCGGTGGGGGGACGTCAGGACGGGCGCACACCCGTCCTGACGTGACCGGCACAGCGGGGTGCGTGCGGCGAGAGCCGCGCGCACCCCGCTGTGCCGTGCCCGGACGCCCGACGGCGGAGCGCGCCACGGGCGCGTGGGCGTCGGACCTGCCCGCCGGGGGCGAGGCTCAGGGTGGCACGACCACCTGACGGGCGCTCCGCCGTCGGGCCTGAGCCGGCCGCGACGAGACCGGGACCCGGCGTGATGCGGACCACCTGCCGCCGCCCACCGACGTGGGCTAGGATCGTGCACGTCGCGACTGGCGCACCCGCGCCCCGCACGCCGCCCTCCGGGGAGGCCGCGGGACGGACGGGGATGGTGGATCACCACCGGGGAGCGGCATGCTGTGTAGACGACGGGTCGTTCGCCTGGGCCCCGGGTCGCCCCCTGTGGGGACGTGCCCGGATAGAGCACGCCTCCCCACGAGACCGTCATCCGCAGACAGAACCCAAGGAGACGCATGAGCGCCCAGCCGGACAACGTCCTGAACCAGTCCCTGCTCGAGGTCGACCCGGAGATCGCCGCGGTCCTCGACGGGGAGCTCGCACGTCAGCGCGACACCCTCGAGATGATCGCGTCGGAGAACTTCGTGCCGCGCGCCGTCCTGCAGGCGCAGGGCTCCGTCCTGACGAACAAGTACGCCGAGGGCTACCCGGGCCGCCGCTACTACGGGGGCTGCGAGCAGGTCGACGTCGCCGAGAACCTCGCGATCGCGCGCGCCAAGTCGCTGTTCGGCGCCGAGCACGCCAACGTCCAGCCCCACTCGGGCGCGACCGCCAACGCGGCCGTGCTGCACGCCCTCATCAACAAGGGCGACAAGATCCTCGGCCTCGAGCTGGCGCACGGCGGCCACCTCACGCACGGCATGAAGATCAACTTCTCGGGCAAGCTGTACGACGTCTCCGCGTACGGCGTGGACCCGCAGTCGTACCGCATCGAGATGGACGAGGTCCGCAAGACGGCCCTCGAGACCCGCCCCGACGTGATCATCGCCGGCTGGTCCGCGTACCCGCGCCACATCGACTTCGCGGCGTTCCGCGAGATCGCGGACGAGGTCGGCGCCAAGCTCTGGGTCGACATGGCGCACTTCGCCGGGCTCGTCGCCGCGGGTCTGCACCCGTCCCCGGTGCCCTACGCCGACGTCGTGTCCTCGACGGTCCACAAGACCATCGGCGGCCCCCGCTCGGGCTTCATCCTGTCCAAGGAGGAGTTCGCCAAGAAGATCGACTCCGCCGTGTTCCCGGGCCAGCAGGGCGGCCCGCTCATGCACGTCGTCGCCGCGAAGGCCGTGTCCTTCAAGATCGCCGGCTCCGACGCGTTCAAGGACCGTCAGGAGCGCACGCTGCGCGGCGCGAGCATCATCGCGGACCGCCTGGCCCAGCCCGACGTCGCCGAGAAGGGCGTGTCCGTCCTGACGGGCGGCACCGACGTCCACCTGGTGCTCGTGGACCTGCGCCACTCGGAGCTCGACGGCCAGCAGGCAGAGGACCTCCTGCACGCCGTGGGCATCACCGTGAACCGCAACGCCGTGCCGTTCGACCCGCGTCCCCCGCGCGTCACGTCGGGCCTGCGCATCGGTACGCCCGCGCTCGCGACGCGTGGCTTCGGCGACGAGGAGTTCACCGAGGTCGCCGAGATCATCGCGGCCACGCTCAAGGCCGGTGCGGGCGCCGACGTCGAGGGCCTGAGCGCTCGCGTGCGAAAGCTGACGGCGGACTTCCCGCTGTACCCGGGTCTGTCGCAGTAGTCACCCGTGAGCCGCTGGGTGCGGAGCACTTGTCGCTGATCCGCCCGATCCGCGTCAAGTACCCCGCACCCAGCGGCCTGTTCGTCCCCGCCAGACCCTGAGGAGCCCCATGACCGCGCAGATCCTGGACGGCAAGGCCACGGCCGCCGCCATCAAGTCCGAGCTCAAGACCCGCCTCGTCGGCCTCGCCGAGCGGGGCGTCGTGCCGGGACTCGGCACGCTCCTGGTCGGCGACGACCCCGGTTCGCAGTGGTACGTCGCGGGCAAGCACCGCGACTGCGCCGAGATCGGGCTGTCGTCGATCCGTGAGGACCTGCCCGCCGAGGCCACGCAGGAGGAGATCGAGGCCGCGGTCCGCCGCCTCAA
Organism: Oerskovia sp. Root918; assembly: GCF_001428945.1. Taxonomy (NCBI): domain Bacteria; kingdom Bacillati; phylum Actinomycetota; class Actinomycetes; order Micrococcales; family Cellulomonadaceae; genus Oerskovia; species Oerskovia sp. Root918. Next base: position 62,534 of record NZ_LMJG01000004.1, read on the forward strand.
CGACGACCCCGCGTGCACGGGCTACATCGTGCAGCTCCCGCTGCCGAAGGGCATCGACACCAACCGCGTGCTCGAGCTCATCGACCCCGACAAGGACGCCGACGGGCTGCACCCGACCAACCTCGGCCGCCTCGTGCTGCGCGTCAACGAGGAGGTCACCTCGCCGCTGCCCTGCACGCCGCGCGGCATCATCGAGCTCATCGAGCGCCACGGGATCTCGCTCGTGGGCAAGGAGGTCGTGGTCGTGGGCCGCGGCGTGACCGTGGGCCGCTCGATCGGCCTGCTCCTCACGCGCCGTGCGGTCAACGCGACCGTGACCCTCACGCACACGGGCACCCAGGACCTGGCCTCGCTCGTCCGGCGGGCCGACGTCGTCGTGGCCGCCGCGGGCGTCAAGGGCATCATCACGCGCGACATGGTCAAGCCGGGCGCCGTCGTGATCGACGTGGGCGTCTCGCGCGAGGTCGACGAGGAGACCGGCAAGAGCCGCGTCGTCGGTGACGCCGACCCGGCCGTGGCCGAGGTCGCGGGCTGGATCTCCCCGAACCCCGGCGGCGTCGGGCCCATGACGCGCGCGATGCTCCTCGCCAACGTCGTCGACTCGGCCGAGCGTGCTGCGGGGATCACCGCCTGAGCCTGCGGTTCCTCGGGCACGTCAGGACGGGCGCGACCTGCGGGTCGCGCCCGTCCTGTCTTTTCTGACGCCCTGTCGTGCTGTGCGCCCGAGCAGGACTAGTGTTCCGCCATGACCCCCGCGTCCCGGGCAGGGGGAGACGACGGCACCGTTGCCGTCGTCCCCGCCCCCCTCGTCGTCCCCCGTCCCGTGCGCCGCGCGCGCTGGAGCGCCACGGCCGCCTACGCGGCGCAGGGCTTCGGCTTCGCCGTGATGCTGACCAACGTCCCCACGTACGAGCGCTACCTCGGCATCGGCCCAGACGTCATCACGCTCGTGATCCTCGGGGTCTGCGTGTGCGCGGGGACGGGCAGCGCGCTGTCCGGGTGGTTCGCCGCCCGGTTCGGGTCGGCGCGCGTCGTGACCGGTGGGCTCCTGGTGGCAGCCGCCGGGATCCTCGCGGTCGGGCTGAGCGCGGGGGCCGGGCTGCTCGCGACGTTCTTCCTCGCGTTCGCGGTGTACGGCGTGGCGCTCGGGTCGGTCGACGCCTCGACGTCGATGCAGGGCATCGACGTGCAGCGCGCCTACGGGCGCAGCCTCATCGCGTCGTTCTTCGCGGCCAACGCCGCGGGCGGGGTCGTCGGGTCGCTCTCGGTGTCGGGGGCGGCGGGGCTGGGGATCGCGCTGCCCGTGTCCTTGGCGCTGGTCGCGGCTGTCGTGGCGGTCACGGTGCTCGTGCTGCGGGCCGGGCTGCTCTCGCGGACCGCGGCGGTCGCGGTCGCGGGGGCTCCGGGTCCGGCCGGGAGCGGAGTGCGCGCGCTGCCCGACGGCGCCGGTCCCGTCAGCGGGACGGGCGGCGGTCCCGGGGTGGTCGACGAGGGCGACGGGCCTGGCGGCGCGGTGGTTCCCGCCGTGCAGAGCGCTCGCGGCGCGACGGGCATGGTCGGGGCGGGGACCGTGATCGTGCTCGGCCTCGCGATGCTGGCCTTCCCGGTCGCGGACTCCGCGGTCTCGAGCTGGGGCGCGACCTTTCTGCAGGACGTGCTCGGGGCGAGCGCCGTCGTCGGGCCGCTGGGGTTCGGCGCCTACCAGGCGACGCTGATCTGCTCGCGGCTCCTGGGGGACCGCGCGGTCGAGCGCTGGGGGCGCGTGCGCGTCGTGGCTCTCGGCGGTTCGGTGGGGGTCGTGGGGCTCGGGCTCGTCGCGGTCTCGCCGGTGTGGCCGCTCGCGGTCCTCGGGTTCGCGGCGACCGGGCTGGGGCTCGGGGTCGTGGCTCCCATGGCGTTCTCGGCCGCGGGCGACCGGGCCGCGGAGTCGGTCGCGGCGGCGCGGGTCGGGGTGCGGACCGGGGTGCGGGTCGACGGGCCGGACGCGGAGGTGCCGCCGGGTGCGCGGGCGGACGAGGGGGCTCGGGTGGCTGATGCTGCTCGGGCGGGGTCGGGTGACGACCTCGGGGAAGGAGGGCGCGGCGCGGTGACCGATGGTGCTGCGGCCGACGGTGCTGCGGCCGACGGTGCCGCCGCTGACGTGGTCGGAGCTGCTCCGACCGTCGAGGAGGCGACCGACCGGGCCGTGGCCCGGCTCAACATCTTCACCTACGTCGGCGCCGTGCTCGGTGGAGCGATGACGGGGGTCTTCGCGACGACCGACGCGCTGCGGCTGGGGTTCGGGGTGCTGGCCCTGCTGGCGCTCGCGACGGTCGTGCTCGCGGGGCGCTTCCGTGAGGCGGTGCTTCCCGCTGGTCCGTCAGCGCGAGGGTGATGGTGATGGTGCGCTGATGTTGGCGGGGCTGGCGGGGCTGGCGGTGTCCGCCACGGATGAGTTGTCAGAACTGGGCCGGTGGATAGCCCGGTGTGGTTCTGACAACTTGGCGTTGCGCGTCGCGGGGTTGGCGGGGCGAGCGACGGGGTGATGGTCCACGGGTCACGGGCACGGACTAGTTGTCAGAACTGGGCCGGTGGATGGCCCGGTGTGCTTCTGACAACGTGGCGCAGGTGTCGTGACGAGCGTCTCGCGTCCCCGTTTTCGCCCGTGTGGGTGGCGTGGGGTTTGATGGCCGGGTGCTGACGATCGCTACTGCCAATGTGAACGGGATCCGCGCCGCCTACCGTCGAGGGATGGACGCCTGGGTCGCCTCGCGGACCCCGGACGTCATGCTCCTCCAGGAGGTCCGCGCGCCTGACGAGATCCTGAACGAGCTCCTGGGCGAAGGCTGGCACATTGCCCACCAGGCGTGTGACATCAAGGGTCGGGCAGGTGTCGCGGTGGCGTCGCGACTGCCCGTGACGGCCGTGCGGATCGGTCTGGGCAAGGGCGAGCCGGAGCCGCCCGTGGACACGGGCCGCTGGGTCGAGGCGGACCTCGAGCTGCCCTCCGGCGAGAAGCTCACGGTCGTCTCGACCTACATCCACTCCGGCACGGCCGGCACGCCCAAGATGGACGAGAAGTACGCCTACCTGGAGAAGGTCACCGAGCGCCTGCGGGAGCTCTCGGCCGCGGGGGGCCTCGTCGTCGTGGCAGGTGACCTGAACATCGCGCACAAGAACGTCGACATCAAGAACTGGAAGGGCAACCAGAAGTCCGCGGGCTTCCTGCCCGAGGAGCGGGCCTACCTCGACACCTGGTTCGACGACCTGGGGTTCGTGGACCTCGGGCGGCGTCACGGTGGCGAGGGGCCCGGCCCGTTCACCTGGTGGTCCTGGCGCGGTCAAGCCTTCGTCAACGACTCGGGCTGGCGCATCGACTACCAGCTCGCGTCCCCGGCCCTGGCCGAGCACGCGGTCAAGGTCGAGGTCGACCGCGCCGACGACTACGAGAGCCGCTGGAGCGACCACGCCGCGCTGGTCGCGACGTACGACCTCTGACCCGTCCCGTCCGGGGTCAGTCGTGGGCCGGGACCGGCAGCTCGGTCATGCGTGACAGCGGCGACAGGAGGACCGGCAGCGCGCCCAGCGTCATGACGACGGCCCCGATCCAGAGCGCTGGAGCCACGCCCCACACGGTCCCGATCCACCCGCCGAGCAGCCCGCCGATCGGGATGGGGCCCCACACGATGAAACGGGCCGAGGCGTTCATGCGGCCCAGCAGCGCGGGCGGGCACAGCCGCTGACGGAAGCTCACCTGCGCGACGTTGTAGACGACGACCGCCAGGTTGAACACGAAGCCTCCGACCACGAGCACGACTGGGACCAGCGTGGACCCGGCGCCCGTGACCGCCACGACGGCCGCGGCGGGCGTGATGGCGTAGGACAGGCCGGTGAACACCGCCGAGACGGGGATGATCCGGGCGGGTCCGACCCAGCGGGACGCGCGGTCGGCCAGGACCGCGCCGAGGAGCCCGCCGGCGGCGCTCGCCGAGAGCACGACGCCGTAGGTCGCGGTCCCGACGTCGAGCGTGCGCAGGGCGAAGATGACCACGACCGCGTTGCCGATCGCCCCGCCCAGGTTGCTGAGCGACGTGCAGGCGAGGATCCGTCGGAGCAACGGTTCGCTCGCGACGAAGCGCAGCCCCTCGGCGATCTCGGTGCGCAGCGGACGCCGGTTCTCCGGGCTGGGCAGGTCCTCACGGTGGCTGATCCGCGCCATCGCGAACGCGCTCGCGAGGTAGGTGCCGACGGTCGCGACCATCACGAGGGGAGCGGACAGCACGCGCAGCGCGACGCCGCCGATCGCGGGGCCGGCGATCATCGCGACGGACTGGGTCGCCTGGAGCTTGGAGTTGCCCTCGACGACGTGGTCGAGCCCGACGAGGCCGGGCACGTAGCTCTGGTGCGCGACGTCGAAGAAGAGGCTGAAGGTGCTGATGATCACGGCGGCACCGATGAGCAGCGCCATGCTCGCGTTCCCCGTGAGGGCCGCGACGACCACGACCGAGAGGATCGTCGCGCGGGCGAGGTCGGCCGCGACGAGCACGCGGCGCTTGCGCATGCGGTCGACCCACGCCCCGGCCGGCAGGCTGAGGAGCAGGAACGCCGCGGTCTCCGCCGCGTTGAGGGCACCCATCTGCCACTCGGTCGCGTGCAGGTGGGACACGGCGAAGATCGGGAGGACGAAGCCGGTGAGCTGCGCGCCGAGCTGCCCCAGCGCGTCTCCGCCCCACAGGTAGCGGAAGTCGCGGTGGTGGATCAGGCTGCGCGGAGACGCAGCGGTGCGTACCTGCGGTTCGTCGGACGTCATGCGGAACAGCGTGCGGCAAGTGATTGAGAAATGTCAATCAGTTAGCCTGTAGAGGTGATCCCGGACCGTACGACCCCCTCTGCAGAGCAGGAACCCGCGACCGGACCCGTCGCCGCGACCACGGGCCGCGGTGCCCATGTGCCGATCGTCGACCTGCCGACGGCAGGCGACTCGGCCGCCGAGCGGGACGCCGATGCGCGCGCGCTCGCGTCGACCCTGCGGCTGCGGATCCTGCGCATCTGCCTCGACGAGCCGCGGACCAACAAGGAGATCGCCCAGATCCTCGGCAAGAATCCGGCGACGACGCTCCATCACGTCCGGACGCTCGTGGCGCGGGGGTTCCTGGCCGCGCAGCCTGCGCGCACCGGAGCGCGCGGGGCGAGAGAGGTGCCGTACCTCGCGACGGGCAGGTCGTGGACCGCCGACCTGGGACCCGGCGGGCAGCAGGTGCTGCTCGATGCCTTCCTCGAGGAGCTGTCGGTGGCCGACCCGGCGAGCGTCGACATGGGGCGACTCGGGCTGCGGCTCGATGCCGAAGGCCGGGAGGAGCTCTCGCGACGCCTCAACGAGGTGCTCGAGGACTTCCGGCAGCGCGAGCCGGTGGCTGACGGCGAGCCGTGGTCGGTGTTCGTCGCGATCCACCACGACACGAGCCGCGACCCGCGATGAGTGCATGATCCTGCAGCGGCTCGCCGGGCGTGTCGCTGCGGAATCATGCACTCGGCGCGCAGGGCCGATCTCACCCTCGATCTGTCTAACAACTTGCAACTTTTGGTTGACAGCAAGCAAAAGCCTCCCTAGGGTCCGAGAAGTCATCGCTGACCCGTCTTCAAGGAGGAAGATCTCCAGTGCGAATCCCCTCACGCCATCGAAGAGGCCTCTCCGGCCTGCTCGGGGCCTCTCTGCTCGTCCCCCTCGCCTTCGTCGGGACGCTTCCATCCGCTCAGGCTGCCGAGACCGAGATGGAGCCCGGCGTCACGCTGCGGACCTTCCAGCTCGCGCAGGACCCCGGCTCGGTGTGCACCCTCAAGTCGGGAACCACGCCCAACGTCGACAAGCTCATGCCGACGATCGACTGGAGCACCCCGGAGCAGTTCGGTGCGTCCGACCGCTTCATCTCCCACGCCCTCGCGACGCTCACGGTGCCTGCTGAGGGCGAGTACTCGTTCCGCGTGACGAACGACGACGGCGCTCTGGTCTATGTCGACGACCAGCTCGTGCTCGAGAACGACGGCCCGAACGACTCGACCTCGGTCGAGGGCGCGATCACCCTGACCGCGGGCGCTCACGACCTGCGCGTCGAGTACTACGAGGGGACGGACAAGCAGCGCCTGACGCTCGCGTGGAAGACCCCCGGAGCCACGTCGTTCGTGGTCGTCCCCACGTCGGTGCTGAGCACCGAGGCCAACGTCGTGCGCGTGACCGCGCCCGGCAACAAGTACTGCGAGGGTGCGACGGACACCTCGGGCGACGGCCTGCGCCTGGACACCGTCAACCCGAACTACGAGCTCGTCGACCTGCGTCCTGCGGGCTTCGAGCCCAAGGTCTCGGGCCTCGCGTTCACCCCGGACGAGAAGCTGGCCGTGGTGACCACGGGTGACGTGAGCTCCGGTGGCTGGCGGCCCAACCCGACGTCGGGCGAGGTGTACCTCCTCGACGGCGTGATCGACGCGACCGGCCCCGAGGACGTCACGGTGACGAAGGTCGCCGACCAGCTCCTCAACCCCATGGGCATCGAGGTCATCGAGGACTCGATCTTCGTCTCCGAGCGGTACCAGCTCACGCAGCTCACCGACCCGGACGGCGACGGCTTCTACGACACGCACACCAAGATCGCCGGATGGCCCGACGGCGGCAACTTCCACGAGTTCGCGTTCGGCCTGATCCACGACGAGAACTACTTCTACGTCAACCTCTCGGTCGCGATCGACAACGGCGGCGCGACGACCACCCCGCAGCCTGCAGCCAACCGTGGCACGTCGATCAAGATCGACCGTGCGACGGGTGAGGTCACCTACGTCGCGGGCGGCCTGCGCACCCCGAACGGGATCGGCTTCGGCCCCGAGGGTGCGATCTTCGGGACGGACAACCAGGGCGCGTGGCTCCCTGCGAACAAGCTCGTCCACATCGAGCAGGACAAGTTCTTCAACCACTTCACGACCCCTGCCGGGAAGTTCGACGCGAACCCTGTGTCACAGCCCGCGCTGTGGCTCCCGCAGAACGAGATCGCCAACTCCCCGGGCAACCCGATCCTCGTCGAGGACGGCGAGTTCGCCGGGCAGATGCTCCTCGGTGACGTCACCTACGGCGGACTCCAGCGCGCGTTCCTCGAGAAGGTCGACGGCGAGTTCCAGGGTGCGGTCTTCCGCCACACCGCGGGCCTCGAGGTCGGCGCCAACCGTGTCATCACGGGCCCCGACGGCGCGCTGTACGTCGGCGGCACGGGCGAGGGCGGCAACTGGGGCGAGTCCGGCAAGCTGCGGTTCGGCCTGCAGAAGCTCTCCTTGGTCAACGAGGACTCGTTCGACATGAAGGAGATGCGCGTCGTCGAGGGCGGGTTCGAGATCGAGTACACCGATCCGGTGTCCGACGCCGTCGTGGCGAAGCTGGCCGACGCCTACGCGCTCAAGCAGTGGCGCTACGTGCCGACGCAGCAGTACGGCGGACCCAAGGTCGACGAGTCGCCGCTGTTCGTCACCGACGCCACGGTGTCCGAGGACCGGACGACGGTCACGCTCAAGGTCGACGGTCTCAAGCCCGGCCACGTCGTGCACCTGCGTTCGCCGCGTCCGTTCGCCTCGGACGAGGGTACCGAGCTCCTGAGCACCGAGGCCTGGTACACGCTCAACTCGCTGCCGGGCTACGTCGCCCCGGCAGACCGCGGCTGGTACGAGGCCGAGGAGGCGCAGCCGCTCGGCAGCTCGAGCCTCGGCTCGGACCACAGCAACTACTCCGGCTCCGGCTTCGCCGCCGGGATGCAGAACGTCGGCTCCGGCCGCACGTTCGCCGTGACGGTTCCCGAGGCGGGCACCTACCCGCTCAACCTGCGCTACGCGAACGGCATCCACCCGTACACCGAGCTGCGCGCCAAGGACGTCTCGCTCTACGTCAACGGTCAGAAGGTCGGTCCGTGGACCCTCCCCACGACCGGCGACTGGAAGGTGTGGGACACGATCACGCGTGACGTCGACCTCGCCGCGGGACACAACACGATCACCCTCAAGTACGACCAGGGTGACCAGGGCAACGTGAACCTGGACGTGCTGTCGATCGGGCAGAACCCCGACATCTGCTCCCCGGCCGACGTCGAGGACGGTTACCGCGGCATCTTCGACGGCACCCTCGCGAGCCTGGCCGACTGGAAGCTCGCGGGCTCCGGGACGTTCGGCCGCCAGGACGACTGCTCGATCCGCACCAACGGTGGCATGGGTCTGCTCTGGTACACGGCCCAGGAGCTCGAGGAGTACTCGCTCAAGCTCGACTGGAAGCTCGTCAAGGACGACAACGGCGGCGTGTTCGTCGGATTCCCGAACCCGGGCAACGACCCGTGGGTCGCGGTCAACCAGGGCTACGAGATCCAGATCGACGCGAGCGACGCGGCCGACCGCACCACGGGAGCGATCTACACGTTCCAGGGCGCTGACGCAGCGGCCGTGACCGCGGCGCTCAAGCCCGTGGGGCAGTGGAACGCGTACGACATCCGCGTCGAGGGAGACCGCATCCGGATCTACCTCAACGACGTGCTCGTCAACGACTTCACGAGCACCGACCCGGCGCGCGACCTGTCGAGCGGCTTCATCGGCATCCAGAACCACGGCGCCGGTGAGACGGTCTCCTACCGGAACATCCGCGTCAAGGACCTGGGTGCCGAGCCCGAGCCCGAGCTCGCGGTGTCCGTGACCGTCCAGCCCAAGTGCGTGGCCGGCAAGGTCACGCTCAACGTGCGTGCCGTCAACGACGACACGGTGCCCGTCGACGTCGTGCTCAGCACACCGTTCGGCAAGAAGACCATGACCGGCGTCCTGCCGGGCAAGTCGGCCCAGCAGACGTTCGCGACGCGCTCGACCTCGATCGAGGCCGGGACCGCGACCGTGACGGCGACTTCCGGAGGCAAGGAGGTCGTGGTCGAGACGACCTACGACGCGTCGAGCTGCGGCTGACGCGTGACCGGGCGGCGGCCGGCATGACCGGCCGCCGCCCCGTGGGGTCGGCAGCAAGCGACCCCGCGCCAGGTGCATGATGCGGCGGCGACTCGCCAGGCGGGACGCCGCCGCATCGTGCACTCGGCGCAGCGAGACCGCGCACCACCCGGTATCACCCCCGCACGACCGCCGCACCGCAGGTTTGCCCTCGTCGTGCGGCGTCTGTCACCATCTGCCGGGGCGTCGACGACGACGCTCCGTCTGTCGTCGAGAGGTAGTCGACCATGCTCGCGCACCTTGGTCGGGTCACGGTCCGTCTCCGAGCTCTCGTCCTGGCCCTGTGGGTCACGCTCGCTCTCCTGGGGGCGGTGATCGGCGGCGGGGTCTTCGACCGCACGACCGCGGTCGACAGCCTGCCCGCCGGTGCGCCCGCCGCGCAGGCGCAGGCGCTGCTCGACGAGCTCGACCCGCAGGGGCAGACGCTCACGGCCGTCGTCGGCGGCGTCGACTTCTTCACTCCGTCTCTCCTCGAGAGCGGGTACCGCGTCATGCAGGAGGTCCGTGAGATCCCTGGGGTCCTGGAGGTCACGGACGCGTTCACGTCGGGCGGCCTGATCTCGGACGACGGGCTCAGCTCGCTCGTCGTGGTCGAGCTCGAGCTCGACCTCACGGACGAGCAGGCCCTCGCGGTCGGAGACCGCGTGGTGGCGGTCCTGCAGACGATCGACGCGCCCGAGGTCGTCGTGGGCGGCGAGCTCATGGCCGAGCGGACGTTCGCCGACATCGCCACGGCCGACGCGGTCGTGGGCGAGTCGGTCGCTCTCGTGGTGCTGTGCGTGGTCCTCGTGCTCGTGCTGGGCGGCCTGCGCGCAGGGCTGCTGCCCGTCGCCGCCGCGCTCGCGTCGATCGCGGCCTCGCTCCTGGCGCTGAGCGCCCTGGCCGGCATGGTTCCCGTGAGCGAGTTCGCGGTCAACGTGGTGACCCTCCTGGGCCTGGGCCTGGCCGTCGACTACAGCCTTCTGGTCGTCGTGCGGTTCCGGGAGGAGCGGGACCTGGCCCCTGGGGCCACGCTCGAGGAGCTGATGGCGAGGACGGTATCGACCGCGGGACGGGCGGTCCTCGTGTCGGGGCTGGCCGTCGCGTCGGCGCTCACGGGGCTGCTCGTGCTCGCCGACCCGCTGCTCGCGAGCATGGCGCTGGGCGGCCTGCTCGTGGTCGGTCTGACGACGGTCGCGGGGATCACGCTCGTACCGGCCCTGGTCGCGGTGCTGCACGCGTCGATCCCGGCCCCGCGGACCCGGACCTGGGCACGCCGCCGGACGGGGACGGGAGCCGGGCTGCTCGCGCGGTCGGCGTCGTTCGCCCAGCGCCGACCGGTCGCGGTCACCCTGGGCTCAGCGGCCGTCCTCTTGCTCCTGAGCGCCCCGCTGGCCTCGCTCACGCTGGGGAGCTCGGACGCACGGTCGCTCCCGCCGGGCACGCAGGAGCGGGTCGCGCAGGAGAAGGTCGAGCAGGACTTCGACGTCCTGGGGGTCCAGCCCGTCACTCTCCTCCTGGGGGCCTCCGTCGAGGACCCGCAGGTCCGGTCGCTGCTCGACGCGGTCTACGGGCTGCCGGGCGTCGAGGACGTCCAGCACCTGGAGGACTTCCCGCCCGACGTGACGGTCGCGGAGGTGACCCCCGACGGCACGGCCACGGGCGAGGAGGCGCAGTCCGTGGTCCGGTACGTCCGAGGGCTCGACGTGCCGTTCTCGGTGCAGGTCGCGGGCCCGGCGGCCGAGCTCGTCGACGCGACCCAGCAGTCGCGGGACCGGCTCCCGTGGGCGTTCGCCGCGGTCGTGCTGCCCGCCATGCTCCTGCTGGGCTGGCTCACCCGGTCGGTCGTGGTCCCGCTCAAGGCGCTGGTCCTGAACCTGCTCGCGCTGACCGCGTCGCTCGGGGTGCTCGTCGCGGTCTTCCAGTGGGGCTGGGGCGCGCGGTTCCTGGGCTTCGAGCCCACGGGCACGATCGACGCCACGAGTCCCGCGCTGCTGTTCGTCTTCCTGTTCGGCCTGTCGATGGACTACGAGGTGTTCCTCCTCGCCCGCATCTCGGAGGAGTGGCGTCGACGGACCGGGGACGACCGCCGCGCGAACGACCGGGCCGTCCTCGCGGGCGTCGTGGCGTCGGGTCCTGTCATCACGGTCGCAGCCGTGTCGATCGGGATCGTGTTCGCGGGCTTCGCGTTGGGCGACCTCGTGGCGATGAAGGAGATCGGTGTGGGGATGGCCGTCGCGGTCCTGCTCGACGTCACGATCGTCCGCGGCCTGCTGCTCCCGGCCTCGATGTCGCTGCTGGGACGCTGGAACTGGTGGTTCCCGGGCGGGCGGAGGGGCCCAGGCCGCGGCGTCGAGCCGGACGGGGCGCGCGGCGAGGAGCCCTCGCCGCGCACCCTCGTGGGCAGCGGTGCGTCAGCAGGCGCCGGCCGGGGCTGACGGCACGGCCAGGAGGAACCCGGGCGCCCCGAGGCCCGCGCGGGCGAAGGCGCCGGCCACGGCGTCCGCGACCGCGGACGCACGCTCGGCCGGGACCAGTGCGATCGCGGACCCCCCGAAACCGCCGCCCGTCATGCGGGCTCCCAGCGCGCCGGCGTCGCGTGCAGCCTCGACCGCGACGTCGAGCTCGGTCGCGGAGACCTCGTAGTCGTCGCGCAGGGACGCGTGGGACGCGTCCATGAGCGGCCCGACGTCGGAGGCTCGCCCCGCGCGCAGCAGCGACACCAGGTCCTGGGTCCGGGCGATCTCGGTCACGACGTGACGCACCCGGCGGCGCGAGACGTCGTCGGGCAGCCGGTCGAGCGCCGCGGCGAGGGCCTCGGCGGCCGCGGCCTCGCGGGTCGCCGCGTCTCCCTCGGCAGCGCCGGCAGCGATGACCGAGTCCGCGAGCTCGCGCAGGTTCGCGAGCCCCAGGGTCGCGGCGGCCGCCTCGCACGTCGCCCGTCGCTGCGCGTACTGGCCGTCGACCAGGGCGTGCTCGGCCCGGGTGTCGATCACGAGCAGCGCGAGCCCCTCGGCCGCGAGGTCGAACGGGATCTGCTCGACGGCGTCGACCGGGTCGAGCCCCGGCCGGCAGTCGAGGAGCAGCGCGTGGCCCGGGGCGCAGCGCAGCGAGGCCGACTGGTCCATGCCGCCCGTCGGGGCGCCCGCGACCTCGTTCTCGGCGCGGATCGCGGCGGCTGCGAGCGTCGCCCGCCCGGCGTCGGTGGCCGCGAGACCCAGGCCGGCGACGTCGTCGATCCCGACCGCGACCGAGCACTCGAGCGCGGCCGACGACGACAGGCCCGCGCCGTAGGGCACGCACGAGTCGACCACGGCGTCGAAGCCCCGGATGGTCCCGGCCGAACCGCCGGTCGCCTCGAGGTGCTGCCCGAGCGCCCAGGCGACCCCGGCCACGTACGCGGCCCAGCCGGTCACGGCTCCGGGCGCGACGTCCTCGAGCCGCCCGGTCCACGCGGCACCGGGCTCCTGGGCCGACGCGAGACGCACGACCGAGTCGGTCCGGGGGCGCAGCGCGACGTACGTGCGGTGGGGGAGCGCGATGGGCAGGCACAGCCCGGCGTTGTAGTCGGTGTGCTCGCCGATGATGTTGACGCGCCCCGGCGCGGCGTAGACGCGGACCTCGGGGGCGCCGTCCGCCTCGTCCCCGCCTTCCGTGCCGTCCGCGGGGTACGCCGCCGCGAAGGCCTGCCGGACGCGGTCCGCACCGACGTCGTCGGGCCAGGACTCGACCCACTGTGCCGCCGGGGCCGGGGCGAGCGCCTGCAGGCGCGCAGCGATCCGCTCGGGGGTCGTGTCGCTGACCCACGCGCCCATGCCCGACTCCGAGCCCGCGAGGTACTTGAGCTTGCCCGGTGCGCGCAGCACCGAGAAGACCTGCAGGTGCAGGCGCGAGAGCTCGCGCCCCTCGCGCACCGGGGCCTGGTGCCAGGCAGCGATGTAGGGCAGGGGGACGGGCGCGCCGTCGGGCCCCTCGAAGAACAGGTCGAGGCGGCGCAGGAGCTCGAGGTAGGCGACCGCGAGGTCGTCCCGCTCGGCGTCGGTGAGCGCGGGGAGGTCGGGCACGTCCCGGCGCGGCGCGACGTGCACCTCGACGGGCCACCGGGCCGCGAAGGGCACGTAGGCGACCCAGTGCTCGGTCTCCAGGACGATCCGGCGGCCGTCCGCGAGCTCGGCGTCGAGGACGTCGCGCAGCAGGTTGCCGCCCGTGCGCTCGTGGTGCGCGCGGGCCTGCTCGAGCATCGCGCGGGTCGTGGGCGTGATGTACGGGTAGCCGTAGATCTGGCCGTGCGGGTGGTGCAGGGTGACGCCGATCTCCTGCCCGCGGTTCTCGAAGCAGAAGACCTGCTCGACGCCGGGTTCGCGTCCGAGGGCCTCGGTGCGGTCGGCCCACGCGTCGATGATGGTGCGCACGCGCTGCGGTGGCAGCGCGCCGAACGACGAGGAGTGGTCGCTCGAGAAGACGATGACCTCGCAGCGGCCCGACGCCGGAGCGCGGGTCTCGAGGGTCCCCTCGCCCTCGAGCGCTCCTTCGACGTCGGAGACGCCCGGCACGAACTGCAGCGACGGGAAGCGGTTCTCGAAGACCACGACGTCGTAGTCGGTGTCCGGGACCTCGCCGTCCGAGTAGGCCGCGCCGGGGCGGGCCGGGCACAGCGGGCACGAGTCCGCAGCGGGCAGGAACGTGCGGTTCATGCGGTGCGCGGCCATCGGGATCCAGTCGCCCGAGAGCGGGTCGAGGCGCATCTCGGGGCCCGTGTAGGGGTGCTCGTGCCCGTCGGGACCGGTCACGGCGGCGAACCGGTCGCCCAGCGGCCGGGGGTCGTCGAGCCGACGCGTGAGCTCGCCCGCGACGTACGCGGGCGAGTCGTCGAAGTAGACGAGCTCGCGGCCGTCGGCCAGGCGGGTCGGGGTGCGGCGCAGGTGCTGGTTCATCGGGAGGTACGACCGTCCTGGGGTGCGGGGGTGGGTGGGGTCTGGGCGGGCTGTGACTGCGGGGCCGGCGGACCATCGGGCGGAGAGGCGACCAGGAGCTGCTCGACGACGTCGCGCGCGGCCTCCTGGTCGGAGGTCGGGAGGGCGTCGTCGGTCACGAGCACGTCGACCTGGTCGAGCCGTGCGAACACGCTCAGGCCCGTGGTGCGCCACTTGGTGTGGTCGGCGAGCACGACGGTGCGTCCCGCGATCGCGACGAGGGCGCGGTCGGTCGCGGCCTCGTCGAGGTTGGGCGTCGTCAGCCCCGCCTCGACGCTCACGCCGTGCGCGCCCAGGAAGGTCTGGTCGACGCGCAGGCTCGCGAGCGCGGCCTCGGTGAGGGGACCGACCAGAGCGTCCGACGGCGTGCGCGACCCGCCCGTGAGCACGGTCTCGAGCTGCGGGTCGCCCGCGCGGTGCAGGGCTTCGGCGACCGGGAGCGAGTTGGTCACGACGGTCAGGGGGCGCAGCCGCGGGTCTGCGGCGATCTCGACAGCGAGCAGGTGCGTCGTGGTGCCTGCCGACAGGGCGATCGAGGAGCCGGGGGAGACGAGGCGGACGGCGGCGCGGGCGATCGCGCGCTTCTCGTCGAGAGCGAGCGCGCTCTTGGCCTCGAACCCGGGCTCGTGCGACGTGGCCTGCGGGGAGACCGCGCCTCCGTGGACCTTGCGGAGCAGTCCCTGCTCGGCGAGCTCGAGGAGGTCGCGGCGCACGGTCATGTCCGAGACGCCGAGCTCCTGGGTCAGGTCGGCGATCCTGACGGCTCCGTGGTCGCGGAGCCCCGCGAGGATGCGTTCGTGGCGCTGGGAGGCGAGCATGCTGCCATGGTGACACATTCGAACAGAAAGCAACAAGAGCGAACATGCTCGATGGTGAGCGCTTTCGGCGTCGTGGGCCGGGACGCGTGACGGCCGTCCACCAGGACGGTGGACGGCCGTGGACTCGTGGGGCCCGCGTGGATCAGTACCGGATGGCGTCGATCACCTTGACCCGGACCGCGACGAGCGCGGGGATCAGCCCGGCGAGCGCACCGACGCTCACCGCGGCGACCATGCCCGTGACGGCCGCCGAGACCGGGAAGCCGGGACGGTCCTGGACCGTCGAGCCCATGAGCGTGTCGAGCGGGACGTTGTGCAGGATCACGACCGCGAGCGAGACGCCCACGACCCCGGCCACGACCGTGGCGACGACGCTCTCCATGAGCACCGAGAAGAAGACCCGGCCGGACGAGGCGCCGAAGCTGCGTCGGATGCCGATCTCACGGATCCGGTACCGGACGGTCACGAGCGCGATGTTGACGAGCCCCAGCCCGCCGAGCAGCAGGGCGATCGCACTGACCCCGAGGATGACCCACTTGGTCGCGCCGTCGATCATGCTCATGTCGGGGCTGTCCATGCGGTTGACGTCGACCTGCGTCCCGGGGATCGCCCCCGTCAGGTCGCGGCGGACGGCGTCGGTGAGCACGTCGACCGTGTCCGGGGGGACCCAGAGCTCGAGCGACGGCACGCCGGAGCTCATGAGCGCCTCGGGGGAGGCCCACCGCAGGTGGGACTCCACGAGCATGTAGGCGGACGGGCCTTCGCCGGGCCAGCTGTCCGGGTAGGAGCCGACGACCGTCGCCAGGACCGGGTTCTCGCCCCCGATCACGATGGTCGGGTGGTCCTCGATGCGCTGGCCGAGGGTATCGAGGAACGACTGGTTGACCACGAGGGCGGGGGACAGGTTCTCCTCGTCGGCCTCGGTGAACCACCGGCCGCCGTCTACCACGAACCGGTGCATGGTCGCCCAGTCGGCGCTGACGGCGTTGGTCTGGGCCTGGAGGGTCCCGCCGGGGAAACGGAACGGGGTCTGGGTCCACATGACCATGGACGAGTACTCGACCTCGTACCGGGCCACGATGTCGTCGTACGCCGCGACGTACTCCTCGATCCCCGGCATCTCCTGTCCCGTCGGGTACGCACTGACGTTGAGCGTCGCGGGGCGTCCGCTCCAGCGCTCGTTGGACTCGGCCGAGACCTGGCGCAGCATGTCGCCTGCCGCGGTGATGGTCGTGATGGCGCAGACCGCCACGGCGACGCCGACCAGGGCGAGAAGCACGCGGAGCTTGTGGACCCGCAGCTCGTCCCAGGCTTCCGCCAGGGCTCCGAAGAATCCGGTCACGAGGCCACCACCGAGTCGCCGAAGAGGTCGTCGATCGAGTCGCCCGCGCCGGAGGGCGCGCGGACCCCGGTCGCGTCGGCGAGGGGCGCGGACGACGCCACCGTGCCCAGCGGGACGGCGACGTGCTCGGCCTGGTGGTCCTCGCCGTCGGGCACGTGCTCCACGGCCGTGCCCAGCCCGTCGAGCGAACCCGCGCTGCGGGCGCCGATCGCGATGGGAGTGAGGACGCCCTCCGCGAGGCGGAAGTGGCGCTTGGCGCGCGAGGCGACCGCGAGGTCGTGGGTGATGGCGATGAGGGCGGACCACGTCGAGCGCGCCCGTGGGCTCGTCGGCGAGGATCACGCGGGGGCCGCGGACGAGCGCGCGGGCGATGGCCACGCGCTGCTGCTCGCCGCCCGAGAGCTTCTCGGGCATGGTGTCGAGACGGTCGCCCAGGCCCACGCGCTCGAGCATCTCGGCGGCGAGCGTCTTGCGGTTCCAGAACTGCTTGCCCTGCGCGTAGAGCAGGGGCGCGGCGACGTTCTCCAGCGCGGTGCGCGCCTGGAGCAGGTTGAACTGCTGGAACACGAAACCGAAGTCCGCCCCGCGCCGGCGCGCGCGGACCCGGCCGGACAGGCGGCCGATCGGGACGCCGTCGAGCAGGAACTCGCCTGCCGTGGGCGTGTCCAGCAAGCCCAGGATGTTCAGGAGGGTCGACTTGCCGGTCCCCGAACGCCCGACGATCGAGACGTGCTCGCCCGCGTCGACCGTGAGGTCGATCCCGCGCAGGATCTCCAGGATCCGGTCGTCGGGCAGGCGGACCGACCGGGTCACGCCGTGCAGCTCGAGCAGGCTCATCCGGCCGAGCCCCCGTACATCATGCCCTCGTCGACCGGCGCGACGTCCTGGCCGGGCACGAACTCGAGGACCAGGTCGCCCTCGGCGAGCCCCTCGACGATCTGCACCTGCGTGCCGTCGGTGATGCCGAGCTTCACGGCCTTCTCGGTGTTCGTACCGTCCTCGGCGACGACCCACACGTTGCCCGTCTCGACCGAGCCCTGGACCGCGGTGATGGGGACCAGCAGGGCGTCCTCGGCCGAGCCCGCGGTCACCTCGAGCTTGGCGGCCAGTCCCGCGAACACGACCGTGCCTGCCGGGACGGCGCACGTGATCGACGCCGAGGGCGTCGCGCCGGGCTCGGTGCCCGGCTCCTCGGTGCCCGCCGCCGGGGCGGCTGCCGCCGTGCCCATGCGCAGCGCGGTGCAGGTGAACGGGGCGGGGCCACCCGTGACCGTGACCGTCGCCTCGGTGGGGATCGTCAGGAGACGGAACTGCTGCTCGGGGAGCATGGACGCGGTCACCGACAACGTCCCGGGGGACACCGAGGCGAACGTCTCGCCGACGCTCACCTCCTGGTCCTTGATCGCGGTGAACGTCGCGACGGTCCCGGCCGAGCCGGCCTTCATGGTGGTCCGGGTGACCTTGGGCTTGCGCTCGGTGACCTTCTCCTCGCCCGTCTCCTTGTTCGTGGTGACGAGAGGGTCCTGCGGCGTCTCGAGCGTGACCTCGAGGAGCGGGGCACCGGCCTCGACGACGTCACCGACCTTGGCGTGCACGGCGGTGACCTTGCCGACCTGGGTCACCTTCTCCTGGCCGGCAGGGTCCGCGACGACCGAGCCCGTGAGGGTCACGGTGTTGGTGATGGGGCCCTTGGCGACCTCCACCTGCGGAAGGGTCACGACGGCCGACGGGAACTCGGCGTCGCCCGCCGCCTGGGGGGCCGACTTGAACGCGATCACCACCAGGGTCACCGCGATCACCGCCCAGATCACGAGACGAAGGGTAGGAAAGATGATCCGGCGTGTGACGCCCACGGCAGGTCTCCAGGTGAAATCCGATGAGCCGACAGCTCAAGGTCCAGGCATGCTCTGGGAAGACTAGGGGGTGGGCGAGCGCCCACGTATCCACCTCAGGTATGAGATGGATGCGCGAAAGATCACGATCAGGTCAGGTTCCTGCCGTGATGTCTGCCTGCGTCCCCCTGGACAACCCTCATTGGTCGCACTTCTGACAAACGATCTGCGCACCATACACCGGTCGAGACGAGGGGTGTCCAGACGTCCGGTCGCCGTTTCGCGGAGTGTTCCGCGAGGGCAGCCGTCCCGTGTCGCGGGACGGCCGTCCGGCAGCCGGTGCGCGCGGTCGGCCGGAGGTCCGACGACGACGGGCCCGGTCCGTGCGGACCGGGCCCGTGCGCGCAGGGTGTGCTCTCGGGTGCGCTGCGACCTAGACGGGCGAGAGCCCGAGGCGGCGGCCGGCGAGCCCGCGGCTGCGCGTCGCGAGGTGCGTCGCGACCTGGCGCAGCGCGACCGCGGCCGGCGACGAGGGGTTCGTCAGCACGACAGGTGTACCGGCGTCACCGGCCTCGCGCAGGGTCACGTCGAGCGGGACCTGCCCGAGGAGCTCGACGGGGCTGCCCGTCGCCTTCGAGAGGTTCTCGGCGACCCTCGCCCCGCCGCCGGACCCGAACAGCTCGAGCCGGGACCCGTCCGGCTGCTCGAGCCACGACATGTTCTCGACGACGCCGAGCACGCCCTGCTGCGTCTGCGTCGCGATCGACCCCGCGCGCTCGGCGACCTCCGCGGCAGCGACCTGCGGCGTGGTGACCACCACGATCTCGCTCGACGGCAGGAGCTGGGCGACCGAGATCGCGATGTCGCCCGTGCCCGGCGGCAGGTCGAGCAGGAGCACGTCCAGGTCGCCCCAGTAGACGTCCGCGAGGAACTGCTGGAGCGCACGGTGCAGCATGGGACCGCGCCAGATCACGGGCTGCCCCTGCGGCACGAACATGCCGATCGAGACGACCTTGACCCCGTGCGCGACGGGCGGCAGCAGCATGTTGTCCACGCGCGTCGGAGCCCGGTCCACGCCCAGCATGCGCGGGATCGAGAAACCGTAGATGTCGGCGTCGACCACGCCCACGTTGAGGCCGTCCGCGGCGAGCGCGACCGCGAGGTTGGCTGTCACCGACGACTTGCCCACGCCGCCCTTGCCCGAGGCGATCGCGTAGACCTTGGTCAACGAGTCCGGCTTGGCGAAGGGGATCTCGGGCTCGCCGACGCCCCCGCGCAGCATGGTGCGCAGCGCCGTCCGCTGCTCGGCGCTCATGACGCCCAGGTCGACGTCGACCTTCCCGACGCCCGCCACGGTCTGCGCAGCGGCCGTGACGTCCTTGACCAGGGTCGACTTCATGGGGCAGCCCGCGACCGTCAGGTCGATGCCGACCACGACGTGCGCACCCCCCGCGGCAGCCGCGTCGATGCTCACGTCGACCGAGCGCACCATCCCCAGCTCGGTCACGGGGCGCCGGATCTCCGGGTCCATGACCTGGGTCAGAGCCGTCCGGACGAGGTCCTCGAGTGCATCGGTCGTGGGTGTTGCGGAGCCGCCAGCCATGGCCCCATCCTAAGCGGGCGTCTAGCGTTCGAGGATGGACGCCCTCGCCTCGATCGCCCGTGACTCGGCACTCTTCCTCGACGCCGTCCGCGCGGCACGGCCGGACGCCCGCGTACCGGCCTGTCCCGAGTGGGGCGCGGCGGACCTGACGTACCACCTGGCCGAGGTGCAGGACTTCTGGAGCGCCGTCGTCGGGCCCGCGGAAGGGCGCGGGCTCGACGGCGACGACGTGCGCACGCTCCCGCGGCCCGACGACGACGCGGCCCTGCCGACGCTCGCCGCCGAGGCCACCGCCAGGCTGCTCGCCGCGCTCGCGGGCCGTGACCCCGCCGAGCCGTGCTGGTCGTGGCACGACGCGGGCCGCACCGTCGGGTGGGTCGCTCGCCGGCAGGCGCACGAGGCGCTCGTCCACCGGGTGGACGCCGAGCAGACCGCCGGCCGGGACATCACGAGCGCCGACCCCGAGGTGGCCGCGGACGGGGTCGACGAGATCCTGCGCGTGCTGGTCGACGGCATCCCCGAGTGGGCGACCTTCACCCCCGACGGGAGCACGGTCGCTGTCGCGGTCGACGGCCCCGGCGAGACGCCCCGCTCGTGGGAGCTCGCGTTCGGGCGCCTCACGGGCACCGGGCCCGAGTCGGGCACCGCGTACGACCTCGACTCGGCGCAGCTCGTGGACCTGCCGGGATCGACGACCACGCAGGTCTCGGGCGCGGCGTGGGACCTCGACCTGTGGCTCTGGGGACGCGGAGAGCGGGACGGTCTGGTCGTCCGCGGGGACGCGGCGCTCGCGGACCGCCTGCGCGCGGTCGCGGGGCAGGAGACGCAGTAGACGCCCGTCCGCTCGCGTCGGGGCGGACCGGACCTGCAGGTAGCGGGATCACCGCACGGCCGGTCGCGTCAGCGCGGCTCGGGCGGGGCGTCCGCGCGACGGGCGCCTCCCGAGGACCGGCGCGCGTCGCGCGTCCCGCTCCGCGGTGGCTGCGCGGTCCGGGGGAGCGGCGAGTCGAGCCCCGGGCGCTCCGCCCCGTCGGCGCGGGCGGCCTCCGCGCGCTCGGTCTCCTTCTCGTCGAGCTCCTCGAGCAGGTTGCGGATCTCGGAGCGGACGAAGTCGCGCGTCGCGACCTCGCTCAGCGCGATACGCAGGGCCGCCATCTCCCGTGCGAGGTACTCGGTGTCCGCGAGGTTGCGCTCGCCGCGCTGGCGGTCCTGCTCGGCGCTCACGCGGTCGCGGTCCGTCTGGCGGTTCTGCGCGAGCAGGATGAGCGGTGCCGAGTAGGACGCCTGGAGCGAGAGCATCAGGGTCAGCGCCGTGAAGCCCAGCGCGGCCGAGTCGAACCGCAGGGACTCGGGTCCCCACGTGTTGAACCCGAGCCACAGGAGGCAGAAGACCGTCATGTAGAGCAGGAACCGCGGGGTGCCCATGAAACGGGCGATGCCCTCGGAGATCTTGCCGAACGCGTCCTGCTCGACCCGCACGCGGGGCAGCAGGGTGCGGCGCGCGGCCTTGGGGGTGTCGAGGCGCTCAGCCACGGTGACCTCCTCGGCGGACGGGGAACGCGGACGACGCGGGGGTCTGGGTGCCCAGGCTCGTCTCCTCGGACTCGTCGTCGGTCTCACGCCAGTCGTCCGGGAGCATGTGGTCGAGCACGTCGTCGACGCTGATCGCGCCCAGCAGGCGCTTCTCGTCGTCGAGCACGGGCAGTGCCAGCAGGTCGTAGGCCGCGAGCAGACGCGTGACGCGCCCGAGCGGCGCGTCGGGGCGCACCCACTCGATGTCCGAGTCGAGCACCGACCCGACCGAGACGTGCGGGGGCTCTCGCAGGAGCTTCTGGAAGTGCACGATGCCGAGGAAGCGGCCCGTGGGGGTCTCGAGCGGCGGGCGCACGACGAACACCATCGCGGCGAGCGCCGGGGGCACGTCCTTGCGGCGGATCTGGGCGAGCGCCGTGGCGATCGTGGTCTCGGGGCCCAGGATCACGGGCTCGGTCGTCATGAGACCGCCCGCGGTGTCCTCGCCGTAGGCGAGCAGGCGGCGCACGTCCCGCGCCTCCTCGGGCTCCATGAGCTCGAGGAGCTCGGCGGCCTGCTCCTGCGGGAGCTCGTGGAGGAGGTCGGCGGCGTCGTCGGGCTGCATGGCCTCCAGGACGTCGGCGGCGCGGTCGGTGTCGAGGCCGGAGAGGATCGCGACCTGGTCGTCCTCGGGGAGCTCCTCCAGGACGTCGGCGAGACGCTCGTTGTCGAGGGCCGTGGCGACCTCGAGGCGGCGCGTGTCGCCCAGGTCGTGCAGGACGTCGGCGAGGTCGGCGGGCTTGAGGTCGTCGTAGGCCGCGAGCAGGCGGGCGGCCCCCTGGGTCTCGGGTGTGCCGGCGAGCCCCGTGACCGCGCCGATCTCGACCACGAACGCGTCGCCCCGCCGCCGGATGCCGAGCGCGTTGGGGGTCGTGTGACGGCGCACGAAGAGCTGGTTGACGAGCCAGTCGCCCGTGCGCTGCTTCTCGATCGAGAGGTCCTCGACGGTCGCGGAACCCGACCCGTCGACGAACTGCACGGTGCGGTCGAGGAGCTCGCTGACCGCGAGGGTCTCCATGGCGCGCTGCTCGAAGCGGCGCATGTTGACGAGACCGGTGCTGATGACCTGCCCGGCGTCGATGCTCGTGACGCGGGTCAGGGGCAGGAACACGCGCCGTCGCCCGGGGACCTCGACCACGAGGCCCACCGCGCGGGGAGCCCCCTTGGGGCGGAGGAGGACGACGACGTCGCGCACGCGTCCGACCTGGTCACCGAGGGGATCGAACACCGCCGTACCGGCCAGGCGCGCGACGAAGACGCGGGTAGTTGCACTCACGTCGCAAGACTACGCACCGCCCGTCGGGGTGGCGCCCCGACGGGCCGGACGGAGCGGGCGAGCCGGGGAACCCGCGGACCGTGGCCAAGTCGTGACCTGATTCTCGCGGAGACCACTGGACTAGACGAGTGCAACCTGCTTGAATCTGGAACCAACGAGGCGCAATCGATCATGATCTGTCATTCTTGGTGACGGAACGTGACGGAGCCCTCATCGCGGCAGAGCACCCTGCCGCGACACAGCTCGAGCAACACCTCAATGCAATGAAGCGGAGGAAGTACTCATGAAGAACCCGATCCGGCTCGTCAGCATGACGATCGTCGCGGGCCTCGCCCTCTCGGCGTGCGGCTTCGGCGGCGACAGCGGCAGCGACAGCACGGCGGCCGACGGCGCCACGACCCTGAACCTCCTGGTTCCCACCTACTCCGACCAGACGAAGTCGCTCTGGGAGGACGTGATCAAGGGCTTCGAGGCAGAGAACACGGACATCGACGTCAAGCTCGAGGTCCAGTCCTGGGACAACATCAACGACGTGGTCCGGACCAAGGTCCAGTCGAACCAGGCCCCCGACATCCTCAACATCGACGCCTTCGCCGGGTTCGTCGAGGACGACCTGCTCTACTCGGCCGACGAGGTCCTCTCGCCCGACACCGTCGCGGACTTCCAGGAGTCCTTCGTCGAGAACGCCTCGATCGACGGCACGCAGTACGGCCTGCCGCTCATCGCCTCGGCCCGCACCATGTTCTACAACAAGGACATCTTCGAGAAGGCGGGCGTCACGGCGCCCCCCACCACGTGGGACGAGCTCGAGGCCGCCGCGACCAAGATCTCGGCGCTGGGCGACGTGTACGGCTACGGCCTGCCGCTCGGCTCGGAGGAGGCCCAGGCCGAGGCCGGCATCTGGTTCTTCGGCGGCGGTGGCGGCTACGGCGACGCGTCGGAGATCACGGTCGACACCCCCGAGAACCTCGAGGCGACCCAGTTCTTCCAGAAGCTCGCCACGAGCGGCCTCACGCAGCCCGACGCCGGTGCGTCCGACCGCACGCCCCTCATCGACACGTTCATCCAGGGCAAGATCGGCATGATCGTCGGCCTGCCGCCCACGATCGGTCAGATCGCCGAGAAGAACCCCGACCTGAACTACGGCACCGCGCCGATCGCCACCAAGGACGGCTCGCCCGTGACGCTGGGCGTCGCCGACCACCTGATGGCCTTCAAGAACGACGGCAAGAAGCAGGACGCGATCAAGAAGTTCCTCGACTACTACTACACGCCCGACGTGTACGTGCCGTGGGTCGACGCCGAGGGCTTCATCCCCGTGACGAAGTCCGGCTCGGAGGAGCTCGCGACCAAGGAGTCCATCGCGCCGTTCCTCGCTCTGCTGCCCGACGCGCAGTTCTACCCGTCGACGAACCCGAAGTGGTCGGCCACGCAGGGCGCGATCCAGTCGCTCATCGGCCAGGTCGCGCAGGGCAAGGACGCAGCGGCGGTCCTCCAGGAGATCCAGGCCAAGGGCGACTCCTGACCCCGGACCGGTAACTGCCCGTCCAGCAGTCCCTGGTCCCCGCGGCACGGCCGGCTCGACCGGCCCGTGCCGCGGGGACCAGGGACCCGGCACCGAAGGACCTCGATGAGCTCGACCACCACCACCGCCCCGGCGCCCGCCGCCGGTTCACCCGAGCGGCCGCCGGTCCGCGGGGGCGGCTCCGTCGTCGGACACCGTGACCACGAGGGAGCGGGGCAGGCCTGTGCGCGGGGTGGGGGCCGAGGCGTCGCCCGTGCCGCGGGGACCAGGGACCCGGCACCGAAGGACCTCGATGAGCTCGACCACCACCACCGCCCCGGCGCCCGCCGCCGGTTCACCCGAGCGGCCGCGCCGCTCGTTCCGGGAGCTGCTCTCCGCGCTTCCCTGGATCGGCCCCAGCCTCGCGCTGATCATCCTGATCGTCCTGTTCCCTGCGGGGTACATGGTCTTCAGCTCGACCCGTGACATCTCGCAGTCGGGCATCGACCGGGGGAGCGCCGGGTTCCAGAACTACCTGGACGTCTTCGCGATCCCCGCGCTGCCTCGCGTGCTCGCGAACACCGCGGTGTGGGTCGTCGCCGTCGTCGCCCTCACGGTCGTCCTGTCGCTCGCGCTGTCCAACTTCCTCAACAAGCAGTTCCCCGGCCGGCAGATCGTCCGCCTCGCGGTCATCGTGCCGTGGGCCGCGAGCGTCGTGATGACCACGACCGTCGTCTACTACGGGCTCCAGCCCAACTACGGCATCATCAACCAGTTCCTGGCGGACGTGGGCATCCTCGACAGCCCGGACTTCGGCTTCACCAAGAACGCGACGTCCGCGTTCGTCGTCGCGATCGTCGTCGCGGTGTTCGTCTCGCTGCCCTTCACCACGTACACGCTCCTCGCGGGGCTCCAGTCGATCCCGAGCGACGTGGTCGAGGCGGCACGCATGGACGGCGCCTCGCACCGGCAGGTCTACTTCTCGATCATCCTGCCGCAGCTCAAGCCCGCTCTCGCGGTCGCCGCGATCATCAACATCATCAACGTCTTCAACTCGCTGCCGATCCTGCGCCTCATGACGGGGTCGATCCCGGGATACGACGCGGACACCACGACCACGCTCATCTTCAAGCTCATCCAGTCCGACCGCGCGGTCGACCAGGCGAGCGCGCTGTCGGTCGTGAACTTCGTGATCGTGATCGCGGTCATCGCGCTCTACATGCGCATCGTCAAGCCGATGAAGGGAGTGGACGAGTGAGCAACGGAGTCCTGACGCGCGAGCCGGACGCTCGCCCCGCGCAGCCCCTCAAGAAGCCGTCGAGGTATGCGACCGGGGGCCCCGGCTCGGGCGGGTCGATCCCCGGACGGGTCGTCGCGGGCATCCTCGTGGCGCTGCTCTTCCTGCTGCCCTACGGCATCATGCTGTTCGGCTCGCTCAAGAGCCGGGCGGAGATCCTGCGGATCCCGCCGACGTACTTCCCCGAGCAGTGGCACCCCGACAACTACGTCACCATGTGGTCCACCCCGGAGACGCCGCTCCCGCAGAACCTCGTCTCCACGATCGTCATCTCGGTCGCGGCGACGGTCCTGGTCCTGATCGTGGCCCTGCCGGCCGCGTACTTCACGGCACGCTTCCGGTTCCCGGGGCGCATGGCCTTCCTGTTCCTCGTGCTGGTCACGCAGATGCTCCAGCCCGCAGTGCTCGTCGCGGGCCTCTTCCGGCAGTTCCTCGCGTTCGGGATCGTCGACACCTGGCTCGCGATGATCCTGGTCAACGCGGCCTTCAACCTGGCGTTCGCGGTGTGGATCATGCACAGCTTCTTCGCGAGCGTCCCGCAGGAGATCGACGAGGCCGCGCAGATCGACGGAGCGGGGCGGTGGGCGACGCTGTTCCGCATCAACCTGCCGTTGGTCTGGCCCGGTATCGTGACGGCGATCATCTTCACCTTCGTCGCTGCGTGGAACGAGTTCGCCGCCAGCCTCGTCATTCTCTCGACGGCCGGCAACCAGCCGCTGTCCGTGGCGCTGACGAAGTTCGTGGGTCAGTACGACTCGGCGTGGCAGTACGTGTTCGGCGTCTCGATCGTCGCCATCGTGCCTGTCATCATCCTCTTCGCGATCATCGAGAAGCGTCTCGTCGGAGGTCTGACCGCAGGGAGCATCAAGTGACACGCATCGAGGACGCGACCCACGAGCTCGGCGGCGCTGCCGCGGAGCCGTCGGGCGGACTCAGCAAGTCGGTCCGCTGGGAGCGCATGCTCGCGCTCCTGGCGGACCGCCGCCGCCTCTCTGTCACCGAGGTGGCAGAGCTGTTCGGCACCTCGGAGTCGACCGTGCGCCGGGACTTCGACCAGATGGCGGACCGGCAGCTCGCGCACCGTACCCACGGGGGGATCGTCGCGGCCTCGGTCGCGTACGGCCTGCCCGGCCGGTACGGCAAGCAGCTCGACGACCGTCAGCGTCTCGCGGAGGCGGCGGCCCACCTGGTCACGCAGCGCCACGCGGACCAGGCCGTCATCGGGTTCAACGGCGGGCGCACCACGACCCTGGTCGCCAAGGCGCTCGGCGAGCTCTCGGACCAGGGGTCCGAGCACGCGGCCCGCAACGGCGAGCACGTCTACACGATCGTGACGAGCGCGCTCAACATCGCCGCTGAGCTCGTCCTGCGCCCGCAGCTGCGCACGGTGTGCCTGGGCGGCACGGCGCGCGCCCAGTCCTACGAGCTCACGGGCCCCATGGCCGTGAGCATGGCCCGCACCCTGTGGCTCGACGTGCTCGTGCTCGGCATGGTCGGCATCGACGCCCAGGCGGGGCTCACGTGCGGTGACCCCGACGAGGCCGGGGTCACGTCCGCGCTCGTCGAGCACTCGCGCCACGTGATCGCCGTCGGGACCTCCGACAAGGTCGGCGAGCGCTCGTTCGCGCAGATCTGCGACATCTCCCGGATCACCACGCTCGTCACCGACTCGGGCGCGACCGAGGAACAGCTCGCGCCCCTGCGGGACGCAGGCGTCGAGGTCATCGTCGTCTAGGACGAGACCCCGCCGCTCCCGCCTCACACGTCCGCACCACGACGGACGCCGGACCGCGCCGACCGCGCAGCCCGGTGGCCACACCAGAAGGGTTTGACATCACCATGAGCACCTCCCACGTCAGCGTCGAGATCGCGAGCCAGCCCCAGGTCTGGCGCGAGGCGGCCCGCCTCGCCGCCGAGAGCTCCGCGGTCCTCCCGCAGCCGGGCGAGCGCGTCGCGATCGTCGGTTGCGGCACGTCCTGGTTCATCGCCCAGGCCTACGCGGCCCGCCGCGAGGAGCTGGGTCAGGGGGTCACGGACGCGTTCGCCGGCAGCGAGTACCCGGTGGGCCGTGAGTACGACCGCGTGGTGGCGATCACCCGTTCCGGGACGACCACCGAGATCCTGCACCTCCTCGAGGTGCTCGACGGCAAGCAGCGCACCCTGGCGATCGTCGGCGACCCGACCTCGCCCGGCGCGAGCGCAGCGGACGACGTGGTCGTGATGCCCTTCGCCGACGAGCAGTCCGTGGTCCAGACCCGGTTCGCGACGGCCGCGCTCACGCTCCTGCGCGCAGGCCTGGGCGACGACATCGAGTCTCTCGCGACCGCAGCCGAGGAGGTCGTGGGCTGGGAGGTCCCCGAGGCCGTGCTGGCCCGTACCCAGTTCACGTTCCTGGGTCGCGGCATGGCCGTGGGGCTCGCGAACGAGGCTGGGCTCAAGATGCGCGAGGCGTCGCTCGCCTGGGCCGAGGCGTACCCCGCCATGGACTACCGCCACGGGCCCATCAGCATCTCCGACGAGACGAGCGCCGTGATCCTGCTCGGCGCCGAGGTCCCGGGCCTGGTCGAGGACATCGAGCGCACGGGGGCCCTCGTGGTGCGCTTCGACGAGGACGCGCAGCTCACGCTCGTGCGCTGCCAGCTCCTGTCTGTCGCGAACGCCGAGCGCAAGGGCCTGGACCCCGACGCCCCGCGTCACCTGACGCGCTCGATCATCCTGGAGGACTCGGCATCATGATGGTCGGGGAAGAGCAGGTCGCCTTCCCCGCCGTCCCGGAGCTCCTGTCGCCGTCCCACGGAGGGGCGGCGGCGGGAGCGACGGGGGCAGGCCTGCGCCCGGCGGTGATCGCGCTCGACGTCGGCGGGACCGACATCAAGTCCGTGCTCGTCACGCGCGGCACCGACCCGGACGGGCTCGACCAGATCCTCGTCGAGCGGGTCACCCCCACCCGTGCGGCCGAGGGCCCCGAGGCCTCGCTCGCCGCGGTCCTGGCGGCCGTCGAGGCCCTGCGCGCCGAGGTACCCGCGGGGTACCAGGTCCTGGGCGTGGGCCTCGCGGTGCCGGGCACGGTCGACGAGTCGGCGGGCCTCGTGGTGAGCGCCGAGAACCTCGACTGGGTCGACCTGCCGCTGCGGCAGGTCGTCGCGGACGCGACGGGCCTGCCCGTGGGCTTCGGCCACGACGTGCGCGCGGGGGGCCTCGCCGAGGCCCGCCTGGGCGCGGGCCGCGGAGCGCCCGACCACGCCTACGTGTCGATCGGCACGGGCATCGCTG
Organism: Oerskovia sp. Root918; assembly: GCF_001428945.1. NCBI lineage: Bacteria > Bacillati > Actinomycetota > Actinomycetes > Micrococcales > Cellulomonadaceae > Oerskovia > Oerskovia sp. Root918. Next base: position 90,991 of record NZ_LMJG01000004.1, read on the forward strand.
CGGCGGTCGTCCTGCACGGTCAGGTCTACGTGGGCGGCGGGTACGCGGGCGAGATCGGGCACGGTGGCGCGCACGGCGGGGCGCCATGCCCGTGCGGCGGCACCGGGTGCGCGGAGACGTTCGCGTCGGCCGCGGGCATGGCGCGCAGCTATCGCGAGCTCACGGGCGCGACGACCGACGAGGTGCCCGGCTCCGCCGAGGTCCTGGCGCGCGCCCACGCGGGCGACGCGGTGGCCCGCGAGGTCTGGGACCGCGCGGTCGACCGCCTCGGCGAGCTCGTCGCCGAGATGGTCCGTGTCCTGGCGCTGCCCGTCGTGGTGATCGGTGGAGGGCTCGTGCGCGCGGGCGACGACCTCATGGTCCCGCTCGACGCCGCGGTGCGCTCGTACCTCACGATCCACCCGGCGCCCCGGCTCGTCCCGGCCACGCTGGGACCGGCGGCCGGCACGTACGGTGCGACGGTCCTCGCGTGGGACGCCGTGAGCGCGGCCGCGCTGGAGTCGCTGTGACGGGCCCCGGGCAGGTCCGCGTCCTGTGCCTCACGCCCAACCCCGCGTGGGACGTCACGTACGGGGTCGACCGCCTGGACCCGGGCGAGGCGCTGCGCGTCCGGTCGGTCGCCGCCCGCGCGGGCGGCAAGGGGGTCAACGTCGCGCGCGTCGTGCGCGCGCTGGGCGGGGACTCGGTCGCGGTCGCCCCCGTGGGTGGCCTCCTCGCGCCAGCGTTCGCGGCGGACCTCGAGGCCGCGGGCCAGCCCGCGTCGCTCGTGCCGGTCGCGGGCGCGCTGCGGCAGGCGGTCGCGGTCGTCCCCGAGCACGCGGGGCCCGACGACGGAGGTCACCCCACGGTCCTCAACGAGCCGGGGGCCGTGCTCACCGAGGAGGAGTGGGGTCTGCTCGTCCGCACCGCGGTCGCCCTCGGGGCGGACCGTCCGGTCGTGACGATCTCCGGCTCGCTCCCACCGGGCACGACGCAGGCCCGGTTCACCGACCTGGTGCGCGCGCTGCACGAGGCCGGCTGCCCGGTCCACGTCGACGTCTCGGGGCCGGGTCTGCTCTGGGCCGCCGAGGCGGGCGCCGACCTGATCAAGCCCAACCGGGCCGAGCTCGCCGAGGCGACCGGGACGCACGACCTGACACAGGGCGTGGCCGCGCTCCAGGCGCTGGGCGCGCGGGACGTCGTCGTGACCGACGGTGAGAAGGGGCTCGCGGCGTTCGCGCCGGGCTCCACGGCCCCTGCGGCGAGGGCCCGGCTCGACGCCCCCGTGCACGGCAACCCGACGGGAGCCGGCGACGCCGCCATGGCGGCCCTCGCGGTGAGCGTCGGACTGCCCTGGGCCGAGCGCCTCGCCCTGACCGTCGCCACGTCGGCCGCAGCCGTGCTGCAGCCGGTCGCGGGCGAGGTCGACCCCGAGGACGTGCGGCGGCTCGCCGACCGCGTCCTGACCGAGAACGTGAACGACACCCCGAGAACCACGGAGGACTGAATGCCGCTCGTCACCGCCAGCCAGCTGATCGACCGAGCCCGCGCCGAGCGCCGGGGGGTCGGCGCCTTCAACGTGATCCAGGTCGAGCACGCCGAGGCCTTCGTGGCCGCGGCCGCACGCGCCGGCACGGGCGTCGTCCTGCAGATCAGCCAGAACGCCGCGAAGTACCACGGCGGGCTCGAGCCGATCGCGCTCGCGACGCTCGCGATCGCCCGTGCGTCGAGCGCACCCGTCGTGGTGCACCTGGACCACGCCGAGGACCGCGCCCTCGTGAGCGAGGCCATCGAGCTGGGCATGGGCTCGGTCATGTACGACGGTTCGGCCCTCGACTACGAGGCGAACGTCGAGGCGACCGCCGACGTCGTGCGCGAGGCCCACGCCCGCGGGGTCTTCGTCGAGGCCGAGCTCGGCAAGGTCGGGGGCAAGGACGGGGTGCACGCCCCGGGCGTGCGCACCGACCCGACCGAGGCCGTCGCGTTCGTCGCCGCGACCGGCGTCGACGCGCTCGCGGTCGCGGTCGGCTCGTCGCACGCCATGACGGATCGCACGGCCTCGCTCGACTTCGAGCGGATCGCCGAGCTGCGGGCGGTCGTGCCGGTGCCCCTCGTGCTGCACGGGTCCTCGGGCGTCGCCGACGCCGACCTCACGCGTGCCGTCGAGGAGGGGATGACCAAGATCAACATCTCGACCCACCTCAACAACACCCTGACGCGGGCGCTGCGCACCTATCTCGAGCAGAACCCGACCGTCGTCGACCCGCGCAAGTACCTCGGTGCGGGCCGCGACGCGATGCGCGACGAGGTCGTGCGGCTGCTGGGTGTGCTGAACGCGGCCTGACGGGGTTCTCCCGGGAGGCCGAGGGGCGTCGTCGGGGGAGAGGGTGCCGGCCCTCTTCCCCGACGTCCGCCCTCTGCCTCGCTGATACCCCCTGAGTGAACGCCCTCGCCTCCTGCCGACTTGTACGGGAGACTGGGCAGATGAGCATGACTCGTCCCAATTCCGCGCCCAAGGTCCCGACGCCGCCGAGCGGGGAGCAGATCGCGTCCTACGCGACCTACCTCGAGGCGCAGAAGGCCGTCGACTACCTCTCCGACAACAAGTTCGCCGTCGAGTACGTGACCATCGTCGGCACCGACCTGCGCATGGTCGAGCGCGTCATGGGCCGCCTCACGTACGGTCGGGTGGCGCTCGCGGGCCTCGCGTCCGGTGCGTGGTTCGGCCTGTTCGTGGGCCTGCTGCTCTACATGTTCAACAGCGGCGGCGGCCTGATGCTCGCGGCGATCGGACTGGGTGCGGGCTTCGGCCTGCTGTTCTCGGTGCTGTCGTACTCGCTCACGGGCGGCAAGCGTGACTTCACCTCGTCGAGCCAGATCGTCGCCTCGTCGTACTCGCTGCTGTGCCTCGCGGAGCGCGCGGGCGACGCACGCCGCCTCCTGTCCCAGATGCCCGACGGCGCCGCGGCCATCGCGCGCCAGGTCCCGCCGGTCGCGGGTCCGCCCGCGCAGCCGGGCCAGTGGGGCCAGGCTCCCGGCCAGCAGCCGGGGCAGCCGGGGCAGACGTGGGGGACCCAGCAGCCGACGGCCCCGCACGCTCCGGCTCCCGTCGCGACGCCGGTCCAGCCGGCCGACGCGCCGGCCCAGCCGGCACCTCCGGCCAGGACGCCCGACCCGCGCTGGACGACGCCCTCGGGCGCGCCGCGCTACGGGGCCATGCGCAGCGACCTCACGCCCCCCGCTCCTGCCGACGGCGCGCCAGTCGAGGGGCACCCCGCTCCGGCGACCGACGCCCAGGCTGCGGCCGACGGCGCGACCGACGAGACGTCGTCGGGCACGCGGTAGGTCCGCTTGCTCGCGTGGAGGCACGGTGATCCGAGCCAGGGGGCGAGACCGCGCAGCGCATGACGGCCCGAACCCGCGTTCGCGGGGCGTCGTCCCCGGGGTAGCCGCGGTCACCCACGATCGCTGAGTTGTCAGAAGGTGGCCGGGGCATACCCCGGCCACCTTCTGACAACTCAGCGGGGCTCAGTCGCGGGCTGCCCGTTCCGCGGCGGCCTTCGCGGCGTCCCGCTCGCGCTTGCGTGCCTCCTTGAGGCGCTTCTCGGCCTCGCGCACGGCCTTCTCGGCCTCGCGACGAGCCTTGGACGCCTCCTTCACCTTGGCGTCGCGCGCATAGAGCTCGGCGGCCTCGCGCTCCTCGTGCGGGGGGAGCGGGGACTCGGCGCGCTCGGCGGGCGTCCGCTCGACGTAGACCCCGATCCCGTCGAGGACCCGCTCGAGGCCGAACACGACGTCGTCGACCCCGTCGTCCTCGCTCAGGTAGGCGCCCGAGGCGACCACGGGGTGCAGGTACGGGAAGCGTTCGGGCGTCACGAGCTCGGAGAAGACCTCGGCGTACGCGGCCCCGCTCACGTCGCGCCCTGCCGGGTCCTGCCGGGCCCCGCGCAGCTCGCGCTGGATCCGGGCGGCGCTCTGCGCGTAGCTCGTGACGAGCATGATCATCGCGAGCTTGTCGGCGTCGGACAGCGAGGTGCCGTGCATCGCGCGCAGGCCCAGGTCGACGAACCGGAGGTTGTTGGGCGTGAGCGGGACCCCCTGGACCGCGACGTCGAGGAACCAGGGGTGGGCCTCGTAGACCGCGAGCGACGCGAGCGCGAACTCGCGCAGGCCACGCCGCCACGTGGGTTCGTCCCCTGCGGGGATCCGCCCCTCCAGGACCGCGGTGAGCTCGGGTTGCGCCCCCGAGGGGAGGTCGACGTCGATCGCCTGCTCCTGCATGAGGAGCAGCAGGTCGTCCTTGCTCGTGACGTACCGGTACAGCGACATGGTCGTGTACCCCAGGGCCGCCGCGAGCTTGCTCATCGAGAGCGCCCCGAGCCCCTCGGCGTCGGCGATCTCGATGGCCTGCTCGACGATCCGCTCGATGCTCAGCTCGCGACGAGGGCCGCGCTGCGGGTTCTCGGCCACGCCCCACGCCAGGGCGATGGCGTGGGGCAGGCCGGGATCGGTGGTGTCCGTCATGGGTACATCATCGCTGCTCCGGTCGTGATCGCCGCCCGGGCGGAGACGGGCGGGAACGGCGTCGGCCGCACGGGTCGAGCGCCCTCAGTGCGCCGTCCGGCGCCGGTAGAGGATCGACGCCGCGGCGCACGAGACCGCGAACATGCCCACGAGCCACGCGAGCGCCGGCCCGAGCTGCCCCGCGGTCGATGTCCCCGAGAGCAGCGCGCGCAACGTCTCGATGATGGGTGTGAACGGCTGGTGCATCGCGAAGCCGTGCAGCCACGTCGGCATGGTCTCGACCGGCACGAACCCGCTCGACAGGTACGGCACGAACAGGAAGAACATGTTGAAGCTCGCCGCGGCGTCGACGCTCAGGACCAGGCCGGCGAGGCAGCTCAGCCACGTGAACGCGAGGACCATGAGGGCGAGGTAGCCCGCGACGCCCACCCAGCCGCCCAGGTCGGCCCCGGGACTGAAACCGAGCGCGACGGCCACGAGCAGGACGAGCGTGGCCGACACGAGGTTGCGGACCGTGCTGGCCAGGACGTGCGCCCACAGGACCGAGGGGCCGAAGATCGGCAGGGTCTTGAAGCGGTTGATCGTGCCGCTCGTCATGTCCTGGGCCACCGAGAGCGCGGCCGTCGCCGAACCGAAGCCCAGGCACAGGACCAGGATCCCGGGCACGACGTAGTCGACGTAGCTCCCGTCGTCCTCGATCGCCCCGCCGAACACGATGACGAACACGAGCATGATGAGGACGGGCAGCATGAGGGCCGTGACCAGCCCGTCGACGCTGCGCAGCGTGCGCCGCAGCTCGCGGCCCGTCATGGCCGAGACGTCGCGCAGCGCGGTCGTGGGGGACTGGCCGACGCGGGCCGGTGCCGTGCGCGAGGGGCGTCCCGGTGCGGGGCGCCGCGTGGTGGTCGGTGCCGTGGTGCTCATCGCAGGCCTGCCTTCGTCGTCGCGGGGGAGACCGCGGGCTGGGTGGGGGCGGACGGGGTGGTCGGGGTGCCCTGCGCCTGGATCGTGGCCCGCGCGGCGCGTGATCCCGTGAGGGCGAGGAACACGTCGTCGAGCGAGGGCTTGACCACGGACACGCCCGTCACGGGGATGCCGCGCTCGTCGGCCCGCGCCAGGACGTCGCGGACCGTGCGGAGCGGGTCCGTCGTCGGGACCAGCGCCGCGAGGTCCTTCTCGTCGACCCCGGAGATCTCGAGGCCGATCTGCTGGACGGACGCGAGCGCGTGGGAGTCCTCGACGTCGACCCGCACGTGCTGGCCGGGGACGAGGGCCTTGAGCTCGCTCGCGGTCCCGCGGGCGACGATCCGCCCGCCGTCGAGCACCGCGATGGTGTCGGCGAGCCGGTCCGCCTCCTCGAGGTACTGGGTCGTGAGCAGGACCGTGATGCCGTCGGCCGCGAGCTCGCGGACCACGTCCCAGAGCTCGGAACGAGACTGCGGGTCCAGACCGGTGGTCGGCTCGTCGAGGATCAGGACCTGCGGGCTCGCGACCAGGCTGATCGCGAGGTCGAGACGCCGGCGCATGCCGCCCGAGTACGTCTCGACGCGGCGCCGGGCGGCGTCCGTGAGGTCGAAGCGGTCGAGGAGCTCGGCCGTGCGGGCCCTGACGGCTGCTCGCGGCAGGTGCGCGAGCCTGGCCATCATCGCGAGGTTCTCCTCGCCGGTCTGGAACTCGTCGACCGAGGCGTACTGGCCCGTGAGCGCGATGACCTCGCGGACCCGCGCGGCCTGGCGGACGACGTCGTGCCCCGCGATGGTCGCGGTCCCGGCGTCGGGGCGGACGAGGGTCGTGAGGATGTTGACGGCGGTCGTCTTGCCCGCGCCGTTGGGTCCGAGGAGGGCGAAGATCTCGCCTCGTCGGACGGACAGGTCCACGCCCTGCAGGACGGCGTGGGATCCGTAGGACCTCGTGAGTCCCCGGACGTCGATCATCGGGTCGGGCATCGCTACCTCCGTGTGCGTCGCAGACTGTTGTGTACCTCCTACACTGTGTAGACCATACGCACTGTGTGTGACGTACACAAGAGGTGGATTTCCCGTGACCCGCGCACGGACGGCCGGATACCGTGACGGCATGCAGCCCGCCACGCACCAGGCCGAGTTCCGTCACGCCCGCCTCGTCGAGGTCTACGACGCCCAGAACACCTGGGGTCCGGACGACGACTACTTCCTCGCCCGCGCGGCCGAGGGCCCGGGCGGGCGGGTGCTCGACCTCGGGTGCGGCACGGGTCGGCTGACCGTGGCGCTCGCGGACGCCGGGCACGAGGTGACGGGCATCGACCCCGCGGGCGCGGCTCTCGACGCGGCCCGGCGACGTCCCGGTGGTGAGGCCGTGACCTGGGTCCACGGGACGTCCGCCGACGCGCCCGCGGACGCGTTCGACGTCGCCCTCATGACGAGCCACGTGGCCCAGTTCTTCGTCGCCGACGACGAGTGGGCGGGCGTCCTTGCCGACCTCCGGAAGGCCCTCGTGCCGGGCGGGCTCCTCGTCTTCGACACCCGCGACCCCCGTGACCGTGGTTGGGAGGCGTGGCACGCCCCCGACGACCGCGACCCGGTGACGCTGAGCGACGGCCGCGTCGTGCAGACCTGGAGCGAGGTCACGGGCGAGCGTGACGGCGTCGTCGACTTCACGCTCGGCTACGAGATGCCCGAGGGGGACGAGCTCACGAGCACCGCGACGCTGCGGTTCCGCGCCGAGGACGTGGTGCGTCGGAGCGTCGAGGCGGCGGGGTTCGCCGTCGAGCAGGTCGATGGCGGGTGGGGGCGCGAGGCCGTCGGAGAGGGGGCCGGCGAGCTGCTCGTCGTCGCGCGCGCCGTCTGAGCCGCGGGGTGTCGACGCCGTACCGGGGTCGGACGCGAGCGGCCCGCGACGCTGGGGCGTCAGAAGGGGGCCGGGGTGTACCCCGGCCCCCTTCTGACAGCCTGGCCGCGCTCAGTCGCGCAGCGACGCCATCCACGCCTCGATGTCCTCGGGGCGGCGGGGGAGCGCCGCCGAGAGGTTCTCGTTGCCGTCCTGCGTGATCAGGACGTCGTCCTCGATGCGGATGCCGATCCCGCGGTACTCCTCGGGGACCGTCAGGTCGTCGCTCTTGAAGTACAGGCCGGGCTCGATCGTGAAGACCATGCCGGGCTCCAGGACGCCGTCGACGTACAGGTCGCGGCGCGCCTGCGCGCAGTCGTGCACGTCGAGGCCCAGGTGGTGGCTCGTGCCGTGCACCATCCAGCGGCGGTGGAACTGGCCCTCGGGGGCGAGGGACTCCTCGGCGGTCGCGGGCAGCAGGCCCCACTCGGCGAGACGCTCGGCGATGACCTCCATCGCGGCCGCGTGGATGTCGCGGAAGCGGGCCCCGGGGACGGCGACCGCGAAGGCCGCGTCGGCGGCGTCGAGCACCGCGGTGTAGATGCGGCGCTGGACGTCGGTGTAGGTGCCGTCGACGGGCAGCGTGCGCGTGACGTCGGCCGTGTAGAGCGAGTCGACCTCGACGCCGGCGTCGAGCAGCACGAGCTCGCCCGTGCGGACCTGGCCGTCGTTGCGGATCCAGTGGAGCGTCGTGGCGTGCTCGCCCGCGGCGGCGATGGTCTCGTAGCCGACCGTGTTGCCCTCGAGGCGGGCGTGCGCGTCGAACGTCGTCTCGATGACGCGCTCGCCGCGGCGGTGCCCGGTCGCGCGCGGCAGGTTGCGTACGACCTCCGCGAAGCCCGCGATCGTCGCGTCGACGGCCTCGCGCATGTGCGCGACCTCGAGCGCGTCCTTGACCAGGCGCAGCTCGGAGGCGGCCTCGACGAGCGTGGCGTCCGCGGCGGCGTCGTCGGCCTGGCCGTTCTCGAGGCGGATGGCCTCGACCAGGGCCTCGATGTTCTCGTCCGCCCCCGTGACGACGAGCAGCACCACGTGCTCGCCGACGTCCTTGGCCAGCGCGTCGCGCAGCTCGTCGACGTGAGCCGCCTCGATCCCGGTGAGGGTCGTGACGTCGTCGAGGCTGGGGCGGGCCCCGACCCAGAACTCGCCGTAGCGCGAGTCGGCGTAGAACTCGTCGGTGTCGCGCGCCGCGAGGGGGCGCACGTAGAGGACGGCGTGGTGGTTCGAGCCGTCGTCGCCCGTGCCGGGCTCGACGGGGTGCAGGACCAGGACCGCGTCGGGCTCCTGGTCGGTGCCGAGGCCCGTGAGGTGCGCGAACGCCGAGTGCGGGCGGAACCGGTAGTCGGTGTCGTTCGAGCGGACCTTGAGCGGGCCGGCGGGGATCACGAGGCGCGCACCCGCGAAGCCTGCGGACAGCTCGGCGCGGCGGGCGGCGGTGTACGGGGCGGCGGCGCCGGCCTCGACGTCGCTGCTCGCGCGCGGCGCCCAGCCGCTCGTGATGAACGCCTTGAAGGCCTCGGAGTCGGGCCGGTGCGACCGGTTGTCGTTCCGGGCGGCGATCTCCTGCTCGGACTCCGCGGCCGGGGCGCTGACGGGGGTGGTGTCGTTGCTCATGGCCACCAGTCTCCCATCGGTCGCTGGGAGGGCGCGTGCGGCCCGACGGCGGAGCACCCCTCGGGCGCAGAGGTGGCGTGACGCGTGGCGCACCCCGGACGGCGCTCGGGTGTGCTCCGGGTGCTGTCGGGGAGCGCGTGCGGCCGTCGAGCAGCCCTGCCGCAGCAAAAGATGACTGCGCTGTCATTCATAATTGACAGCGCAGTCATTCGCGGGAATGCTGGGCCGCGGACGCTCGTCGTCCGGCACCGGTGCCAGCCGCTCTCGCGACCCCACGTCGTCGTCGGACGGGCGCCGGACCGCGCACCGGTGCGCGCCGGACGAGGCCTGAGCGTCGTGGGCATCGCTGCCCGCTCGGACGTCGAAGAGGACGAACACACATGAGACGATCACGACTCGCCACGCTCTCCGCGGGGCTCGCGCTGCTGATCGGGGCGGGCATCGCCTCCCCGGTCGCCGCAGTTCCGCAGGACCCGTCTGAACCGCGCCCGCCCGTGGACCACTCCCTCGAGGTGAACCCCTTCGTCGGGACGGAGAGCGAGGGCAACGCCTACCCCGGCGCCACGGTCCCGTTCGGCATGGTCCAGCTCAGCCCGGACAACTCCAACTCCTACGCCTCGACCTCCTACAGCAAGAACGCCGGGCGGGTCTGGGGCTTCAGCCACCGGCACGTCAACAGCGCAGGCTGCCCCGCGGCGGGCGAGCTGCTCGTGACCCCGGACACCACCGCGGCCCCGCGCACGGCCCGGACCCCCATCGCGATCAAGGACCAGGCGAGCACCGAGAAGGCGGTCGCCGGCTTCTACGAGGTCACGCTCGCCAACGACGTGCACGCAGAGCTCACCGCGACCACCCGCGTGGGTGCGCACCGGTACACGTTCCCGGCCTCGACCACGTCGCACCTGTCGTTCAACGTCGGGCAGACGCTGCGCGACGCGGGCGCCAGCTCGGTCACGTGGGTCGACGACCACACGCTCGAGGGCTGGGTCGACAACGGCGGCTTCTGCGGCGGCACGCCCGCCAAGCAGCGCTACTTCTTCAGTGCCACGTTCGACCGCCCCGTGTCCTCGTCGGGCACGTGGGGCACCACCGGCGCCTACACCGCGGGCTCGACCACGAGCCAGGTCACGACGGGCCGCAACGGCGCCGTCGCGGTGTTCGACACGACCACGGACCGCGACGTCGAGGTGAGCGTGGGCGTGTCCTTCGTGAGCGTAGACGGCGCTCGCGGCAACCGTGAGGCCGAGGCCGTGCGCGACGGCGTCCAGGTCGGGTTCGACGAGATCCGCGAGGAGGCGCGCGACGCCTGGAACACCGAGCTGGGCCGCGTCGACATCGAGGCCTCGCCCGAGAAGCGCACGATCTTCTACACCCAGCTCTACAAGACGCTGCTGTCCCCGACGATCGGCAACGACGTCGACGGCCGGTACCGCGGCATGGACCTCGAGGAGCACCAGGCCGACGGCTGGGACTACTACCAGAACTTCTCGCTCTGGGACACGTACCGCACCCAGGCGACGCTGCACGCCCTGCTGCTCCCCGAGCGCGCCGAGGACATCGTCCGCTCGATGTACCAGCACCGCGTCGAGGGCGGCTGGCTGCCCCGCTGGTCGCTGGGCGCGCTCGAGACCAACATCATGGCCGGCGACCCGGTCACGCCGTGGCTCGCGGAGAACTTCGCCATGGGCACCGTGCCCGACGACATCTCGGACGAGCTCTGGGGCTACCTCGTGGAGAACGCCACGACGGCCCCGCCTGCCGGCGTCGCGTCGGTGGGTCGCCAGAGCGCGGCCTTCTACAACGAGAACGGCCACATCCCGTTCTACCCCGAGAACGAGGGCGGCCTGGGCGGGCAGTACGAGGAGTACCGTCACGGCGGCTCGTCGACGCTCGAGTTCGCGCTGTCCGACGCGGGCCTGGGGGCGGCTGCTCAGCGCCTCGGCAAGACCGAGGACGCCGAGGCCTTCCTCGCCAAGGGCCGCAACTGGCAGACGCTGTGGAACCCGGACGTCCAGCTCTCGGGCGGTTTCCAGGGCATGGTCAACGCCAAGCGCCCCGATGGTACGTTCGTCACTCTCCCCGAGCTGACCGACGTCACGCGCACGGGCTTCCACGAGGGTGTCCCGTGGCAGTACCAGTGGATGGTCCCGCAGGACGTCACTGGTCTGGCCGAGGCGATGGGTGGTGAGGACGCGTTCGTCGAGCGTCTCGACTACTACTTCGACATGCCGGCGCTCGCGGCGAAGCCGGGCGTCTCGCCCTCGACGTGGGCGCGCGGTGGCAGCTCGTACTACCAGACGATCCGCTACAACCCGGGCAACGAGCCGACGATCACCAACGCGTGGCTCTACGGGTACGTCGGGCAGCCGTGGAAGACGAACGACGTGCTGGCTGCGAACCTCAACCGGTTCCCGAACACGCCGGGCGGGGGCGTCGGCAACGACGACCTGGGCACCCTGGCCGCCTGGTACGTCATGGCCGCGCTCGGGTTCGAGCCCGTCCTGCCGGGCTCGGGCATGCTCGCGCTCAACGCGCCCAAGGTCCAGTCCGCGACCGTCACGACCGACGCGGGCACGACGTTCGCCATCTCGGCCGAGGGGGCCAACGAGGACCTGCCGAGCTACGTCTCGGGCGTCACGCTCGACGGTGCCGAGCACACGGCCGCGTGGATGGACGCCTCGGCGATCCAGGACGGCGGCACGCTCGAGTTCGACCTGGCCGACTCGAGCGCGGGCCTCACGTGGGGCACCGCGCCCGCGGACCGCATCCCGAGCCTGTCGGCGCCGCTCCCGCCGCTGCCCGTCGAGGTCACCGCGACGGTGCGCTGCGCGGGCAAGAACGCCCAGGTGTCGGTCAAGGCCACGAGCTCGGCCGACACCGCGGTCGACGTCGTCCTGGCGACGCCGTTCGGGACGAAGTCGTTCCACGGGCTGCAGCCCGGCAAGAGCGCCGCGCAGACGTTCAACGCGCGCTCGGGCTCGGTCGAGGCCGGGACGGCGAGCGTCACGGTGACGCTCCCGGGCGCCGAGCCGCGCACGGTGGAGGTCGCCTACCCGGCGACGTCCTGCGGCTGACGCCGGCCCGCACGTGCCGGTGCGGGAGGTGAGCAGGAAGCAAGAAGAAGGCCCCAGGTGCCCGACGGCGGTTCTCGCCTCGGGTGCCTGGGGCCTTGTCGGTCCTGGGTCGTCACGGCCCGGGGTCGCCGGGCGTGGCGCTCAGGACGGTCGTGTCACGCGGCCGCGCCGACCGGCTCGAGGCGTCGAGCGGGGGACCAGCGGCTCGTGAGGTCGCCCAGCGCCCGCGAGAGCGCGTCGTTGAACGCGTCGGGGGCGTCGAGGTTGACGTCGTGGCCCGCGCGCGGCACGACCACGAGGGCTGTGTCGGGGGCCGTGTCGAGGTAGCGCTTCTCGTCGAGGCGCAGGTGGTCGCGCTGGCCGTTGATGAGCCAGACCGGCACCTTGGCGGCGCGGAGGTCGGCGCGCGAGGAGCGGCCCGCGAGCTCGTGCAGCACGTCGGTCACGACCTGCCACGCGGGCCGGCCGGGGAGCCGCGGGTCGGCGAACGTGCCGGCCCCGGTGAGCTGGGCCGAGGCGCGTGCTCCACCCGGCAGCGACCTTCCGGCGCGCAGCACGTCCTGGACGCGGCCCAGCGCGCGACGGGTCGCGGTGCCCGCAGCGTCCATGAGGCTCGCGGCCTCGCGGAAGAGCGCGACGGGCTTGCCGCGCGGGTCGGCGCTGCACGCGCACGCCACGATGCCCGCGAGCCGGTCGGGGTGGCTCGCCGCGTACGCGAGCGACGTGTAGCCGCCGAGCGACATCCCGACCACGACGACGGGGACGTCGTCGGGGAAGGACGCGACGGCATCGTCCAGGATCTCGAAGGCCCGTGCGAGCGTGAACCGCTCGTCGCTGCGCTCGCCGTGCCCCGGCAGGTCGACCGCGACCGCGAGGTGGCCCGCCTCGCGCACGTGGGCGAGCTGACGCCCCCAGATCGCGTTCGAGGTGCGCACGCCGTGCACGAACACGACGGCGGCAGGGGTCCCGGCCGAGGACGCCTGCGCGAGGCTCGGGAGGAGGTCGATCGACGGGTCGGACGGGAAGGCGGAGGCCCGGAGGGAGGGCTGGCTGTTTCGCATCGCTTCGGATGCTGCCAGCGCCACCTGGGAGCAGTGCGAAAGCACGGGGAGCCTCCCGTGAACGTCCTGTGCGGGCCTTGGGACGAGGCCGTCAGCCGATCGCCTGCTCGAGGACGAGCGCGGTACCGATCAGGATCATCGCGACGCCCGAGACCCGCGTGACGACGCGCGCCGCGCCGGGACGGGAGCGCAGGACGTGCCGTGCCCCGAACGCCACGAGCAGGTAGACGACTGCGCAGCCGACCATGTGCACCGCGCCCAGCGCCGCGATCTGCGCGCCGACGGGCCAGCGCCCCGCCGGGTCGGTGAACTGCGGCAGCAGCGCCAGGAACAGCAGGAGGACCTTGGGGTTGAGCCCGCTCGTCCCGAGTCCTTTCGCGGCCTGGCGTACCCACGACCCGGCGACGTCTTCCCTCTCGGTGACAGGACCACCCGGGCGGGCGAGCATCGTCACGCCGAGCCACGCGATGTACGCCGCACCGAGCATCGTCAGGACCGTCAGGAGAGCCGGGGAGCGGGACACCAGGACGCCGACCCCGGCGGCGACGACGAGCGCGGCCGCGAGGTGGCCGGCCAGCATCCCACCCACAGCGGGCAGGACCGACCGGTGGCGCAGGCCGGCCGTGATCGCGTACGCCCAGTCGGCCCCGGGTGTCACGACGAAGACGAGCGACACCGCCCAGAAAGCGGCGATCGTGGCGACGGGCATCGTTCCTCCAGGGGCATGGGCGCCGACCTCCGGCGCGAGAGCAACGTTAGGTCGGAACCGGGCAAAGGTGCTTCCAACTTCTTGCTCTGAATCACGATGAGGTGGAAAGATCTCGTGCATGGACGACATCGACCGGCAGATTCTTGCCGAGCTGCAGCAGGACGGCCGGCTCACGCTCACCGAGCTCGCCGAACGGGTCCGCCTGAGCGTCTCGCCGTGCCACCGGCGGCTGCGGGCGCTCGAGCGCTCCGGGGTCATCAGCGGCTACCGCGCGCACCTCGACGCGAGCTCGGTCGGGCTGACCTTCGAGGCGCTCCTCTTCGTGACCATGCAGTCTGCGACCCGGGAGACGCTCGAGGCGTTCGAGACCGCGGTCGTCGAGGTGCCGAACGTCCTGCAGGCCCAGCGCCTCTTCGGCGACCCCGACTACCTCCTGCGCGTCGTCGCGAGCGACCTGCCGGGCTTCCAGGTGCTGTACGACGAACGGCTCTCGACCCTGCCCGGCGTGATGCGCCTCAGCTCGACGCTCGTCATGAAGAGCGTCGTCGAGGACAGGGCCCTGCCTCTCTAGGTGGCCTCGCGGTGCCGTGCGGCACGCAGGCCGCAGCAGACCCGCCGGACCCGTCCGCCTCGGTGAGCGCCGTCGTCGGGCCCCTCCCGGCGGGCCTCGACGCGCGCGCTCACTATCCTGAGGGGGTGCTCATCGACCTCCACACCCACTCCACGGCGTCCGACGGGACCGACGCCCCGGCGCAGGTCGTCGAGGACGCAGCCGCCGCAGGGCTCGACGTCGTGGCCCTCACCGACCACGACACGACCGCGGGCTGGGCAGACGCCGCGCAAGCGGCCACCCGCAGCGGCATCGCGCTGGTGCGGGGCGCGGAGATCTCGGCCCGCTCGGGGCACGTCTCGGTGCACCTGCTGAGCTACCTGCACGACCCCACGCACCCCGACCTGCTGGCCGAGACCGAGCGCACGCGTGTCGACCGCGTCTCGCGGGCCCGGCGCATGGTCGAGCGGATCGGCGAGGACTACCCGCTGACGTGGGAAGATGTCCTGTCGCAGACCGAGGAGGGGACCACGATCGGACGCCCGCACATCGCGGACGCCCTGGTGGCCACCGGCCACGTCAGCGACCGTTCGGCGGCATTCGCCACGATCCTGCACCCCGGCACGGGCTACTACGTGCCGCACTACGCCCCTGACGTCCTGGACGCCGTGCGCGCGGTGCGCGCGGCCGGTGGGGTGCCCGTCTTCGCCCACCCGGGCGCCGACGGGCGAGGACGCGTGGTGCCGGACGCGGTCATCGAGCAGATGGCCGACGCAGGACTGCTGGGGCTCGAGGTGCACCACCGCGACCACAGCGCACAGCAAGTTGCCCGTCTCGAGGACATCGCCCACACCCTGGGCCTCTTCGTGACGGGTTCGAGCGACTACCACGGAGCCGGCAAACCGAACCGGCTCGGCGAGAACACGACAGCACCACGAGTGCTGGAGACGATCGAGGAGCTAGGCACGTTGGACGTGATCCGATGACGGCGCGGGCGGTGATGTCGTGAACGACATCATGGACCTCCGCCTCTTCACCGAGGTGTTCATCACGCTGTTCGTGATCATGGACCCTCCCGGGACGGTACCGATCTTCCTGGGCCTGACGAGCGCCATGGGTGCCAAGCAGCGCAACCAGGCCGCCAGGACCGCGATCCTCGTCGCGTTCGGCGTGATCGTGTCGTTCGCGGTGTTCGGCCAGCAGATCCTCAACTACATGGGCATCTCGCTCCCGGCGCTCAAGGCGTCCGGCGGGCTCCTCCTGCTGCTGGTCGCGATGGAGCTGCTCACGGGAAAGATGGAGGAGCCGACGCCGTCGGGCAACAAGGGCGTCAACGTCGCCCTGGTCCCGCTCGGCACGCCGCTCCTCGCGGGCCCCGGTGCGATCGTCGCGACCATGGTGTTCGTCCAGCGAGCCGACGGGTCCGCTGCGGACTGGGTCGCGATCGCGGCGGGCGTCGTCGCGGTCCACATCACGCTCTTCCTGGCCATGCGCTTCGCGAACGTCATCCACCGTGTCCTCGGGGACTCGGGCACGATCCTCGTGACCCGCATCGCGGGTCTGCTGCTCGCGGCCATCGCGGTGCAGCTCGTCGCGGACGCCGTCACCGCGTTCGTCCAGGCGGCCAGCTGACGCCCGGCCGACCGTAGCGCCCCGACGCCCGCGAGACCATCAGGTCTCGCGGGCGTCGTGCTGTCCAGGCGCGTCCAGGCGCGTCGACGCGCGACGATCCGCGAGCCCGACGGGCGTTACCCGATCGGTACGGACGTCCCCGTCCTGGTATCGCACCCACGTCCTAGGGTGAGCCCCGGAGGGGCGCCGCATCCTTCCGTCATGAGTATCGAAGGAGTGCTGGTGAACTCACCGCGTCGCCGTCGACCCGTCGCCCTCACGACCGGGATCGCCCTCGCCGTCCTGACCGTCTCGCTCGTCGCGGGATGCACTCCCGAGGAGAAGGACGTCGCCTCGGCCGGCCTCGGGCTCGTGCCGGTGCCCACGGACGTGAGGGTCGACGGGGGAGGCGCGTTCGTGCTCGACGCGGACTCCACGATTGCGCTGGTCACGCCCGAGGTCATGGCCCCGGACGTCCACCACGTCGGTGAGGAGCTCGCCGAGCGCCTCGGGACCGCGACGGGTTTCGACCTGCCGCTCGGCCCGGCGGTCGACGGCGCCGTGGGTGAGATCCGTCTCGAGCTCGTGCCGGACACCGAGGTCGTCTGGGAGCGGGACGGCCTGCTCGACGACACGGGTGTCGACGCCTACGAGCTCACGGTCGACGACGAGCAGATCGTCCTGACCGCCACGTCGCCTCCCGGTCTGTTCCGTGGCGTGCAGACGTTGCGCCAGCTCTTCCCGCCGGAGCTCGAGGCGACCACGGTCCAGGAGGCGCCTGCGGGCGGGTGGACCGCCCCGGCGGTCACCATCTCCGACGAGCCCCGGTTCGCCTACCGCGGCGCGATGCTCGACGTCGCGCGCCGCTTCTACCCGGTCGAGTCCGTCAAGCGGTTCGTCGACCACGCGTCGACGTACAAGCTCAACGCGCTCCACCTGCACCTGACGGACGACCAGGGGTGGCGCATCGCGGTCGACGCACTGCCCGAGCTCACCGAGGTCGGCTCCACCACGCAGGAGGGGTGGGAGCCCGGGACGGGGGACGGTGAGCGCTGGTACTACACCGCGGACGAGTACGCGGAGATCGTCGCGTACGCGCGCGACAAGTACATGACGGTCGTCCCGGAGATCGACGGGCCGGGGCACACCCTCGCGGCGCAGGCGTCGCTCGGCTCGCTCACCTGCGACGGCGTCCCGACCCCGCTGTACTGGGGCCCCGAGGTCAACAACCCGATCGTCTGCGCGAGCGACGAGAACCTGGGCAACGTCCAGGGCTTCCTCGAGACGGTCCTCGCGTCCGTCGCGGGGCAGAACCCCGGCCCGTACCTGCACCTGGGCGGCGACGAGGCGCCCAGCCCGCCCGGCTGGTACCAGAGCTACGCCGAGGCCGCGAACGAGATCGCGACAGGCCACGGCAAGACCGTGATCGGCTGGCACCAGTGGGGGGCGTCCGAGGAGCTGCCTCCCGGCGCGCTGATCCAGTACTGGGGCGTGGGGGAGCGGCTGCGCGGGGTCATCGGCGGGGAGGCGACGAACGCGGACCTGGTCGACGTCCAGGCCGCGCTCGACAAGGGCGCCCGGCTCATCATGTCGCCCGCCGACCGCACGTACCTCGACATGAAGTACGACGAGGACACCCCGTACGGCCTGGAGTGGGCCTCGCGCATCACGCTCGAGGAGGCGTACGACTGGGACCCCGCGACCGAGCTCACCTCGCCCGACGGAAAGAGCACCCTGGCGGACGAGTCCGACATGGCGGGCGTCGAGGTGCTGCTGTGGTCCGACCGCTCCTACCCCGACAGCCTCGCGGGCCTGCCGACGAGCACCGACGTGTTCGTGCCCGTCGACACGTACACCGACTTCATGCTCTTCCCTCGGCTGCCGGCGACGGCAGAGGTCGCGTGGTCGGAGCAGGCCGACCGTAGCTATCCGGACTTCCGTGACCGGCTCGTCCAGGTGTCCCCGCGCTGGACCGCAGCGGGCATCGGGTGGAACCAGGTCGCCGACGTGGACTGGGCCCCGTGACGGCGTGAGGGGCCGCACCCGCCTCGGCTGAGGCGTCCCGCCGGGACCTACCAGGCCCCGGGGTCGGGCTCGGCCGCGACGAACGTGACCCGTCCGTCGTCGGACACCACGAGGCCCGGGTTGTGGGCGACCTCCCAGCGGAACCCGTCCGGGTCCGCGAAGTACCCCGAGTAGCCGCCCCAGGCGCGCACCTGCGCGTGCACGACGACGGAGCCTCCTGCGGCGAGCGCGCTCGCTAGGACGTCGTCCACCTCGGCGGGCGAGCCGACGTTGTGCGCGAGCGCGACGGGCGTCACGGGCTCGGGACCGTGGTGCCCCTCGTGGATGCCGGGACCGGCCTCTTCGAGGAGGTCGGCCCGGCGCCACAGCGACAGCAGCAGGCCGTGACCGACCTGGAGGAAGACGACCTCGCCCAGCACCTCGTTGACGGGTGCCCAGCCCAGCCCGTCGACGTAGAAGGCGCGTGCCCGGGCGACGTCGCGCACCCCCAGGGTGATCAGGCTGACGCGAGGTTCCATGGATCCACGCTAGCCCCGACGCGTCGGGCACGCCGCCGCTGCGCCCGCGCGCGTGACGGTTCCCGGGACGACGGCGGGCCGCCGCTCCGAGGAGCGACGGCCCGCCGTCGGTGTCGTGCGTCGAGGGTCACTCGGCCGGAGCCGGCGCCCCCGTGGTGCCGGCGCCCGAGCCGCCGTGCGTGCGGCGACGGTTGCGCTGGCGGCGGGGACGCGACGGAGCGCCGTCCGCGGACGCCCCGGCGGCCGGAGCCTCGGCGCGCGGAGCCTGCTCCGCACCCGTGGAGACGGCCGGTGCCGAGGAACGCTGCGCGCCCTCGGAGCTGCGGCCACCCTCACGTCCACCGGACCGGCCGGCGTCGCGCGAGCTGCTGCGACCGCTGTCGCGGCCACCCGACCGGCCGGCGTCGCGCGAGCCCGAGCGGCCCGCGTCGCGGCCTGCGTCGCGACCGCCGCGCGCGGACGACGGCGAGCCGCCGCGCTTGCCGGTCTCGCCCAGGTCCTCGAGCTTCTCGGCGTCCAGGCCCGCGCGGGTCTGCGCGGACTTGGGCAGTCGGCCCTTGGTGCCCTCGGGGATGTTCAGGTCCGAGTACAGGTGCGGGGAGGTCGAGTACGTCTCGACGGGCTCCGGGATGTTCAGGTCCAGGGCCTTGTTGATGAGCGACCAGCGGGGCACGTCGTCCCAGTCGACGAACGTGACGGCCGTGCCCTTGTTACCCGCGCGGCCCGTACGGCCCGTGCGGTGCAGGTAGGTCTTCTCGTCCTCGGGGCACTGGTAGTTCACGACGTGCGTGACGTCGTCGACGTCGATGCCACGGGCCGCGACGTCGGTCGCGACGAGCACGTCGATCTTGCCCGAGCGGAAGGCGCGCAGCGCCTGCTCGCGGGCGCCCTGGCCCAGGTCGCCGTGGATCGCGCCTGACGCGAAACCGCGGTCGGCGAGCTCGTCGGCGACCTTGGCGGCCGTGCGCTTGGTGCGCGCGAATACGATCGTCAGGCCGCGGCCCTCCGACTGGAGGATGCGCGCGAGGACCTCGACCTTGTCGAGCGCGTGCGCGCGGTAGACGACCTGCTTGATGTTCTTGACGGTCTGGCCGCCGTCGTCCGGGTCGTTGGCCCGGATGTGCGTCGGCTGCGTCATGTAGCGGCGGGCCATCGAGACGACCGCGCCCGGCATGGTCGCCGAGAAGAGCATGGTGTGGCGGGCCGCGGGCGTGCGGGAGAGGAGCTTCTCGACGTCGGGCAGGAAGCCCAGGTCGAGCATCTCGTCGGCCTCGTCGAGCACGACGCAGCGAGCGCGCGTGAGGTTGAGGTGGCCCTGGTTCATGAGGTCGATCATGCGCCCGGGGGTGCCGACGACGACCTCGACGCCCGCGTTGAGCGTCGCGATCTGCGGCTCGTACGCACGGCCGCCGTAGAGCTGGATGATGCGGACGCTGCGCTTGGCCGAGGCGGCCTCGAGGTCGCCGGCGACCTGGACGGCGAGCTCACGGGTCGGCACGATGACGAGGGCCTGCGGCTTGCCCGGTGCGGGGAGCTGGTCGAAGCCCTCCTCGCCCGGGGCGATGACGCGGTGCAGCAGCGGCACGCCGAAGCCCAGCGTCTTGCCGGTGCCGGTCTTGGCCTGGCCGATGATGTCGTGCCCCGACATCGCGACGGGCAGGGTCATGGCCTGGATGGGGAACGGGTGGGTGATGCCGGCGTCGGCCAGCGCCTCGACGATCTCCGGGCGGACACCGAAGTCCGCGAAGGAGACGTCCTTGGCCTGGACGCTCGACGAGAGCGTGCCCTGTGCGTCGTCGACAGGGGCCTCGGCAGGGGTGAGGTCGAGCTCGGTGGGCTCGACAGGTGTTTCGGTGGTGGTCACTGGTGCCTCGTGGTTCTGATGTCTGGCGCGAGGCCCCGCACGTGCGTGA
The DNA here is from genome assembly GCF_001428945.1 of Oerskovia sp. Root918. Classification (NCBI taxonomy): domain Bacteria; kingdom Bacillati; phylum Actinomycetota; class Actinomycetes; order Micrococcales; family Cellulomonadaceae; genus Oerskovia; species Oerskovia sp. Root918. Next base: position 111,434 of record NZ_LMJG01000004.1, read on the forward strand.
TCGACCCGACGGTTGGCGGGTCCACGATGCTCCGGGAAGATCCCAGGCAGGTACGGTCTCTCGCGCCTAGTGGCCGGCAGCCGATCGTGGGTATTCGCCGCGAAGACGTCGTCGGGGGTCGTCGGCCGTGAGGCGCGAACCCCGGTTCCGCCCGCGCGCACCGACCGAGGTCGGCGTCGTGCAGTGTCGTTCGCAAGTCTTTCGGCACGGGGTGGGGCTCACGAGCACCCACCGGGGACCGGGGATTCGGACGACCGGGCAACCGATGTACCCCCCCATACTATCGGACGGCACCCGTCAAGCCGATCATTGCCCGTCATGTCGCGTCCCACGACGGGGACGCTCGGCGTGACTCGACTATCCTGACCCGATGAGCGAGCCGCAGCACCACGACCCGTCCGTCGCTACCGAGAAGCTCGCCACGGACCGTGACGCGATCGGTCTGCTGGGCCTCATCGCCTACACCGAGCTCGCGACCTTCGGCCGTCTCGCGGCCGACGCGGCGCACGCTCCGACCCTCGCGCAGCGCCACCAGCTCTCGCGCCACGCAGGCAAGATGCTCGCGCGCCACGAGCGCGTCCTCGAGCGCATCGCCGACCTGGGCGCCGACCCCGAGGCCGAGATGGGCGCGTTCGACGGCATCTTCGACGACTTCGAGGCGCGGACGCCGTCGAGCACCTGGTGGGAAGGCGTGCTCAAGGGGTACGTCGGTCACGGTGTCGCCGACGACTTCTGCCGCCTCGCTGCGGACGGGCTCGACGACGAGTCGCGCGACCTGGTCCTCGAGATCCTCTCGGACGGCGTCGACTCCGAGCGTTCGGCCACCGTCATCGCGGACGCCGCGGCGGCGGACCCCGTGCTCGCGTCGCGGCTCGCCCTGTGGGGACGGCGGCTCGTGGGCGAGGCGCTCGGGCTGGTGCAGACGCTGCTCTCCGAGCGTGAGGGGCTGAGCAGGCTCCTCGCGGACGGCGCGGGGCACCGTACCGAGGCGGGGACCCCGGGAGCCGCAGACGCGACGGGGACGGCCGCTGACCGCCAGGCGTGGGTCTTCTCGCAGCTGACGGCGGAGCACACGCGCAGGATGGGGCGGTTGGGCCTCGCGGCCTGAGCGGTCCGGGTCGGCCTCGCGGCCTGAGCGGGTGGTGCACAGCCTCGCGGCCTGAGCGCCCAGCGACCGTCGCGACGCAGAACGAGGGCGGTGCCCCGGCCGACCGGCCGGGGCACCGCCCTCGTTCTGCGTGAGCTCTCAGAGGGAGCCGAAGCCCACCCGACGCTGCTCCTCGGTACCGATCTCCACGTAGCCGATCGACGACGTCGGGACGATGACGCGGCGACCGCGCGAGTCGAGCAGCTCGAGTGCCGGACCGCCCGCCAGGGCGGCCGAGACGGCGGCGGCGACAGCCTCCGTGGTCTCCTCCGTCTCGATCACGAGCTCGCGGGCCAAGTTCTGCACACCGATGGTGACTTCCACGTGATTCTCCTTCGCGAGCGTCGCCCGCGGGTGATCCCGCCGGCCACTGGTCGACAACTCCTCCGATACTAACGAGATTCCCGAGGACCTCCGGTGCTCCCGCGCTGGTGAGGGCGCGCGCGGGCCCTGCTGAGGGCCTCCCGCGACCCCGACCCGTCAGGCGTCGCGGCGGAGCATCCCGTGGACGCCTCGCCAGGCGAGCGCGGGCAGCAGGCGGGTGAGCTCGGCGGTCGTCACGTCGCTCCCGGCGCGGACGGCCTCGGTCGCCGCGGTCCGGGCGATCGCGGTGCAGGTCCGGGCGACCACGAGCGCCTCCTGCTCGGTGAGCGACGTGAGCCGGCCGAGGACCTCGGCGAACTCGCGCGCGTTGACCTCGTCGGGTTCGAGCACGCGGGCCCGGACACCCGGGTCGCGCATGACGTCGGACTCGAACAGGAGCCCGGCCGACGGGCCGGCCGACCGCGCGTAGTCGACGTAGGCCCGCACGATCCCCTCGATCACGGCGAGCCCGTCGACCGCGAGGGCGTCGAGGTCCTCGGACGACGTGCCGGGGGCCGCGGAGCGGAACGGCGCCAGGACGGCCCGCACCGAGCGGACCAGGGCCGCGCCCTGCTCGTCGACCAGGGCCATGTAGAGGTCGAGCTTGGACGGGAAGTGCCGGTAGAGCACGGGCTTGCTGACCCCGGCGCCGTCCGCGATGTCGTCCATGGTGATGTGGTGGTAGCCGTGGTCGGAGAACAGACGCTCGGCGACGGCGAGCAGCTGCGCGCGCCGTTCGTCCCGCGGCATGCGCACGGGTATGGACCGTGTGGTTCTCGACTTCTCTGCGACCCCCGACATGCGGCGATAGTACGGGCAGCGGCGACGGGCCGTGACGGGCGGTGCGATCATGGACACGTGATGCCCCCGGAAGCCCCCCACGACGGATCGAGGGGACGCCCGGAGGGCGCCCCGCAGTGGCATGAAGGTGCAGGTCAGGACTCGTTCTCCAGCCCGACGGCGCCGCGCACCTCGCGCAGGTCGCGCGCCCGGGCGCGTCTGGGACGGGTCCGCAGACGCGGGATGCGGCGTGGTCCTGCTCTCGTCCTCGCGTCGGTCGGGCTGCTGGCGGGACTCGGGGCCGGGGGGCTCGGTGCGGGGGCGCTCCTGCCGGGAGCGCCCGGTGCCGCCGCCGGCGCGGTGGCGGACGGCGGGCCGGATGCCCCGGTGAGCGGCGCCGTCGGGCAGGCGGGCGACGGGACCCCCGCGGCGGGCGACACGACGGAGGATGCCGGCGACGCGACCGGCGGGGCGCCCGAGCCCCGGGGTGAGGACGTCGCGAGCCGGTCCGTCCGCGACCCCCAGCTGGGGCTCGACGGACCCGGGTCGCTTCCTCTCGTGCTCGAACGGGAGATCGAGGCGGGGTCGGGCCTGGTCGGGACCGAGGTGGTGCCGGACCTGGGCGGCGCGCTCGTGGTCGTGCCCGCGGAGGTCGCGGCGCCGGGGGCCGGGACGGTCAAGACCGTGCGGATCGAGGTCGAGGCGGGGCTGCCCGTGGACGGCGAGACGTTCGCGGCGGCCGTCATGGCGACCCTCAACGACCCACGGGGCTGGGGACCGGTCGACGGTGTGACGTTCGCCCGGACGGGAGGTGACGCGAGCATCCGCGTGGTCCTGGCGAGCCCGGCGACGACCGACCGGATGTGCGCCCCGCTCAAGACCGGCGGGACGTACTCGTGCGGTGTGACGGGTGCGGCGATCCTCAACTTCTCGCGCTGGGTCGAGGGGGCCTCCGACTTCGACGGCGACATGGGGCTCTACCGGCACTACCTGGTGAACCACGAGGTCGGGCACGTGCTGGGTCACCGGCACGTGAGCTGCCCCGCGCCCGGGACGCTCGCCCCCGTCATGGTGCAGCAGTCGATGTCGACCGAGGGCTGCCTGCCCAACGGGTGGCCGACGCTCGGGTAGCCGGGCAGGGTGTTCTTCCAGCGGCTGCCGGTGGCGCCGCCCGGGACGCCGGAGCGGGCTCGGGTGGGGCCCTCGCCGGGGGCACCGGAGTGTGGGTGGCTCGTGATGAGATCTTCCCGTGCTGCACCACCCGGACCTCCGCCTCGTCCTGCCGGACACCGCCTCCACGGCGCCCGTCCGGCTCGACGCGACCCAGCGGGCCGCGCTCGACGCGGCGCGCACGGAACCGGCGACCCTGGTCGTCGGGGCTCCCGGGACGGGCAAGACGACCGTGGCCATCGAGGTCGCCGCGCAGGCGCTGAGCGAGGGCGTCGACCCGGCACGCGTCCTGGTGATCGCGGCGTCCCGACGCTCGGCGGCCGAGGTGCGGGACAGGCTGTCGGCGCGCGCGGACCGGACGGTCAGCGCGCCCATGGTGCGCACGGCCGCGGCCGCGGCCTTCGCGGTCCTGCGTGCGCGCGCGGCCGCGATCGGCGAGCCGCCGCCCACGCTCATCTCCGGCCCCGAGCAGGACCTCCTCCTGGCCGAGCTCCTCGCGGGGCACCTCGACGGGGACGGCGTGCCGCTGCGGTTGCCGGACGGTCTGCCGGAGGAGGTGCTGGCCCTGCGCGGCCTGCGTCAGGAGCTGCGCGACCTGCTGATGCGCGCGGCCGAGCGCGGCCTGACCCCCGCTGACCTCGACGACCTGGGTGCGGCGCACGAGCGCCCCGAGTGGCGGACCGCCGCGCAGGTCTACCAGGAGTACCTCGACGTGACGGCGCTGCGCGTCGGGACCCCGGACCTGGGCGCGCGCTACGACCCGGCGGTCGTGGTCGACGAGGCCGCGGAGGCGCTGCTCGCCTGGGAGGACGAGGTCACGGGCGCGCCGCGGCCCACGTGGGACGTGGTCGTCGTGGACGACTACCAGGAGGCCACCATCGCGACCGCGCGCTTCCTGCGCGTGGTGCACGACGCGGGTGCGCGTCTCGTGCTCCTGGCGGACCCGGACACCGCGGTCCAGACCTTCCGTGGCGCGAGCCCGGGGCTGGTCGGTCGCGCCAGCGCCCCCGTGCGTCGTCGGGCAGCGACGGGCGAGTTCGACGCGCGCGTCGAGGTCCTCGGGACGGCCTGGCGTCAGGAGGTCGCGCTACGCGACGTCACCCGGACCGTGACGACCCAGATCGGCACGGTCGCGGGGGCGGTCCACCGTGGGGCTGCGGCCTCGCCGGCTCCCGTCCCCGAGGGCGGGGCGCCCCGCGGGGCGTCGGTCGCGCTGCTCGGCAGCGGCGCGGAGGAGGCCGCGTACGTGGCCCGTGAGCTGCGGGCCGAGCACCTGCTGCACGGCACGCCCTGGGGGCGCATGGCCGTGGTCTGTCGCGCGGGGTCGCAGCTCGCGACCCTCCGGCGCGCGCTCATCGCGGCGTCGGTGCCCGTCGGCATCCTCGGCTCGGACGTCCCGCTGCGCGAGGAGCCCGCGGTCACGCCGCTGCTCGCGATCATGCGCGTCGCGGTGGGCCTGCCTCCGGCCGGATACTCGCGAGGGCTGGACGGCGTGCGGGGCACGGCCGGGATCGACGACGCGGTGACCCGCGACGTGGGCGACCCCGCCGAGACCCTGATCGAGCGGGAGGTGCCGGCCCACAGCACCAGCTTCGACGAGCTGGACCCCGTGACGGCGGCCGCGCTCGTGACCTCGCCCGTGGGCGGCCTGGACGTGGTCGCGCTGCGCCGCCTGCGCCGGGCGCTGCGGGCCGAGGAGCTCGGGTCGGGCGGCGGGCGCACGTCGGACGCCCTCCTGGTCGAGGTCCTGCTCGACGCGTCGCGCGCTGCGACGCTGCCCGCGAGCGTTCGTCGTGGTGCCGTGGCGGTCGCCCGGGTGATCGCCGCCGGACGGGAGGCCACGCTCGCCCCCGACGCGACCGCCCAGACCGTGCTCTGGGCGATCTGGAGCGCGACCGGGCTCTCGGACCGTTGGCGGGACGCCGCGCTGGGCGGTGGAGCGGTCGGCGCGCGCGCCGACCGCGACCTCGACGCCGTCCTTGCGCTCTTCCGCGCCGCAGAGACGTTCGTCGACCGCATGCCGGGCGCTCCGCCGTCGGCGTTCGTGGAGTACCTCGAGTCCCAGGACCTGCCGGCCGACTCGCTCGCGGCCCGGGCCGCCGGGACGGACTCCGTCGCGGCGCTCACGCCCGCCGGGGCGGCGGGCCGCGAGTGGGACGTAGTGGTCGTGGCCGGCGTCCAGGACGGCGTGTGGCCGGACCTGCGCCTGCGCGACTCCCTGCTCGGGTCGGAGGCGCTCGTCGAGCTCCTCGCGGGGCGCTCGCAGGACGCGCACGGCCTGGGACCCGACGCTCGGCGGGCCGTCCTGACCGACGAGCTGCGCTCGTTCGCGGTCGCGACCTCGCGTGCGTCACGTCGTCTGCTCGTCACGGCCGTGAGCGACGTCGACGAGGTGCCCTCACCGTTCGTCGACCTCGTGTGCCCGCCCGCGGGGCCCGACGACGCCGCCGAGGGGGCGGGTGGTGTGCCTCAGGACGGTGGCGACGGGGACGGGCCGGTGCTCCCCGAGGAGGAGCGGGACCCGCGCCGCGTCCAGGTCGGTCAGCCCCTCGACCTGCGCGGGCTCGTGGCCTCGGCGCGCAGCCTGCTCGTGGAGGAGATGGTGGGCGGGGACGGCTCGACGCGAGACGTGGGGGACCCGGGCGACCCCGAGCGACCCGAGGCCCTCGCCGAGCTGCTCGCCGACCTGGCGCTCGCGGGCGTGGGCGAGGCCCGGCCGGAGTCCTGGTACGGCGTGAACCCCGTCTCGAGCACCGACCCCTTGTGGGGCCCCGAGGACACGGTCATGATCTCGCCGTCCAAGGTCGAGTCGGTGAGCAGGTGCGCGCTGCGCTGGGCCGTGGAGAGCGCGGGAGGCACGGCCCCCGACGCGACGGCCCAGTCGCTCGGCAACCTGGTCCACTCGATCGCGCAGGAGGCGCCGCGCGGCACGCACTCCGAGCTCGCGGCCGAGCTGGACCGCCGCTGGCCCGAGCTCGCGCTCACGCCGGGCTGGCCCACGACCCAGACGCGCCACAAGGCCGAGGACATGGTCGGTCGGCTCGCGGGGTACCTGCAGGCCTCGGGCGAGCCCTTGCTCGTCGAGGCGCCGTTCGAGCTGGAGATCGGCCGTGCCGTGCTGCGCGGGGTCATCGACCGGGTGGAGGACGCCGGTGACGGCGCGGTGCGCGTCGCGGACCTCAAGACGGGCAAGACCAAGCCGTCGGTCACGGAGGCCGTGACCAATCCCCAGCTCGGCACCTACCAGCTTGCCGTCGAGGGCGGTGCGCTCGACCTGCCCGAGGGCACGCACAGCGCGGGCGCGCAGCTCGTGTTCGTCGGCGATGGCAAGGACGCCGGGCTGCGGACCCAGCCGGCGCTCGACCCCGAGCCCGACGGGACGAGCTGGGCGCGCGAGCTCGTCGAGGACGTCGCGGACACCATGGCCGACTCGGTGTTCACGGCCCGGGAGAACAAGCTGTGCTCGGTGTGCCCCGTGCGACGCTCCTGCCCCCTGATGACGGAAGGCCGCCAGGTGATCGCATGAGCGCCGAGTCGCTGTTCGACGAGCTCGACCTCGGGGCGGTCGGAGTCCCGGCCGGGGCCGGCGGGGAGGGCACGCGCGAGCTGCCCGAGCCACGCTTCTCGGCCGTGCGGATCGCAGAGATGCTGGGTCGTCCTCGGCCCACCGACGAGCAGGTCGCGGTGATCGAGGCGCCCCTCGCGCCGCTGCTCGTCGTCGCCGGGGCCGGGTCGGGCAAGACCGAGACCATGGCGGCGCGCGTGGTGTGGCTCATCGCGAACGAGTGGGTCGCCAAGGAGTCCGTGCTCGGGCTGACGTTCACGCGCAAGGCAGCGGGCGAGCTCGCGGAGCGCGTCCAGTCGCGCCTCGTGCAGCTCGATCGCGCGCTGGGCAACGACGGCGCGGCGCTGTCGATGCTGGACCGGCCGGCGATCTCGACCTACAACTCGTACGCCGCCTCGCTCGTGGGGGACCACGCGCTGCGGATCGGGATCGAGCCCGGCGCGCGGCTGCTCTCGGAGGCCAGCCAGTGGCAGCTCGCGGCCGAGGTCGTCGAGAGCTGGGCCGGTGACCTCCAGACCGAGGCGGCGTTCTCCACGGTCGTCGGCGCGGTGCTGTCGCTGTCCGGCGCGCTGAGCGAGCACCTGCTGAGCCCCGACGAGGCCCGCGAGGGCATCACGGGCATCGTCGACTCGATCCTCGCGACGCCTCTCGGCGGCAGGCGCACCGAGCACTACGCCGAGGTCAAGAGGCTCCTGGGCTCGCTCGGTGAGCGCCACCGGCTGCTCGACGTGGTCGAGGCCTACCAGGAGCGCAAGCGGACCTCGGACTCGCTCGACTTCGGGGACCAGGTCGCGATCGCGGCTCGGCTCGCCCGGACCGTACCCGCGGTGGGAGCAGGGGAGCGGGCGCGGTACGGGGTCGTGCTGCTCGACGAGTACCAGGACACGTCGTACGCGCAGGTCGAGCTCCTGTGCGCGCTGTTCGGCGGACATCCCGTGACAGCCGTGGGCGACCCGAACCAGTCGATCTACGGCTGGCGCGGCGCGAGCGCGTCGGGCCTCGCGCGGTTCCCCGAGCGGTTCCGCGCAACAGGCCCCGGCAGCACGGGCGCCCCCGCCGACGTGCAGTACCTCAGCACGTCCTGGCGCAACGACCGGGCCGTCCTCGCGGCGGCCAACGTCACGGCCGCGCCGCTGCGCGAGGGGGCTACGCGCGTGCCTGTGCCGCAGCTCGACGAACGCCCGGGGGCCGGGCGCGGTGTGGTGACCGGCGTCTACGCCGCGACGCTCGAGGAGGAAGCCGCCGCGGTCGCGGACTTCGTCGCCGAACGCTGGCGCCCGCGCACGCGCCGCCAGGAACGCGTGACCGCGGCCGTGCTGTGCCGTGCGCGCTCCCAGTTCCTCGCGATGGAGGTCGCGCTGCGGGCCAAGGGCCTGCCGGTCGAGGTCGTCGGCCTGGGCGGCCTGCTCTCGACCCCCGAGGTCGTGGACCTCGTCGCCCTGCTCGAGGTCGCGCACGACCCGTCGCGCGGCGACTCGCTCATGCGCATCCTCACGGGGCCGCGACTCAACCTGGGCGCGGCGGACCTGCACGCGCTGAGCAGCTGGGCGGCAGACCTGGCGCGCCGAGACGCGGCGCGGCGCCCGTCGACGGGCACGTCGGACGCCTCGGGCGGTCCCGGCGGTCTGTCGGGCGCTCTCGCGTCCGACGGCGCCGCACCCGATGGTCCGTCCGGTGCGTCGGGGGAGGGCGAGCTGCCCGGCGTCGCCGAGGACGGGACGCTCACCGTGGTCGAGGGAGACGTGGTCGACCACCGGTCGATCGTCGACGCGCTCGACGACCTGCCCGCGCCCGGACGCGCGGCCCGGGACGGGCGCGAGCTCACCGAGGAGGGGCACGCGCGGCTGGCCGCGCTGTCCACGGTCCTGCGCGACCTGCGCGGGCAGACGTACCTGTCCCTGCCGGAGCTCGTCACGCAGGCCGAGCGGGCGCTCGGCCTCGACATCGAGGTGACCACCGCGGCGACGCTCGCGGCGGGCGGGTTCGGCGAGGAGGTCGGCGACCGGGGACGCGCGCACCTCGACGCGTTCCGTGACGTCGCCGCGACGTTCTCGCAGTCGGCGGACCTGCCGACGCTCGGCGCCTTCCTCGCATGGCTCGGCACGGCCGGCTCCCAGGAGCGGGGTCTCGACCTGCCCGTGCGCGAGCCGGACCCCGACGCGGTGCAGATCATCACGGTGCACGCCTCGAAGGGCCTGGAGTGGGACGTCGTCGCGGTGCCGGGCATGGTCGACGGGATCTTCCCCAACACCGCGGTGGGGGACAAGGGGCCGACCGACAGCGGCTGGTTCACGGGGCTGGGCAACCTCCCGTACCCGTTGCGCGGTGACGCGGAGGACCTGCCCGTCTTCCACTTCGAGGTCGCGGAGGACGCCAAGGACCTCGACGGGCGGCGCAAGGAGTTCCTCGCGGCGAGCGGTGAGCACCAGGTCGACGAGGAGCGTCGGCTCGCGTACGTGGCGTTCACGCGCGCCCGCGCCGAGCTGCTGCTGGCCGGGTCGTGGTGGCGCGACGCGACCAAGCCCCGTACGCCCTCGCCGTTCCTCGTGGAGCTGGCCGAGGCCGGCATCATCAGCGACGCCGACTGGGCCGGCATGCCCGCGAAGGACGAGACCAACCCGCGCGACGAGCTGGTCCACGAGAAGGACTGGCCGCGCGGGGAACCTGGGGCTGACGAGAGCGCGCCGGCCACGATCGGTGAGACGGCCGCTCCACCTGCCGAGCCGCGCGCCCGGGCGGTCGTGCGGGCCGCCGCGGACCGGGTCCGGGAACGGATCGACGCACGCGCCTCGCTCGTGGCTGTTGCGGGTAGCGACGCGGGCGACGGATCCGGTGCAGGCTCGTTGGCGGAGGGGCATGCCCCCCTGCTCGACGCGTCGGGCACGGACCTGCGCGAGCTCGCGCGCATCCTGCTCGAGGAGCGTGACCGCCGCGACGCCCGCAGCAGCGAGATCTCGTTCCCCGCGCACATCTCGGCGTCGGGGCTCGTGCGTCTGGCCGCGGACCGGGGCGAGTACGCGCTCCACCTGCGGCGCCCGGTGCCCGCGCAACCCACGGTGCATGCGCGTCGCGGCACGCAGTTCCACCTGTGGGCCGAGCAGTACTTCACGTCGTCGTCGTTGCTCGACGTCGACGACCTGCCGGGGGCCGACGACGAGGACATCTCCCCGGACCTGGACCTCGAGGCGCTCCAGCAGACGTTCCTCGCCTCGGAGTGGGCGGGGCGCACGCCGATCGCCGTGGAGGTCGACGTCGAGACCCCCGTGGGCGGCATCATGTTCCGTTCGCGTATCGACGCCGTCTTTCCCGAGAGCCCCGAGCACGCTGGCGGGGCGAGGGACGCCGTCGTCGTCGTGGACTGGAAGACGGGCAAGGCCCCGCGCGACGCCGAGGCCCGGCGCACGCGCGAGGTCCAGCTCGCGGTGTACCGGCTCGCGTGGTCGCGCTGGTCCGGGCTGCCGGTCGAGAAGGTCAACGCCGCGTTCTACTACCTGGGCTCAGATGAGACCGTGCGACCGGAGCGACTGCTCGACGCGGCCGAGCTGGAGGCGCTCGTGGCAGGGCAGGGCGTTTGACGGCAACAACCCACTACCTGAAGGTATCCCGAGCGGGCATACGCGCCTCGCGGCTGCCTGCGAACGGCTGACCGACAGCGAGGACGAGCGCATCTCGCGCGAAGACGCTTGGTGAGCGGAGCGCTCGTCCGAGGGGCCACGTTCGTCACAGTCCAACGGCACCTGGAGCGCCCATCGAGTCGCCGCCGAGTTCACGGTCGTCGCTCTGTAGGAGCAACGCCATCGTGGCGCCAGCCTCGGCCGCGCCGCGCGCCTGGGTGACAAGGATGTCCACCAAGGCGGGAGCGAGGTCAGGCAGTGCCGCGGCGAAGCGGTCGAACCCGAGAAACGACAGCGCCAGGCCCGCGGCCGTCGGCTGCCAGCCGTACTCCCGTGCGACAACGTCTGACAGGCAGTCGTCCAGGGCATCAAGGTTCCGGCCGTAGTAGGCAGGAAAGTCCAACGCCACTGCGATATCGCGATGCACTTCCGCGCCCGTCGACCAGGAACCAGCATCAAGAACTACGACCTGAAACCCGCGGGTAGCCAGCTCCTCAACGGCCCCGTCGAGTTCCGAGCGTCGAGAGAACACCGTCACAGGGAGACTCGTCAAAGGTTCACGAGCATGACCTGCCGATGGGACAGCCCTGGACGAGGACCTTCTCACCCACGACACGCTACGCAAATGGCGTCTTGGGAGACACGCCCTAGCCCTCGCCGTCCCCGCTCGTGACTTCGTCCAGGTCCAGGAGCATGTCCACGGCGTCCGCGACCACGTCGTCGAGCCCGTGCCGTACCCCGTGCAGCAGCCAGCGCGCCAGGGCCAGCTCGCCCGCGAGCAGCGCACGGTCCGTCAGGTGCGGGTCGGTGAGCTCGGTGCGGCGCAGCTGGTAGGCCTCCATGATCGAGTCGATCGCCTCGGGCGGGGCTGCGACGAGCAGCCACGCGAGGTCGTCGGCGGGGTCGGCCACGCGCGCCTCGGCCCAGTCGGTCACGGCGACGACGCGTCCGCGCGCGACGAGCACCTGGCCCGCGCCGAGGTCCCCGTGGACGACGACGGGCTGGTACTTCCACAGCGACACGTCCTCGAGCGCGGCCTCCCAGCGGCGCAGGAGCCGGGCGGGCACCCTGCCGGTCTTCGCGGCCTCGTCGACCTCGGCGAGGCGCCGGTCGCGGTACTCGGCGGCCGTGTAGACGGGCAGGCCCGCGTTCTCGACGACGGACTGCGGCAGCTCGTGCACTGCGGCGAGCACACGCCCCAGGTCCGCGGCGAGCCCCGGGCCCGGGCGCAGGGTGTCGAGGTCGAGCGGGACGCCGCCGTACCGGTGGTGCACCACGGCGCGCCCGCCCTCGGGCAGCAGGGCGTAGCCCAGCACGTCGGGGACGGTGAAGGACAGGACGCCCGTCGTCACGTAGTGGCGCAGCGAGTCCAGGAGGGCTGTCTCGGCCTCGAGGGCGGCGCCGGCCGCGAGCGTACGGGGAGCCCGGACGACCCATTCCTGCCCGTCGCCGTCGGTGACGATCGCGACGTCGTCGTCCCCTGTCGCCTCGGACGGTCGCACGGACCGGACGTCGAGGCCGGGGACGGCTGCGGTCGCGAGCGCGGCGAGGGTGAGAGGTGAGCGTGGCACGCGTCCACGGTAGTCGGTGCGCAGCGACGGGCCGTCCTCGGCGGCAGGTGTGTCCGCGACGCGAGCCGCGCCGTGTGCGCTGCGAGCGCCGCGCGTCCCGCGTGACCTACGGTCGACAGGTGACCGACCAGACCTCGCCCGCAACCCCCGTCCCGACCCCGCAGCCCCCGGCGGGAGCTGTCGAGCGCCCCAGCGCGTTCGCCGCGCACCTGCCGCTCGCCCGCTCCGCGCTCGACCGTGCGGCGCACCGCCGCACCGAGGAGGGCCTGTTCGCGACGCTGCGTGCCGACCCCTCGACCCGTGTGGTCCTGCTCCACCGCGGACGGCTCGCGACCGGACCGGACGGGCTCGCGCTCGCCACCCCTCAGGACGTCGCCGCCGTACCCGAGCCCCACGCGGCCACGGGTGACCACAGCAACACGCCGCGCTGGATCTTCCTGGGTGAGGACACGCCGTCGGGCACGTCCTTCCTGGCCCTCCTCCTGCCCGACGACGCGGACGACCTCGACCTCGACATCGAGGGCGTGGACCCCTCGGGTCCGCTGTCCGTCCTGGTACGGGCGCACGAGTGGGCCGGGCTGCGCGAGCTGGCCTCGCGCCTCGGTCCGCGCGACACGGGGCTCGCGACCGAGGCCGTGGCTCTCGCGGCCTGGCACGCGGCCAACGAGCGCTGCCCGCGCTGCGGCGAGCCGACCGTCCCCGTCGCGGCGGGCTGGGTGCGGCGCTGCGTGGCGCAGGACATCGAGCACTACCCGCGGACGGACCCGGCGGTCATCATGGCGGTCGTCGACCCGGGCGCGGGGCCCGGCCAGGACCGGCTCCTGCTGGGCCACGCCGCGCACTGGCCCGAGGGACGCTTCTCGACGCTCGCGGGCTACGTCGAACCGGGCGAGGGGCTCGAGCAGGCCGTGCGGCGCGAGGTCGCCGAGGAGGTCGGCGTCCAGGTGGGGGAGGTCGTCTACCGTGCGAGCCAGCCGTGGCCGTTCCCTGCCTCGCTCATGCTGGGCTTCACGGCCACGGCGCTCACGACGGACATCCGGCCCGACGGCGAGGAGGTCACCGACGCGCGCTGGTTCACCCGGGCGCAGCTCGTCCGGGCCACGGAGAGCGGGGAGGTGAAGCTGCCGAGCCGTTCCTCGATCGCGCGGGCGCTCGTCGAGGAGTGGTTCGGGGGTCCGCTCGCGGGGGAGTGACTTACCACAGGGTCGTCCAGGGTGCTCGACGGGCCAATCCTCGATGCCCTGCCTACGGTGGACGCACCGGCTCGTCCACCCTGAGGAGTGAGCATGAACCCGTCGATCAGCGTTCTCTTCCGTGCGATCCCGTTGGCGATGGGGGCGGTGTGCCTCGCGTTCGGGCTCTACGTCCTGTCGGGCGGTGACGACGCGAACCACTTCGTCGCAGGTCACGTCAACGTGGCGCTGACCGCGATCTGCATCGCGCTGTTCACGACCGCCGCGACGATCATCCGCCAGCTCGTCCACCGGTACGGCAGGGTCTGGGAGATCGTCCTGCCCGTGCTCGGATACGCGGTGGCCATCGCGACCATGATCTGGGGCATCACGATCATCGGTCGGGGCGACGAGCCGCAGTTCATCGTGGCCGGGCACGTGATGCTCGGCATCGGTTTCATCGCGGGGTGCGTGAGCACCGTGGCCACGGCGTCGACCAAGTTCGTGCTCATCCAGAAGAGCGCGGCCCTTCCCGTCGGAGGCGGTGCACCGGACGGCGCCTACTCACGCGGGGCGGGAACCGTGCTGATCGCGATCCCCGCTCTGTTCGCGGTGGTCGGTCTCATCGTCGCGGTGACGCTCTACGCGCGCGGCGGCAATGCGGCCCTGGTCGCGGGCAACGTCATGGTCGGCCTGTCGCTCGTCTGTTCCGCTCTCGTCGCGCTCGTCGCGAGCATCGTGCGCCAGGTCCGCAACGAGTTCGGCGACGCCGAGCGCTACCGCTGGACGTGGTGGGTCGTCGCGATGGGAACCATCAACGTCGCCCTGGGCCTCGTGGTGCTCTTCAGCTCGGACGACCCGTCGCGCCTGGCCCCCGGCACCGTGCTGATCGGCCTGGGGCTCATCTGCTTCAGCATCCTGTCCAAGGTGCTTCTGCTCGCGCTCGTGTGGCGCCAGGTCTTCGCGCTCGCCAACCGGATCCCCATCATCCCCGTGGCCACGGCGCTCGCGTGCCTGTTCTTCGCGGCGTTCCTCTTCGAGGCGACCATGACCGAGCCGGGCTTCTTCGTCGGCGCGCACGTCCTGGTCGGGCTCGGTGCGGTCTGCTTCACGCTCTTCTCGATCGTGTCGATCCTCGAGGCGGGGACCTCGAAGTAGCCGGTCAGCCGGGCACGTGCGGGATGCGCGTGCGCGCGACCGCGACCGAGGGCTGCGCGAGCACTATCCGAGCACGGCAGAAGGCCCCGGACTCCGGTCCGGGGCCTTCTGCGACGACGACGTGCCGCGTGGTGCGCGACAGCACCTCGTCCGGGAGCGGGGAGGTCAGACCGCGAGGCGCTCCTTGACCTGGGCGAGCGACGGGTTGGTCGCCGCGGTGCCGTCCGGGAAGACGACGGTCGGCACGGTCTGGTTGCCACCGTTGACCTGCTCGACGTAGGCCGCGCTCTCGGGGTGCTCCTCGATGTTGACCTCGGTGTACCCGATGCCCGCGGAGTCGAGCTGGGTCTTCAGGCGACGGCAGTAGCCGCACCAGCTCGTCGAGTACATGACGATCGATCCGGCGTCGGGGGTGGTCGGGGCCGTGGCCATCGGTGCTCCTTCGTTCGCGGGGCCCGGGCGTGCGCGCGGGCCGACAATCACGCCGGGTGCTGGACCCGGGTGCTGCCGTCGTGGGCAACGTCCGCGGGGGTGCGGTTGTTCCCCGCCACGCGACGGGAGTCCTCGCTGCGTGTGCCGGACGGGGGAGCGTCGGCGCGCGGCCGTGCCGCCGTCAGCGTCGCTCGGCGAGGTCCGTGACCTCCTCGAACGGGGCCGCCAGGCCGAGCGCGGCGTCTCCGCCCGTGACCCCGGCCTCGATCACGACCGCGACGACGTCCGTGGTCGCCCAGGTCTGATGGACCTCGCCCCGCTCCCAGACGACCGCCTCACCGCTCCGCAGGGCGAGCCTCACCTGCTCGGCGCCGGTGCCCGAGGACACGACGGCCTCGCCCGCGACGAGCGCGAAGACCTGCGGCGCCGTGGCGGGATGCTCACCCAACGTCCCACCCGCACCGAGGCGGGCGACGTTCACGTGCGTCCGCTCGGAGTGCTCGACGAACGGGAGGAGCGTCATGTCGACGCCCGAGCTGCCGAACCGGTCGATCGTGTGCTGGGGAAGGCGGAAGATGCGCATCGGTCGATTGTGGCAGCGCAGGCACGGCTCACCCCGGTCGCTCGTTCCCCGCCGCGCCCGACGACGACCCCACCCTGTGGAGAGTGGCGTCCGGTGTGGGCGGCGGCTGAGAGAATCGACGTGATGCCGAACGAGTCAGCGGACCAGATCCTCGAAGCCCTCGACCCCGACCAGCGTGATGTCGCCCTCGCGCTGCACGGGCCCGTCTGCGTGCTCGCGGGTGCGGGCACGGGAAAGACGCGAGCCATCACGCACCGCATCGCCTACGGCGTGCGGACGGGCGTGTACACGCCCACGAGCGTGCTCGCCGTGACGTTCACGGCGCGTGCCGCGGGCGAGATGCGCACGCGTCTGCGCGAGCTCGGGGCCACCGGCGTCCAGGCCCGGACGTTCCACGCTGCCGCGCTGCGCCAGCTCAGCTACTTCTGGCCCAAGGTCGTGGGCGGTGCCCCACCCCGCATCCTCGAGTACAAGGCGGCCGTGGTCGGCGAGTCCGCCCGCAGGCTGGGCCTCGGCGTGGACCGGATCGCGGTCCGCGACCTGTCGTCGGAGGTCGAGTGGGCCAAGGTCTCGCTCGTCACGGCGGACGACTACGTGAAGGCGTGCGCCGCGATCGACCGCCCGGCGCCCGCGGGGTACGACCACCAGACCGTGGCTCGTCTCATCGCCTCGTACGAGGAGGTCAAGACCGAGCGCTCGGTCATCGACTTCGAGGACGTCCTGCTCATGCTCGGAGACATGCTCTCGTCGCAGGGCGCCATGGCGGACGAGGTCCGGCGCCAGTACCGCCACTTCGTGGTCGACGAGTACCAGGACGTCTCCCCGCTCCAGCAGTTCGTCCTCGACCAGTGGCTCGGGGGACGCAAGGAGCTGTGCGTCGTGGGCGACCCGTCGCAGACCATCTACTCGTTCACGGGCGCCACGCCCCACCACCTCCTCACCTTCCCCACCAGGTACCCGGGGGCCCAGGTCGTCAAGCTCGTCCGGGACTACCGGTCCACGCCTCAGGTCGTGACGCTCGCGAACCAGCTCCTGGCGCGCGCGGGGCGCCGCGGGGGAGCGCACCAGGCCCTCGAGCTCATCGCCCAGCGGCCGTCGGGCCCACCCGTCGCGTACGTGGCCTACGACGACGACGAGGCCGAGGCCAAGGGCGTCGCCGCGCAGATCGGGCGTCTCCTGGCAGCGGGGACGCGCGCGAGCGAGATCGCGATCCTCTACCGCACCAACGCCCAGTCGGAAGGGTTCGAGCAGGCGCTCGCGGACGCGGGCATCGCGTACCTGGTCCGTGGGGGCGAGCGCTTCTTCCAGCGCAAGGAGGTGCGTGACGCGATCGTGCTGCTGCGCGGCGCCGCCCGTTCTGCGGACCCGGCGGTCCCCATGCCGGAGACGGTCCGTGACGTGCTCATGTCGGCCGGGTGGGCCTCCGAGCCGCCGTCCGCGCGAGGGGCTGCCCGCGAGCGCTGGGAGTCCATGCAGGCCCTGGTGGCCCTGGCCGACGACGTCGCGCGCGTCGCTCCCGAGGACGCGCCCCCCACGGTGGCGTCGTTCGTCGCGGAGCTCGACGAGCGTGCCTCGGCCCAGCACGCCCCCACGGTCGAGGGCGTCACGCTCGCCTCGCTGCACGCGGCCAAGGGGCTCGAGTGGGACGCGGTGTTCCTCGCCGGCATGAGCGAGGGGCTCATGCCCATCTCGCTCGCGGAGACGGACGAGGCCGTGGCCGAGGAACGACGCCTGCTCTACGTGGGCATCACACGTGCCCGCGAGCACCTGCAGGTCTCGTTCGGCCGGTCCCGCAACCCTGGTGGGCGGGCCACACGACGACGCACGCGGTTCCTCGACGGTCTGTGGCCCGACGACGAGCAGTCCCGCGCACCTCGACGAAGCCGCGCCAACCAGAACAAGGTGCAGCTCACGGGCGAGTACGACCGCGCGCTGTTCGAGCAGCTGCGCGAGTGGCGGCTGTCGGTCGCGCAGGAGACGGACAAGCCGGCGTTCACGATCCTCGTGGACACCACGCTCGCGGCGATCGCCGAGACCCGACCCTCCTCGGTGCCGGACCTCGCGAAGATCAACGGGATCGGCCCGGCCAAGATCGAGAAGTACGGCGAGACCCTGCTGGACATCGTGGCGCGATCCGGGTCCTGACCTGGGGTCGGGCGGCCCCCGCGGAGCCACCCGGAAAACTCGTCGAGAAGAATCTCATTAAATAAGTTGTGCCCCCTTCCGAGGGCGGCATATGGTTCAGGAGTCCTTGTAGGAGAGGCGCGCGCCGAGAGGCGAGCGCTCGACGGAGATTGGAGGTGGGTGAGCATGGTGAACCAGATCCTGACGACGAACCCGACACATGTGTCGGCCGATCCGACCAACCGCGCACGACGCGGCGGATCCCTCGTCATCCGCCCCGCGCCCGACTCCGCACTGAGGACGTCGCCGGTCTAGTCACCGGCAGCACCCTTCTCAGGCCGCGGAGTCCACCTGGACCCGCGGCCTTCGTGTTTCTCCGAATGCGATCGTCTTCCCGGTCAGCCGTCCACCATCCCGGACGTGACGACCATCTGCGGGTCCTGTGACAAAGAAGTTCACACGCAAACAGGACATCACTGGAGGACATCGTGCGGCTCACCGCGCTGCTCGACAACATCACTACCCAGGGCGGATCCGGCCCCTGGACTCCCCATCAGCCCCTCTCCACCCCCCTCGGTTCGTCCGACGCGGCCGAGTTCGACCGGCTCCTCGCCGGCCTTCTGCCGTGCCGGACGAACGACCCCGAGCTCTGGTTCGCCGAGCAGTCGACCCAGGTCGAGCAGGCCAAGGCCCTGTGCCAGTCGTGCCCGCTCGTCGCGGGCTGCCTGGCCGGCGCCCTCGAGCGCCAGGAGCCGTGGGGCGTCTGGGGCGGCGAGGTCTTCGTCGACGGGGCCGTCGTCGCCCGCAAGCGTGGGCGTGGACGGCCGAGCAAGGCCGAGGTCCTCGCCCGTCAGGCCGAGGAGGCGGCTGCCCGCGAGGCAGCCGAGTCCGTCTCGGCGTCATCGGCGGCCTGACATGGCCGCCGCACCCGTCAGGCTCGAGCACCCGCACCGCGGGTGGTTCACCACCTCGCGCAGCCTCGGCACCGCATCGGGAACAGCGATCTCGATGCAGGCCGTGGCTGCGCGGGGCGTCAGCCCGTCGAGGTGCACGAGCACCTGGCTCGCGGCGATCGCCGAGCCGACTGCTGCCAGCGTGGTCTCCTCGACGTCGAGGACCTCGCGCTGAGGATCCCGGAGCTGGTCCGCGAGCTGCGGCCACTGCGGGTCGAGGTCGGCACGATGCCCCTCGACGCACCGGACGCACGGCGTCCGCCCCGGTCGGACGAACGGTCCGACCACCACATCGGCCTCTCGTACCACGACCGGTAGGTGCGGGGTCCCGTCGCCCGTGAGCCGCCCGTACCTGTCGGGGCGCAGCACGCGACGCTCGACCACCACGACCACGTCCGGCCGCCGCCCGTGGGGCGAGACCCACCGCGCGGCGTCGACCGCCCGGGCCTGCACCTGCGGCGCAAGGTCCGTGAGGAGCCGCGCGGCGGCCTCGCGGCGCGGCAGCCCTACGTCCCGCGGACGGTAGCCGCCGAGCCCGACGTCGGTCGCCTGGACTGGTGCGACGTCGTCGAGCAGGAGGGTTCCCACTCCTGCTGTGGCGAGGACGACCGCCGTCCCGACCCCCAACCTCCCCAGGCCCTCGATCGCGACGCTCGTGCTCGCTCGTCGGGACAGCGTCGCGTGCCCCGCCGCGTCGGGACGCAGGAGCGAGAGCGTCGCCGCGTCGGCCGCGCCGCGCGCGGGGGCGGCCACGTCCTCGCGCACGTCGTCCGTCCGCCCGACGACGAGGAGCGCCTCGCGCAGGTGGCGCAGGATCACGCGCTGCCGCTCGAGCGGTATGGCGCGGACCTCGGCCGGGGCGTGCAGGAGCGGGCGGGCCGAGCGGCCGTGGTCGAGGAGCCAGGTCTCCTCGTCCTCGCTCAGGCCGCTCAGGAGCACGCTCCACCGGTCGTCGGTGCCGTACTGCAGCTCGCCCGGGCCGCGGCGCAGCACGATCGTCCCCGGCCGCAGCCGGACGGGGAACAGGGGTGCGTCGACCATGGGCGTCTCCTCGGCTGAGGGCTCCCGGGGATGCTCCGTCGGGGCCTGCGTCGTCCACACTGCCAGCGACAGGCAGCTCGTGGAGGTTGTCCACAGCCGCGTGGGCGGAGGTCGTCACACCCGCGGCTCGCAGCCAACGCTTGACCGTTTCTCGACGGTTTCTCGCACACGTGTCGCAGAATCGTCGGCGTGGTCTATGGCATATGTCACGATGAACCACTACGGTCTGTGCCGTGGCCTACGAAGCCGAGCGAGGTACCCAGGGTGGTGCCGAGACGTACGTCGAGGTGCGCCGGAGCCGTCGTCGCAAGAGCACGGTCAGCGCCTACCGCGACGGGGAACGCACCATCGTGTCGATCCCCGCGCGGTTCACGCGAGCCCAGGAACGCGAGTGGGTGCAGCGGATGCTGGACCGGCTCGCGGACAAGGAACGACGGCGCAGGCCGTCCGACGCCGAGCTCGTCGCGCGCGCCACGGAGCTCTCGGCCAAGTACCTCGACGGGCGGGCGCACCCCACGAGCGTGCGCTGGTCCAGCAACCAGGGCAGACGCTGGGGCTCGTGCACGCTGATCGACGGCAGCATCCGGATCTCCACGCGTGTCCAGGGCATGCCCGAGTGGGTCCTGGACTACGTGCTGCTGCACGAGCTCGCGCACCTGCTGCACGCGGGCCACGGCCCCGGGTTCTGGGCGCTGCTCGAGTCCTACCCCCGGACGGAGCGAGCCAAGGGCTTCCTCGAGGGGGTCTCGTTCACGCGCGACGGCGGCACCCCCGAGTCGCCCGACGAGGACAAGGTGGCCCCGCCGCACGTCGAGATCGAGGCGCACCCCCCGCTCCCGCAGGACGACGCCGCACCGGAGCCCACCCCGCGCGCGACGCCCGACCGGCACGCCGTGCCGGCCGGACGAGGCGCGCGGGCCCCCGCGAGGGAGTCCGCGCGCTAGGTGCGCGGGGAGCCGTCGGGCTCGGCCTCGGTGTCGCCCGTCGAGCCGTCGGCCTCGTTGAAGATGTCCGCGAGGGCCTTGTCCAGGTCGGTCTGCTCGGCCTGGACCTCGGCGCGCCGCGACTGGTAGCCGGACGGGTCGTCGAGGTCGAGCGGGCTGGGCAGCAGGTCCGGGTGGTCCCACACCGCATCGCGGGCGTCGGCGCCGCCCTGGACCGCGATGAGCGCCCACAGGGTCGCGGCGTCGCGCGACCGACGGGGCCGCAGCTCGAGCCCCACGAGCGTCGAGAAGATCTGCTCGGCCGGGCCGCCCGCGGCCCGCCGACGGCGCAGCATCTCGCGCAGCGGCACGGCGTGAGGCAGGTGGGGGAGCGCAGCCTGTGCGCTGACCTCGTCGACCCAGCCCTCGACCAGCGCCAGGGCCGTCTCGAGGCGCAGCAGCGTGGCCTCCTGCTCGGGGGTGTTCTGGAGCCCGAACACCCCGCCCGACAGCGCGCTCTGGAGAGCGCTCGTGTCGGTCACGTCGATGTCGGAGAGCTGGGACTCGAGCGCGTCGAGGTCGATCGTGATCCCCCGTGCGTAGGCCTCGACCAGCCCGAGCAGGTGCCCGCGGAGCCAGCTCACGTGCGTGAAGAGGCGTGCGTGCGCGGCCTCGCGCAGCGCGAGGAAGAGGCGGACCTCCTCGAGGGGGGCGTCGAGCCCCTCGGCGAAAGCCGCGACGTTCGTGGGGAGCAGGGCGGTGGCGGGCTCGGGGAGCAGCGGCAGCCCGATGTCCGTCACGCCGAAGACCTCGCGCGACATGGTCCCCGTCGCCTGTCCGATCTGCATGCCGAAGACCGCGGAACCGAGCCGGCGCATCATCTGCGCGGGGTCGAAGTCCGCACCGAGCGCGCCCGCAGGCAGCCCGGGGATGCCGAACGAGAGCGCGTCCGGCCCGTCGCCGCCACCCGGGAGCTGGTCGCGCAGGACCGTGGACAGCGCGTCGGCGACCGAGGACGCGACCGGGGCAGCGAGCGCGTTCCATGCGGGGAGCGTCTTCTCGACCCACTCCGACCGGCTCCACGCGTACCGCTTGCCCCCCGCGGGAGGGAGGTCCGTCACGGCGTCGAGCCACAGCTCGGCGACCGACAGGGCCTCGGTCGCCGACCGCACCTGGGCCGGCGTGAGCGAGGGATCGCCCTCCGCGACGGCCACCTGGCGGGCGATGTCGTGCGCGACGTCGGTGTTGACCGGGCCGTTGCCCGAACTCGCGAGGAGCCGCTGCACCTGGGCGAGCACGTGCTTCATCGCGGCAGGATCGTTGCTCAGTCCGCTGCCGGCGGCGAGCGCCGCCGGGTCGAGGCCGCGTGCGCGCAGCTCGCGCAGGGCCTCGTCGGCGTCCGCGCCGAACATGGAACGCAGGAGCTCTTCCCACTGCGCGTCGGGCTGGTCGCCCGCGCCGGAGGTGAACTCGTCGGGCGGTTGGCTGCTCATCGGGGTCTCCTCGGGATAGCGTCAGGAATCACCGTAACCACAATCTGTGACCAGCAAGGGGGCGCGAGGCATGTCGGAGGGCTCGGTTCGCTCACGGCGCAGCGCGTCGGAGGCCGGGACGCCCGGCGCGTCGAGCGCGCCCGGGGACGACGACGGCCGGGCGAGCGGCGCCGTCGGGCAGGGGGACGAACCGGCGACGGACGCCGGGTCGGACGGCCAGGACGAGCGGCCGGGCGCCGACGACGCGACCGTGGTCGTGGGCGAGGGGCGCGTCGCGGCACTCGTACGGGAGGCCCTCGGCGGGCGCGGCCCCGAGCGGGCGCCGGCCGAGTCCAACGATCTGGCCGCGCCGTGGGTCGAGGGCGCGCGGACCGTGGTCGTGGTCGCCCCCGCGGGAGAGTTCGGGATCAGGGCGCTCAAGGGCGAGACCCGCCGCGCGTTCCTCGTCGAGCAAGCGCGTCGCGTCGCCCGGGCGGCCGCTGCGCACGGCGTGCGCCAGGTCGTGGCCGTCACGTCCGCGATGGTGCACGGCGCGAGCGCCGACCGGCCCGTCGTCGAGGACGCCGAGCCCGTCTCGCCCGACGCCGCGGGCTTCGTCGCGGACCTCGTCGCGTTCGAGGAGGCGCTGGCCGACGAGCTGGACCTCGTCGACGAGCCCGTGCTGCTCGCGGTCCTGCGTCCCGCGGTCGTCGTCGGACCCGAGGTCGACACCATCCTCACGCGTCACTTCGAGGCCCCTCGCCTGCTCGTGGTCAAGGGCAGCGAACGCCCCTGGCAGCTCGTGCACACCGACGACCTCGCCGCGGCGGTCCGCCTCGTCGCCGCCGAGGGACGGTCCGGGGCGTTCACGGTCGGGGCGCTCGACGAGCACGGCGAGCCCGACGTCGTCACGCCCGCCGAGCTGGTCGAGCGCACGGGGCTCGCGACCGTGAGCCTGCCCGCGGCGACCGCGTTCGGTGCGGCCGAACGTCTGCACCGCGTGGGCGTGCTTCCGTCGCCCGCGAGCGACATGGCGTTCGTGGTGCACCCGTGGACCGTCTCCGCGCACGGACTGCACGAGGCCGGCTGGGCTCCTGCGTGGTCGAGCGCCGAGTGCGTCGACGTCCTCATGGACGGCGTCCGGGGCCGGATCGCGGTGGGTGGCCGCCGCGTGGGGGGCCGGGACGCCGCGGCGCTAGGGGCCGCGGGAGCGGCGGTCGCGCTCCTGGGGACGGCCGCGATCTGGCGGCAGGCCCGACGGCGGTGAGCCGCCTCGGGCGGTGACCTCGCCCCGGGTGCGGCTCGAGTCGGGTGCCCCGCGCGAGGTGAGGGGGGCTCGCGGCGTGCGCGACGTCGTCGGGCGCTGGCAGGAACCTCCCGGCCTGCCGCCAGCGAACCTTCAGGATTCTCGGGGATGATAGCGACGTGACAGAACCGCTCGCCCCCCGAGACCCGCACGAGCCCGCGCCCGGTCCCGACCCGTTCGGACCGCCGCCCGAGGACGACTACACGCCTCCTCCCGTGACGCGCCGCTCGCTCACGCTCGGGATCTCGTTGCTGGCCACGACCCTGCTGGTCGCGGGCCTCGCGGTCATGCCCGCGCCCTACGTGGTGCGCTCGCCCGGTCCCACGCAGGACACGCTCGGCGAGCAGAACGACCGCGAGCTCATCCAGATCGAGGGCGCCGAGACGTTCGACTCCACGGGCGAGCTGTTGCTGACCACCGTGTCGGTCGCCGGCGGTCCCGGGTACCCCGCGAACCTCTTCCAGGTGATCGAGGGCTGGGCCCAGCGTTCGCGGTCCGTGCGCCCCGTCGAGGAGACGTTCCCGCGCAACGTGACCCAGGAGCAGACGGCCGAGGAGAGCCAGGCCGAGATGCTGTCGTCGCAGGAGACCGCGACCGTGGCCGCGCTCACCGAGCTCGGCTACGAGGTGCCCGCGACCCTCACGATCCAGGGTGCGGCGAAGGACACGGGCGCGGCCGGCGTCGTCGAGGAGGGGGACGTCATCACGTCGGCCAACGGCAAGGACGTCGTGACCTACCAGGACCTCATCGACGAGCTCGCGACCGTGACCCCGGGCGAGGACGTGGTGCTGGGTGTCGACCGTGGCGGCGAGGCCGTCGACCTCACGATCACGACCCAGGAGGCCGACGGCAAGGCGATCCTCGGAGTCTTCATCGACCCCGACTTCGAGCTGCCGATCGACGTGAAGATCCAGATCGACGACATCGGTGGCCCCTCGGCGGGCACCATGTTCGCGCTCGGGATCATCGACCAGCTCACGCCCGAGGACGAGGCCGACGGCAACGTCATCGCGGGCACCGGGACCATGAGCGTCGAGGGGAACGTCGGGCCCATCGGCGGGATCCAGCAGAAGCTGTACGGCGCCGAGCGCGACGGCGCGACCTGGTTCCTGGCCCCCGAGTCGAACTGCGACGAGGTCGTCGGGAACGTGCCCGAGGGGCTGAACGTCGTCAAGATCGCGACCCTCGAGGACGCGCGCGACGCGATGGTCGCGATCGGCGCGGGCGAGGGCGAGAGCCTGCCGACGTGCACCTCGTGACCGCGGCGCACTGACGGCCGCACCGAACGGCTGCGGAATCGACGGCGGGGCCGGACGACCATGGTCGTCCGGCNAGCCGTCGGACGGCGCGGCGACGGACGGATCTGCACCACCGGAGAGGTCGGCGATCGGCGGAGCGTCCGGGGAGTGCTCCGTGCGGGGGTGGCGCGCAGCAGCTCGACGAGCCAGGCGGCTACTCGAACGTGGCGCGCAGCGCCTCGATGAGCCCGGGGACCAGGTCCGGCCCGAACGCCACGTCGTTCCCGTCGTCGTTGGCCCGGGTGCGCACCGCGCACCACGGGGTGCCGTCGCGCAGCACGCCGACCGCGAGGCGCACGTCCTGGCGGTCCGGGTGCGAGGACAGGTAGGCGAGCGCGGCCGCGGGGTCGGTCGGCAGGCCCTCCTCGGCCGAGGGCGGCAGGATGACGCGCTCGGCGACGATCGCCGCGCCGTCGACCGTCGACGGCCACGACAGCGTGCCGAGCAGCTCCTCGAGCGTCTCGGCGTCCGGCAGGCCCTCCTGCTCGACCGAGACCAGGTGGTCGGGGATGCCCCGCGCCGCGGTCACGACCTCGGGCGGGAGCTGGTCGGCCAGGCCCGGGTTGGCGGCGATCGCATCGGCCGTGCGCACGAGCGCGAACACGCGCGGGGGAGAGTCCCAGCCGTCGGCCGCGACGTGCGCCTCGACGTCGCGCACGGCGTCGGCGAGCGCGAGCTGGGCGAGGGGGACGATCGGCGCGGGGGCGTCGTCGGGCACGCCCGTGGGGACGGGTGCGGTGGGGTCGGCGGGCTGGTCGGGGGCCGGGGAGGTCGTGTCGGGCATGGCACCAGCATGTCAGGCCCGACGACGTCGGCGCAGTCGGCGGGTCCGGTCCCGGGTCCTGTGGGAACCTGGAACCGCTGCGGGCCGTTGACGGAATGGACGGCCTGTGGCCGGACCCTGTCAGGGCTGTGGACCACCTGTGGATGCGGGCGGTCGACGCGATCGACGGGGACCGGTGCAGACGCCCGACGACCTGACGCTCGACCGAACGCAAAGAGGTAAGCCCACCGTGTCATTCGCCGCAGCGCCACGACGCCCCGCAGGGCGCGAGGCCGGCTCCAAACGACGACGTAGCCCGCTCGGCATTGCCGTCGCAGTCGTGGCCGCCCTCGTCCTCCTGCTGTTCCTGCTCGCCCAGTTCTGGACCGAGGTCCTCTGGTTCACCCAGCTCGGCTTCCAGGACGTCCTGTGGACCGAGTGGGGGACCCGTGCGGCGCTGTTCGTCGGCGGCTTCCTGGTGATGGGAGGGCTCGTCTTCCTGTCCCTGTCGCTCGCCTACCGGTCACGCCCCATCTACGCGCCCTCGACGCCCGAGCAGGCGACGCTCGACCAGTACCGCGAGGCCGTCGAGCCGCTGCGCAAGGTCGTGACCGTCGCGGGGCCCGCCATCATCGGGTTCTTCGCCGGAGCGGCGGCGTCCTCGCAGTGGAGCACGGTCCTGCTGGCGATGAACTCGGTGCCCTTCGGCACCGACGACCCGCAGTACGGGATGGACATCTCGTTCTTCGTGTTCACGCTGCCCGTGCTGCGGTTCGTGGTCGGGTTCCTCATGGCCGCGGTCATCATCGCGGGCATCGGGGCGCTCGCGACGCACTACCTGTACGGCGGGCTGCGGATCGGCGCGGGGGCCGGCAACGGGCCCCGCACCACCAAGGCCGCGCGCGTGCAGCTCTCCGTGACGGCTGCGGTCCTCATGCTCCTCATCGGTGCGAACTACTGGCTCGACCGCTACTCGCTGCTGACCTCGACGGGTGACAAGTTCGACGGCGCCTCGTACGCCGACGTCAACGCCGTGATCCCCTCGAAGGCGATCCTGACCGGTGTCGCGATCCTCGTGGCGCTGCTGTTCGTGCTCACGGCGATCCGTGGGAACTGGCGCCTGCCCGCGATCGGGGTCGGCCTCATGGTGGTCTCCGCGATCGCGATCGGCGGCATCTATCCGGCCGTCGTCCAGCGCTTCCAGGTCGCGCCGAACGCCCAGGAGTTCGAGGCCGAGTACATCCAGCGCAACATCGACGCGACCAAGACCGCGTTCGGGCTCGACGACGTCGAGGCAGCGAACTACGACGCGAAGACCCAGGCCGAGGCGGGCGCCCTGCGCGCGGACGCCGACACGACCGCGTCGATCCGACTGCTCGACCCGCAGATCGTCAGCCCGACGTTCCGCCAGCTCCAGCAGAACAAGCAGTACTACAACTTCCAGGAGACCCTCTCGGTCGACCGGTACATGATCGACGGCGAGAGCCGTGACACCGTGATCGCGGTCCGCGAGCTCAACCTCGCCGGTCTGGGTGCGAGCCAGCGCAACTGGGTCAACGACCACACCGTGTACACGCACGGCTACGGCGTCGTCGCGGCGTACGGCAACCAGATCGGCCCGGGCGGGCAGCCGGCCTTCTACGAGGGGGACATCCCCTCGGTGGGGTCGCTGCCCGAGTACGAGCCGCGCATCTACTTCAGCCCGGACTCGACCCAGTACTCGATCGTCGGAGCCCCCGAGGGCACCCAGCCCTGGGAGTTCGACTACCCGGACGACGAGGCCGGTGGCCAGGTCAACAACACGTTCGGCGCCGAGGACGGTGCCGTGGCGGGCCCCAGCGTGGGCTCGTTCGGCACCAAGCTGCTCTACGCCCTCAAGTTCGGCTCCGAGCAGATCCTGTTCTCCGACCGTGTCACGACCGACTCGCAGATCGTGTACGACCGGTCGCCGCGCGACCGCGTCGCCAAGGTCGCCCCGTATCTGACGCTCGACGGCAAGGTCTACCCGGCCGTCGTCGACGGGCGCGTGAAGTGGATCGTCGACGGCTACACCACGACGAACAGCTACCCGTACTCGGCGTCGCAGCCCCTCGACGAGGCGACGCAGGACACCCTGACGGTCAACTCGCAGTCGGTCGCGGCCCTCGCGCCGCAGCAGGTCAACTACATCCGCAACTCGGTCAAGGCCACCGTCGACGCGTACGACGGCTCCGTGGACCTGTACGCGTGGGACACCGAGGACCCCGTCCTCAAGGCGTGGAACAACGTGTTCCCGACCTCGCTCCAGCCGATCTCCGAGATCAGCGGCGACCTCATGAGCCACCTGCGCTACCCCGAGGACATGTTCAAGGTCCAGCGCTCGCTGCTCACGAGCTACCACGTCGACGACGCACGCGAGTTCTTCTCGGGCCAGGACTTCTGGAACGTGCCGCGAGACCCCACGGTGCGCGGGGCCGGCACCAAGCCGTTCCAGCCGCCGTACTACCTGACGCTCCAGATGCCCGGTCAGGAGGCGCCGGCGTTCTCGCTCATGACGACGTTCATCCCGGGCGGCAACTCCGACCGAGAGATCCTCACGGGCTTCCTCGCGGTCGACGCCGAGGCCGGGAGCACGGCCGGCGTGAAGTCGGAGAGCTACGGGAAGCTCAGGCTGCTCGAGCTGCCGCGCAACGCCACGGTCCCCGGACCGGGCCAGGTGCAGAACACGTTCGACTCGGACCCCACGGTCTCCAACGAGCTGAACATCCTCAGCCGCGGCAACTCGACGGTCATCCACGGCAACCTGCTCACGCTTCCCGTGGGCGGCGGGCTGCTCTACGTGCAGCCCGTGTACGTCCAGGCGTCCGAAGGCACCAAGTTCCCGCTGCTGCGCAAGGTGCTGGTCAACTTCGGTGACCAGGTCGGGTTCGCGGACACGCTCGACGAAGCCCTCAACCAGGTCTTCGGGGGCGAGTCCGGTGCGGACGCGGGTGATGCCGGGGGCGAGGTCCTGCCGGAGATCCCGACGGACGGGGAGACCACCCCGCCGGCCGAGGGCACCGATCCCGGCACGGGCACCACGCCGGACACCGGCACCGAGAACCCCGAGGCGCGCGCCCAGCTCGACCAGGCGCTCCAGGCCGCCAGCCAGGCGATCAAGGACGGTCAGGCCGCCCTCGCCGAGGGTGACTTCGCGGCGTACGGCGAGTCGCAGGAACGCCTGCAGACCGCGCTCGAGTCGGCGATCGCCGCAGAGCAGCAGCTGGGGGACACCGCGACACCGTGACACGACGCCCCGCACGGGGTGCCCGAGCGGCGGCCACCCGTCGAGGTGAGCTGCACGACGACGGAGCGTCGCTCCTGATCCGAGAGGGTCGGGGGCGGCGCTCCGTCGTGTCTGGGGGAGCCGCCTCCCCGGTCGAGGGTGACAGGCTCGGACGTTGAGGGTGACCGACACGCGCGACCAGACGGCACGGTTTGTCATTTCTGGTACGGCAGGCAAGCATTGGGCCTCATGACCAGTGCAACCGTTTGCAGCAACGCTTACATCGTCGAGGGGGCGCTCGGCGCACTGCCGACGGTCGCGCTCATCCATCCGAGCGGCGCGGAGCTCGTCATCGCCCTCCGCGGCGCGACCGCGCTGGCCTGGCGCGCGCCGTGGGGCGAGCGCGAAGTGCGCGACCTCCTCGACGGGTACGAGGCTGAGTCCGAGCTGCTCGCGCAGGAGGCGACGCGCTCCGGGCTCATGTTCCCGTTCGCCAACCGTATCGCCGCGGGGACCTACACGTTCGACGGCGCCACGCACCACGTCCCGCCCGCGCCGGGCGAGGTGGGCACCCTGCACGGCTTCGTCCGGCTCCAGGACTGGGACGTCGTCCCCGACGCCGACGTCGACGGTCCCGCCAACGGTGCGGTCTCGGTGACGCTCGCGACGTGCGTCCGGTCGACCGACGTCGCAGGCTATCCGTTCGACCTCGAGACGAGGATCCGCTTCGAGCTGACCGAGCGGGCCCTCGACGTGACCTGGTCCTACCGCAACGTAGGGCAGGTCGCGGCGCCGGTCACGGCTGGTTGGCACCCGTACTTCCGCATCCCGGGCCACGCCACGATCGACGCCCTGGAGCTGCACGTGCCGGCGCGGGCGACCGTCGCGACGGATGCGCGCCTCATCCCGCTCGACGGCGAGGCGGCCCGGGAGGTGCGTGACGTCGTCGGGCCGCTGGGGCTCGCCGGGACCGCGCTCGACACCGCGTTCACCGACCTGGTGCCCGACACGGACGGCCGGGTCCGCACGCGTGTTCTCGATCCGGCGACCGGCGCGGGGGTCGAGGTGTGGCAGGAGCGCGGCAACATGCACGTCTACACGGGCGACGGGCTGGGCGCCCGGGCGCGGACGTCGATCGCGCTCGAACCCGTCGAGAGCCTGACGAACGCCTTCAACCGCCCCGACTGCTCGCAGCAGGTCCGGCTCGAGCCGGGGGAGGGGCGCGAGTTCCGCTTCGGGACCCGGGTGATCGCGCCGCGCGAGGGGTGAACGGGAGGCCGGGGTGCCCGATTTGGCGCCTCGGCCCATCTCCCGTAAGGTTGTGTTTACCGACGCGGGGTGGAGCAGCTCGGTAGCTCGCTGGGCTCATAACCCAGAGGTCGCAGGTTCAAATCCTGCCCCCGCTACAAAGGAAGGCCCCACCGGGCCTTCGTCATGTGTGGGGTATGACGCGCCCGTGAGGCGCTCTTCTCTCTGGTCGGCTCGGCGACGTGCTTCACCCTGATCGGCTCGGCGAGGCTCCTGCGGAGTCCTTGCGTCGCGCTGCGTGCCCGGATCAGTTGTCAGAACTGGGCCGGGCTCGACCCCGGGCCGGCTCTGACAACTGATCGGGCTGGTCGCGGTGCGGCTCACGAACGGGTGCGCGCCGCCGTGGCCTCGCTGCCCGGCCCGTTGCCGGATGGTGGCCCAGTGGCCGTTCGTCGTCCGCCTGTCAGGGGTCACATCGTCCGAGGTGTGACGTGGCCGACAGGGAATCAGGTAGGAGTGCAGGCCGAAGGTCGCGTAGAGTGGTGTTTACCGACGCGGGGTGGAGCAGCTCGGTAGCTCGCTGGGCTCATAACCCAGAGGTCGCAGGTTCAAATCCTGCCCCCGCTACAAAGGAAGGCCCCGTCATTTCCCGGGTTGCACGGTCCTGGATGGCGGCGTGTGCCCCGGATGAGTTGCCAGCTCTGACAACCGATCGCGACACGTCAGTCGGCGAGCGTGAAACCCGTGGTCCACTGGGTCGCACCCGAGCCCGCGAGCGTCATCTGGACGAAGCCGAGGGCCTCGAGCTCACGAGCGCGCTTGAGCGAGCCGGCGTCGACGCCCTTGAGCCCACCTGCACGGACCAGCTCGACGAGCGTGCTCTTGGCGTCGTTGTCGTCGCCCGCGACGAGGACCGTGGCGGTCTGGTCGGCCACCTGCCCGCTCGCGAGGGTCGAGGCGAAGTTGGTGTTGAACGCCTTGAGGACCTTGGCGGTCGGGGCGAGCGCGGCGATCTCTGCGGCGGCCGAGGAGTCGGCGGGCACGACGAGCGAGTCGAACGTGGCGAAGTCGACGGGGTTGGTCGGGTCGACGAGGACCTTGCCGTCGAGGCGGCCGGCGTACTGCGCGAGGACCTCGGGCACGGCGGGGTAGGGGAGCGCGAGGACCACGAGGTCGCCCGTGATCTCGTCACCCACGACGCCCGAGGTGAACGAGTCGCCCGAGCCGAGTGCCGCGGCCTTCTCGGCGTCGCGCGCCAGGACCTGGACCTGTGCGCCGGCGTCGAGGCCGATGCGCGCCACGCCTGCTGCGATGTTCCCTGCGCCGATGATCGTGATGCTGGTCATGAAGTCCTCCGGGGCTGCGACGTCGGCCCGAGCCGGCGTGATTGGTTGTCGATACAACTAACGTAGACCTGCTTAGTTGTCGTGTCAACCATCTTCGGTAGACTGGGTCCATGACCGACGACGTGCAATGGCT
Source organism: Oerskovia sp. Root918 (assembly GCF_001428945.1). Lineage (NCBI taxonomy): Bacteria > Bacillati > Actinomycetota > Actinomycetes > Micrococcales > Cellulomonadaceae > Oerskovia > Oerskovia sp. Root918. The sequence goes on from NZ_LMJG01000004.1 coordinate 142,840, forward strand.
CTCCCCCCGCGAGCTGCGGACCTGGATGCGCCTCCAGGCCGTCTCCGAGCTCCTCCCGGGCGTGCTCGACGCCCAGCTCCAGCGCGACGCGCACCTGACCCACTTCGAGTACCTCGTGCTCGCGATGCTCTCCGAGGCCCAGGACCGCACGCTGCGCATGACGGACCTCGCGCTCAAGACCAACGCGACCCTTCCGCGCTTGTCGCACGTCGTGAAGCGGCTCGAGGGGCGCGGCTACGTGGAGCGCACGCCCTGCCCCGAGGACCGCCGGGCCACGCTCGCGGTCCTGACCGACGCAGGGTGGGCCAAGGTCGTCGCGACCGCACCCGGCCATGTCGGCACGGTGCGCGAGCACATCATCGACCGCCTCACCCCGGAGCAGGTCGAGCAGCTCGACGGGATCGCCCGGGCGATCCTCGAGTCCCTCGACACCGAGGGGCGGCTCGACGCGCTCCACCTCCCGGAGGACTGACGCGCGGTGTGATGCGCCCCACCGTCTCACCGGACGTCCCGCCTATGTCTCACCGCGTGGGACCGGCGTAGAGTCGACCTCCGGCGAGTCCCGGCAGCACGCGTCACCCGCGGCGGCCCGGTACCGCCTCGTCACCCTCCTGACCCCGGAAGGTCCTCATGCGCCGCCTGAACGCCGTGCTGCCCGTCGCAGCCGTCTCGACCGCCCTGCTCCTCGCGGGCTGCTCGTCCGACTCGTCGACCGACGCCGGTCCGTCCGGCGCAGCGACCCCCACGTGCGAGCCGGGCGCCCTGCCCACGCACACCGACGGCAAGCTGACCGTCGCCGCGGGCGAGGCCTACTCGCCCTGGTACATCGGTGAGCACGACAGCGGCGAGGGCTTCGAGTCCGCGCTCGTCTACGAGGTCGCCGACCGGCTCGGGTACGCCGAGGACGACGTCGAGTGGGAGCTCGTGACGTTCGAGCAGATCGTCAGCCCCAGCATCAAGGAGTTCGACTTCGCGGCCTGGCAGACGTCCATCTCGGACGAGCGCCGCAAGGCCGTCGACTTCTCGAGCCCCTACCTCACGACGCGTCAGGGCGTGATCGTGCAGGAGGCCGGCCCGTACGCCTCGGCCACGACGCTCGACGAGCTCAAGGACCTGCGCATCGGCGTCACGGCCGCCCAGACGAGCCTCACGCTCGCCAAGGCTGCGTTCGGCGACGACGCGAACCTCGTCCCGTTCAACGGTGCGGGTGACGGCATGACGGCGCTGCAGTCGGGCACGATCGACGTCATGATCATGGACGTCGACCAGGGCGTCGCGGCCTCGACCGAGTACTTCCCCGACTCCGTGGTCGTCGGCACGCTGCCGGACCAGGGCACGGTCGAGCAGTACGGCCTGGTCCTCGACCTCAACTCGACGCTCACCGAGTGCGTCTCTGCCGCGGTCGACGCGCTCGAGGCCGACGGCACGCTCGCCGAGCTGCGCACGACCTGGCTCAAGTCGGACGACATCCCCGAGCTGGGCTGAGATGAGCGAGGGCGCGTCGGGCGCCGCGCCACAGGACGGCCCCGTGCCCGACGACGGCGCTCGCCCCGCGAGCGCGGGCTGGACCCCGTCGCCCCTCGCCCGGGCGAGGGAGTCCTACCGGCGTGCGCGCCGCCGTCGGGCCGCGTGGGTGTCCGTCCTCTCGACCGTGGTCGTCGTCGCGGTCCTGTACGTCGTGGTGACCACGGCCCCCGGGTGGGAGCGCACGCGCGACGCGTTCTTCTCCCCGCAGAGCGCCTGGGACTCGCTCCCCGCGATCGCCGAGGGACTGTGGCTCAACCTGCGGGTGTGGGTCGTGGCGTCGGTCGTCGGGATGGTGCTCGGCATGACGCTCGCCGTGATCCGCACGAGCCGCATCCCGGCCCTGTTCCCGCTGCGCGCGTTCGCGGTCGCGTACGTCGACGTGTTCCGCGGCGTGCCGCTGCTGCTGGTCCTGCTGCTCGTCGGGTTCGGCCTGCCGGCGCTTCGGCTCGAGTGGCTGCCGACGTCGGGGGCGTTCCTCGGTGCGCTCGCGATCATCCTCACGTACACCGCGTACCTGGCCGAGGTGTTCCGGGCCGGGATCGAGTCGGTGCACCCGTCGCAGGTCTCGGCCGCGCGCTCGCTCGGCCTCACGCGCGCCCAGACGACCCGCAGGGTCGTCCTGCCGCAGGCCGTGCGGCACGTGACCGCCCCGCTCGCGAGCAACCTCGTCTCGCTCCAGAAGGACTCGGGGCTCATCTCGATCCTGGGTGCCGTGGACGCGATCCGGGCCGCGCAGATCGCGGCCTCGGGCAGCTACAACTTCACGCCCTACGTCGTGGCGGGCGTCCTGTTCCTGCTGGTCTCGATCCCGCTCACGCGTGTGGTCGACGTCTACTCGGCGCGCCAGGGCTGGCGCGGGTCGCTCGCGACCGTGAGCGGTGCGGGGGCCATCCGATGAGCCACCTGCTGTCCCTGCGCGGGATCCGCAAGACGTACGGCGAGCGCCTGGTGCTCGACGGGATCGACCTCGACGTCGACGAGCACCGCTGCGTCGTGCTCGTCGGGGCGTCGGGCTCGGGCAAGTCGACGCTGCTGCGCGTCGTGAACCTCCTGGAGGAGATCGACGACGGCGAGATCCTGCTCGACGGGCAGGACGTGGCGGACCCACGCCTCGACGCGAACGCCGTCCGGGCGCGCATGGGCCTGGTCTTCCAGTCGTACAACCTGTTCCCGCACATGAAGGTCATGGACAACGTGACCCTCGCCCCGCGCCTCGTGCACAAGCGGGGCCGCGCGGAGGCCGAGGCGGCGGCCGAGGCCATGCTGCGTCGGGTCGGCCTCGCGCACCGCATGACGGCCTACCCCGACCAGCTCAGCGGGGGAGAGCAGCAGCGGGCCGCGATCGCGCGGGCGCTCGTGTCCTCGCCCGAGCTCCTGCTGCTCGACGAGGTCACCTCGGCGCTCGATCCCGAGCTCGTCGGCGAGGTCCTCGACCTGCTCGCGGACCTGCGTGCCGAGGGCGTGACGATGCTCGTCGCGACCCACGAGATGGGCTTCGCGCGCGAGGTCGCCGACGAGGTCTGCTTCCTGCACCAGGGGCGCGTGCACGAGCGCGGCACGCCCGAGCAGGTCCTTGGCGACCCGCAGCGCGAGCGGACGCGGGAGTTCCTGCGCCGGCTGCGCTGAGGGCGTCGCAGCGGCCCTGCGGGGTTCGTGGCTTCCGCCGGGCGGTGCGCGCTCTTTCGTGCGCGGCCCGCGGCGCGCATGATGGAAGCAGGTTCCTCAGCGAGGAGGCACGACATGTTGGCAGCGGTGGGAGACAGGATCATCCGGGCCTCGGGGGTGGTGGGCGGCGCCGTGCGTGACGGCATGGTCGTCGAGGTCCAGCACGAGGACGGTTCGCCGCCCTTCCTGGTCGAGTGGGCCGACACGGGCGAACGGACCCTGGTCTACCCGGGGCCGGACACCCTGGTCCGCGCCCCGGTGGAGGGGGCCGTCGCGCACGAGGTCACGGTCCCGGTGCACTCGAAGTCATGGCACGTCCAGGTCAGCCTCGTGGAGAGCGAGGGGCGCACGACGGCGGAGGCCATCCTGGTCGGGGACGTCCCGTCCGAGCTCCACGCCGTGGGCAGGGCTCGCAAGGACCCCGGGGACTCCGAGATCGAGGCGATCGGCGACCACGTCGCCGCGGCGCGTGCGCTGCGCGCGCTCGCCGACCGGCTGCTCGGCCTCGCGGAGTCGGAGATCGAGGGCTCCACGGGAGTGCCCGCGCACGTGCACCACTGAGTGGAGGCGCGGCAGGCCCGGGACCCGGTGACGACTGACCCCACGTCGGTCGGCGGTCGTACGCCGTGAGCAGCGCCTGGCATGACGGGAGGGCGGCGCGATGAACAGCAGCGCCGGCGCCGGCCCGCGCTTCGTCGCCACGGGCGTCGCCTCGCTCCTGACCACGATCCTCGGGGTGTGGCAGTAGTGGCAGACGCGTCCGTCACAGCGGTCCGCGCCGTCGTGCACGGTCACGTGCAGGGCGTCGGCTTCCGCTGGGCCACCGCACGCCGGGCGGCCGAGCTGGGCCTCGCGTGCGAGGCCCAGAACCTGCCCGACGGGACCGTGCTCGTCACGGCCCGTGGAGCGGTGTCCGCGGTCGACGCCCTGGTCGCCTGGTTGCGCAGCGACCGGACGCCGGGCCGGGTGACGGGCGTCGACGTGCGGCCGGTGTGATGCTGGGGCACATGACCTCCGCACCGGGCAGCCCTGCCACGCCGCGAGCCACCGACCTCGTCCCGCCCGACGCCCACGTGTTCGGGAACCCCGACGCCCCCGTGACGATCGTCGAGTTCGGCGACTTCGAGTGCCCCTACTGCCACGACGCGGCGCCCGCGCTGCGATCGGTCGTCGAGGAGTCCGGCGGGCAGGTGCGCTTGGTCTTCCGCCACTTCCCGCTCTTCGAGGTGCACCCGTACGCGCTCACTGCGGCGCTCGCGGCCGAGGCGGCCGGGGAGCAGGGCCGGTTCTGGGACATGCACGACCTCCTGTTCGCGCACCAGGACCGGCTCGACGACACGGCCCTCGCGCACTGGGCGCAGAAGCTCGGGCTCGACGGTGCGAGCGTGGTCGGCGACGCGGCGCAGCGGCACGGCGACGTCGTCGAGCGTGACTACCTGGCCGGGGCCGCGCTCGGGGTGCGCGGGACGCCCACGGTGTACGTCGACGGCGAGAGGTACCGCGGGCGCGTGACCGAGGACGGCCTGCGTGCCGCGGTCGCCGCCGCACTGGCCGCCGCAGGTCAGGGCGCCTGAGGGGTCCCGTCCTCCGGAGCAGGCAGTGACGGCGCCCCCGCGGCGTCGGGGGCAGCAGGCTCGTCCCGGTCCTGGGGCTCACGGGGAGGTGCCGGGTCGTCCGGCCCGGTCCCACCGGCGGCCGGTTCGCCCACGGGGCGGGTCGGGATCAGCCGCGCGAAGAAGAGCGCGAGCAGGGCCACGACCGCGAGGACCGCGAGGCTCGCCCGGAGCCCTGTGATGCGCGCGGCCTCGTTCTCGGCCGTGATCGCGGCGACCTCGTCGTCGGGCAGGCCAGCGGCCGTGAGCGCCTCCTCGACCTGGGCGTCGGAGATGAAGGGGACCCCGCCCGCGAGCTCGACCTGGGCCGTCGCGGCGACCTCGGCGCGGACCGCCGGGTTGTCCGCGACCCCCTGGAGGAACGTGGCCGTGAGGCCCGCGATGAGCACCGACCCGGCGAGCGCGGTGCCGAGCGAGGCCCCCAGGTTCGTCAGGGTGTTCTGCAGCCCGCCGACGTCGCCGCTCTGCTCATCGGGCACGGCCGAGACCGTCACGGCCCCGAGCTGCGAGGCCAGCGCCCCCACGCCGAGCCCGGCGAGGGCCAGGGGAACCGTGACCACCTCGGCGCCGGCCCCCACCTCGAGCCCTGCCAGCAGGCTCACGATCCCCGCGAGCAGCGAGGCGACGCCCCAGCGGACGACCGTGCGCGGCGAGGCGCGCGGGAAGAAGCGCGGGATCCCGACCGCGGCGATCAGGAGCGTCACGGACAGCGGCAGCAGGCGGATGCCCGTGTCGAGCGCGGACATCCCCAGTGCGACCGACAGGTACAGGGGGACCGTGAAGAACAGCCCGGCCTGGAGCAGGAACTGGAAGAAGAACATCGTCAGGCCGCCGTTGAGCTGCGCGTTGCGCAGCATGTCGGGCCGCACGAGCGGCTCCTTGCCCGCCGCGACGACGCGGTGCTCCCACGCGAAGAACAGCCGCACGACCAGCAGCCCCGCGAGGATCAGCCAGATGGTCGGGGACAGCCCGATCCACGAGGGTCCGCCTGGTCGCGTCTGGACCCAGCCCCACTCGCCCGAGCGCAGCACGCCGAACACCGCGACGCCCAGGCCGATCGCCGAGAGCGCCGCGCCGACCAGGTCGAGCCGGAACCTCGGGCCGAGCGGGGCGTCGGCGATCTTGCGCGTGAGCAGCAGGATCACGGCCACGATCACGACCTCGCCCGCGAACACGTAGCGCCACGTCCAGTACGTCGTGACGAGCCCGCCGATGAGCGGGCCGGCCGCCACGGCGATGGCGCCCGCCGAGGCCACGAGACCGTAGGCGCGCGGTCGGTCGGGGGCGGCGAAGTTCGAGGCGACGAGCGCCACGATCGCGGGCATGATGAGCGCCGCGCCGATCCCCTCCAGGAAGGACCAGCCGAAGATCAGGACGCCGAGGTTCGGTGCCAGGGCGGTCGTGAAGGACCCGCACGCGTAGATCACGCAGCCGATCACGAAGGCCCGACGGCGTCCGATCAGCCCGCCGATCTTGCCACCAGGGATCATGAGCGTGGCCATGACGAGCGTGTAGAGCGTGATCGCGGTCTGGATGCCGGTCACGGTGGTACCCACGTCGTGCGCGACCTGGGCGATCGACACGTTCATGACCGAGCTGTCGAGCGTCATGACGAACTGGCCCGAGGCGAGCGTCAGCAGGACGATGCCCGTGGCGCGCTCAGCGGTGCGTGGCACGGTCTGCTCTGGTGCTGCGCGAGCCCATGGTCGCCCCTGTCGTCTGCGTCGCGGCAGCGGGCCGCCGACGACCCGCTGAGAGTCTCAGTGTGTCGCCCGGGGGGCGGACGGGCCACCGCACGAGGGGGGCCGGTGGCAAGGAGGTCTACGCGTCGGCGTCCTGCGTGGCCTCGGGCGCCCGCCACGGTCTCGGGGGCAGCCCGGGCGGCGGTCCGGGGGACTCGGGCGAGCACAGCGGCAGCCGCTCGCCCAGGATGCGCAGCGTCACGGAGCCCGCGACCGCGGCGACCAGCGAGCCCGCGAGGATCCCGATCTTGGCCTGCTCGACCAGCGCCTCGTCGTCGAACGCGAGCTCGGCGATGAACAGCGAGATGGTGAACCCGATCCCGGCGAGCATCGCACCGCCCAGCAGGTGCGAGTAGCGCACGCGCCCGGGCAGGTCGCCCAGGCCGAGACGCAGCGCGAGGGCCGAGGCGCCGAAGATCCCGACGGCGTTGCCCACCACGAGCGCGACCGCGACGCCGATCGTCAGCCGGGACGTCATCGCGGCCGACAACGACTCGGCGTCGAGCTGCACGCCCGCGTTGGCCAGACCGAACACGGGGACCACGACGTACGCGCTCCACGGGTGCAGGACGCGCTGGAGCCGGTCGCTCGCGGGGACCGCTGCGCGCGCGGCGAGCTCGGTCAGGTGCTCGCGCTCCGCGGTCGTCTCCTCGCGCAGCCGCTGGGCGTACCCCGGGACGTCGTCGACCTGGTCGCGTCGCGACCGGCGCGACGGGATGAGCAGCCCGACGAGCACGCCCGCGAGCGTCGCGTGGACGCCCGAGGAGTACACCGCGAGCCACAGGGCCACGCCCACGCCCACGTAGGGCGCGAGGCGCCAGACACCGAGCCAGCGCATCACGAGGAGCGCGACCACGAGCACTCCCGCGATGCCCAGCCCGGGCAGCCACACGCCGTCGTTGTAGAAGACGGCCATCACCGTGATGGCCCCGATGTCGTCGACGACCGCGAGCGTCAGCAGGAACAGCCGGAGCCGGTCGGGGCAGCGCGGGCCGAACAGTGCGAGGACCCCCACGAGGAACGCGGTGTCGGTCGACATGACCACGCCCCAGCCGTGCTGCGCGTCGGTGCCCGCGTTGAACGCCAGGTAGATCAGCGCGGGCACCAGGAGGCCGCCCAGCGCGCCGAGCGCGGGGACCGCGACCGTCCGGCGGTTGCGGAGCTCGCCGCTCGTGACCTCGCGGTTGATCTCGAGGCCGATCACCAGGAAGAAGATCGCCATCGCGGCGTCGTTGACCCAGTGGTGCAGGTCCATGTCGAGCGACCAGTCGCCGAGGTGCATGCCGGCCGTGGTGGACCACAGGTCCTCGTACGCGGCCGACCACGGCGAGTTCGCCCACACGAGCGCGATCACGGTCGCCGCGAGGAGGAGCACCGCGCCGCCCGCCTCGGTCGCCAGGAACTGCCGGACGGCCGGGGCGACGGGACGCACGGGGAAGCGCAGGGGCGGTCCTGGGCGCTGGTCGAGCGTGGGGAGGAGCGGGCGCCCGCCGGGCTGGGTCGGCGGGACCGGGGGAGTGGACGTCACCGCTCCAAGGTCGCAGCGCGCGGCGCCGGGCGCAACGGGTGTCCGGAACCGTGCGGGCCGCCTGCGCGAGGCGTCCGTGCCTCGCGTCCCTCGCTGCTAGCGTCAACCGATGGATACCTCTGACACGCACGCCGCGCACCTCGAGAGAGCCGTTGCCGTCGCCGTCGCGAACGTCGCCGCCGACGGGGGGCCGTTCGGAGCGTTGCTCGTGACCTCGGACGGACAGGTCTTCGAGGGCGCCAACCGCGTGACCTCGACCAACGACCCGACTGCTCATGCGGAGGTCGTCGCGATCCGAGCGGCCTGCGCCGCCCTGGGGACGTTCGACCTTCGAGGGTCGGTGCTCTACGCGAGCTGCGAGCCGTGCCCCATGTGCCTGGCGGCAGGCCTCTGGGCACGGGTCGACGCGATCTGGTTCGCGGCCGACCGAGGAGACGCGGCACGCGCAGGGTTCGACGACGCCGCGTTCTACGAGTTCTTCGCGGAGGCTCCTGAGGACCGTTCGCCGCCCGTCCGGCGGCAGCGCACCGCATCGTCGGGCGAGCCGTTCGACGCCTGGCGCGCGCTCGACTCTCACACCGGCTACTGAGCCCGCTGGGCGTTCGTGCTCGCGGCAGCCCGGTCGTGACAGGCTGGGGCAAGGTGGCCCTGGGCGGGGCCCGGACGAGGAGCAGAAGTGACAGCAGAGCGGGTTGCGCCGAGCACCGAGGGATCGAGCGGCCCGACGACGGGGCTCGCCGTCGGTGCAGAGACGGCACCGGCGGAGAGTCCACCGTCGGCGACGGGCGTGGTGCGGGTGAGCGTCGAGCAGCACCGTCGCGAGGTCGAGGCGCTCCTGGGCCCCGCGTTCGCCGGTCGCGGCTCCGAGCGCGTGACGATCGCCGACGCGCTCGACCGGGTGCTCGCGACCGACCTGCACGCACCGTCTCCCCTGCCCGGGTTCCGCAGCTCCCAGATGGACGGGTACGCGGTGCGGTCCGCGGACGTCTCAGGCGCGACCGAGGGGAGCCCTGTGCTGCTGCCCGTCGTCGCGGAGATCCCCGCGGGGCCGGGCGTGCCCGCCCCGCTCGCCGCGCGGACCGCGGCCCGGATCATGACCGGAGCCGTCGTGCCCGAGGGGAGCGACGCCGTCGTGCCCGTCGAGGACACCGACGCCGCGCGCTTCGGTGCACGCACGGCCGGGGCCACGCGAGGGACCCTCGGGGACCAGGTCGGCGTGCTGGCGCCGCGCGGGGTCGGAGAGTTCGTCCGCGACGTCGGGTCCGACGTCGGCGCAGGCGACGTGGTCCTGCCCGCCGGGACGCTCCTGGGACCGCAGCACCTGGCCGCGGCCGCGTCGTGCGGGGTGGCCGAGCTCGACGTCGTGGTGCGCGTACGTGTTGCGGTCGTCTCGACCGGGACCGAGGTCGTCGAGCCCGGGCAGGTCGCGGTCCCCGGGCAGGTCTACGACGCGAACCTCACCGGGCTCTCGGCCGCGGCCCGGCGGGCCGGCGCCGTCGTGACCCTGGCCGAGCGCACGGGGGACGACCCTGCCGAGCTGTCGGCCGTGCTCGCACGGGCCGCGCAGGAGGCGGACCTGATCCTCACGTCGGGCGGTGTGAGCCAGGGGGCGTACGAGGTCGTCAAGGACACCCTGGGGGACGGGGTGACCTTCCGTCCCGTCGCGATGCAGCCCGGCGGGCCGCAGGGCTTCGGCACCGTCCACGGGACGCCGGTCCTGACCTTCCCGGGCAACCCGGTCAGCGCCCAGGTCTCGTTCGTGGTGTTCGCGCGCGAGGTCCTCGAACGCGCGGCGGGGAGACCGCGACGCGACCCCGAGACCCGCAGGACCGTCGAGGTGATCGTCTCGCCGCCGGGCAAGCGGCAGATGCTGCGGGGGCGCACGGGGCCGGACGGGAGCGTCACGGTCGTCGGCGGCGCGGGATCGCACCTCGTGGCGACCATGGCCGCGGCCGACGTGCTGATCGAGGTGCCCGAGGGTGTCGAACGCGTCGCGGCGGGCGAGCAGGTACGGGTCGTGAGGCTGTGAGCGGGATGGACGGGACGACCGAGGGAGAACCGACGGTGACGCGTGACGAGAAGCAGCATGAGAGTGTGCCGGTCACCGACGGGCAGGGCGGTGCCGCGGCGCGCGACGTGTCGCGCGTGACGAGGGACGTGCTCGACGACGTCGTGGTGCGGTCCGTGGAAGGCGCGGTGTCCTCGCGCGAGTGCGGCGCCGTCGTGACCTTCCGGGGGGTCGTGCGGGACGTCGACGGCGGGCGCGACGTCACGGGCCTCGACTACGAGGCGCACCCCGACGCGACCGAGGTGCTCCGGCGGTGCTGCGCGGCCGTCTCCGCGGAGACGGGCCTGCGCGTCGCGGCCGTCCACCGGTACGGCGTGCTGACGATCGGGGACGTCGCGCTCGTCGCGAGCGTCGCCTCGGGGCACCGGGCCGAGGCGTTCGCGGCCTGCTCGCTGCTCGTCGAGCGCATCAAGGCCGAGGTACCCATCTGGAAGCGCCAGCACTTCACCGACGGCGACTCGGAGTGGGTCGGGCTGTAGGCGTCTTGTACCGGGAGGGGGCAGCCGCCCGCCCGGTCAGTCGCGCGGGTTGTCCTTGAGGAGGCCGAACCCGATGCCGACGAGGGCGCCCAGGATCAGGCCGGGGCCGGCGAGCAGGAGCGTGCCCGCCACGGTGCCGATCAGGGTGCCCAGCACGGTGCTGGGTCCCGCGGTGAGGCGGCTCGGGCCGGGGCGGTGGACCGGGAGGGCGTCGGTCCGGGGAGCGGGCTCGGGAGTGGTGCTGGTGTCGCTGGGAAGTTCGAGGAGTGCCACCCCTCCATGGTAGGTCTGGAGGGCCCTTCCGGCCGGGTGCCGCGAGGGTCGCCGGGGCGGATCACCCGATGACCTTGGACACGTTTGTGCACGGCTCGTCGATGTGCTGGTCGAGGCGCGTCGCCCGACGCACCCAGCGGGTGCTCAGCCGCCGATCGCGCCCATGCTGCGCTCGGTGCGCGCGAAGGCCTCGGGGTCGCCTGCCGGGCCGCCGATCGCCCCCGCGTCGGGGGCCCCGCGATCGAGACCGTGCGCGAACGGCTTGGCCCACATGGCTGCCTGCCAGGCCGCGGCGATCTGCGCGTCGGACGCGCCGTCGTCGGGCACGTGCGTGCGCGGCGCTGCCCGGGAGCCCGCGTCGTGACCCGACCGCAGGAGAGCGCGCAGGTCGACCTCCTCGTTGCCGAACAGGCACGAGCGCACGGTCCCCTCCGCGGTGAGCCGGGTCCGGTCGCAGTCCCCGCAGAACGAGCGCGTGACCGAGGCGATGATCCCGACGGTCGCGGGCCCGCCGTCGACGGCCCACTCCTCTGCGGGGGCCGAAGGGTCCTCGCGGCCCACAGGCCTCAGGTCGAATCGGGCACCCAGGACGTCGAGCAGACGTTCGGCCGAGACGAGCTGGTCGCGGTCCCAGTTCTGGTCCGCGTCGAGCGGCATCTGCTCGATGAACCGCAGCCGGCACCCGTGCTCCACGGCCCACGCGAGCAGGTCGGCGGCGCCCGCGAGGGTCTCGGGCATGAGGACCGCGTTGAGCTTGACGGGCGACAGGCCCGCGTCGAGCGCGGCCTGGATCCCCGCGAGCACCTGGGGGAGCCGGTCGCGCCGCGTGAGCTCGGCGAAGTGCCGGCGGTCGATGCTGTCGAGCGACACGTTGACGCGGTCCAGCCCGGCATCCACGAGCTCGCCGACGCGCTTGTCGAGGCCGATCGCGTTGGTCGTCATCGAGATCCGCACGCCCGGTGCGGCGGCGCGTGAGCGGCGCACGATCTCGGCGAGGTCGGGGCGCATGAGCGGCTCGCCGCCCGTGAACCGCACGTCGCGGATGCCCAGGCGGTAGCCGATCCCCACGAGGCGCCCGATCTCGGCCGGGGTCAGCAGGTCCTTGCGGGGGATCGCGGGGAGCCCCTCGGCGGGCATGCAGTAGGTGCAACGCAGCGAGCACTTCTCGGTCACCGAGACGCGCAGGTCGTGGGCGACGCGACCGTAGCGGTCGACGAGCGCCTCGGTGTCCGGGCGTCCCAGGGTGCTCGGCGCCCCGGAGGAGCGCACGCGGGGCAGGCCGAGCGCGACGGCAGTCATGGTCGCGAGTCTACGCAGCGGCGGGAGGTCGGGCGGGGTCTGCCCAGTGCTGAGTGCGTGATTCGGCTGGGACTCGCCGGGCGTGTCGCAGCGCGATCATGCACTCGGCGGGACGGCCGCGCGAACAAGCGGTGACGGGTCAGCGTGCGGACCGGGCGTCGTACGCCTCCTGGGCGGCGACCACCTGCGGGACCGCGCCCTCGAGGACGTCGATGAGGTCGACGAGCTTGTCGGCGACGACCCGCCCGAGGTCGGTGAGCGAGTACTCGACGTGCGGGGGGATGGTCGCGCGGACCTCGCGCACGACCAGCCCGTCGCGCTCGAGCCCCTGGAGCGTCTGGGCGAGCATCTTCTCGCTCACGCCGTCGATGCGTCGACGCAGCGCGTTGAAGCGCACGGCGCCGTCCCGCAGCCCTGCGACGGTCAGCACTCCCCAGCGGCCCGTCACGGCCTCGAGCGCGTGGCGGGACGTGCAGCCGCGCTGGAACACGTCCGCGAGCATCTCGTCGGACGGTCCCGTGGTCTCGGGGGCGGGCTGGAGGTCTGTCACGAGGACAGCCTAGCGCGCAGGCGGTTCGTGAGCACTGTGATGTATGCCGCACTGCTGAAAGGATTGCACTTACGAAAAGTTAGTGCCAGGCTGTCGCGGTACCCACCACCCCTTCAGGAGGACCCCATGATCGCCGTCACCGCCGCCACCGGACACCTCGGACACCTCGTCGTCGACTCGCTCCTCGAGCGCGGCGTCGCCCCCGAGCAGATCGTCGCCGCCGTCCGCACGCCGGCCAGGGCCGCCGACCTCGCCGAGCGTGGAGTCGTCGTCCGCGAGGCCGACTACTCGCGCCCCGAGACCCTCGGGACCGCTCTCGAGGGCGTCGACGTCGTCCTCCTCGTCTCGGGCTCCGAGGTGGGTCAGCGTGTCCAGCAGCACGCGAACGTCGTCGAGGCTGCCCGGGCCGCCGGCGTCCGTCACCTCGTCTACACCAGCGCTCCGCAGGCCACCACGTCCGCGCTGGTCCTGGCCCCCGAGCACAAGGCGACCGAGGAGCTCATCGCGGCCTCGGGCCTGCCCGCCACGATCCTGCGCAACGGCTGGTACACCGAGAACTACGTCGGTAACGTCGAGCAGGCGCGCGAGACCGGCGTCGTGCTCGGCAGCGTGGGCGACGGGCGCGTCGCGTCCGCGAGCCGCAAGGACTACGCCGAGGCGGCGGCCGTGGTCCTCGCCGCGGCCAACGACGACGCGGCCTACGAGGGCGGCGTCCACGAGCTCTCGGGCGACGTCGCGTGGGACTACCCGTTCCTCGCCGCGACCATCGCGGAGATCGTCGGTCGCGAGGTCGTCTACCAGGACGTGACCCCCGAGGTGCACACCCAGGTCCTGCTCGACGCGGGCCTCGACGAGGGGACCGCGGGCTTCGTGGTCGCGCTCGACGGCAACACGCGCGACGGTCTGCTCGCGGCGACGTCGGGCGAGCTCGCGCGCCTCATCGGGCGCCCGACAACGCCGCTCGCCGAGGGCCTGCGGGCTGCGGTGGGCGTGACGTCGGCCGCGTGACGACTGACTCCCGCTGAGTGCGTGGTTGTGCCGCGACACGCCGGGCGTGTCGCGGCACAACTACGCACTCGACGCCGACGGGCGGGTGCCGGGAACACCTCAGGCTTCCATTTAGTTAAACCTTCAACTATTCTGGAGGACAGAGGTCGGGACCCGGCCCTGGACGGAGGACATCATGACTGACCGAACGAACAGCCCCGCGGAGACCGCTTCTCGCCTGCCCGGCACCGACGCCACCGCCTTCGCGACCAAGGACCTGCTGTCCGCGGAGACCTCGATGGACGCCGTGACGCTGCACGTCGCGGACCTCGACCTGATGACCCGCTACTACCGGGACGCGCTCTCCCTGGCCGTGCTGACGCCGTCGGACGCCCTGCTCGCGGCGATCCCCGGCGCCGGGGCCGGCTCGCGCGACGAGACCGTGGTCCTCGGGCGCGGCGCGACCCCGCTCGTGGTCCTGCGCCGCGGCAAGGACCTGCCGCGCGCACGCCGCGGCGAGGCGGGCCTGTTCCACACGGCCCTGCTGTTCGACGACGCGCCCGCGCTCGCCGCAGCCGTCGCCTCGGTCGCGCGCACCGCGCCCAGCACGTTCGTCGGCAGCGGCGACCACCTGGTCTCCGAGGCGTTCTACTTCACCGACCCCGAGGGCAACGGCGTCGAGCTCTACCACGACCGCCCGCGCGAGACCTGGAGCTGGCAGGACGGCCAGGTCGCGATGGACACGCTCTACATCGACCCCAACGCGTTCATGCAGGAGCACCTCACCGACGCGGCGCTCGAGCGCGCGCTCTCGACCGACGTCGTCGGGCCGGACGACACCGTGGTGGGGCACGTGCACCTCCAGGTGGGCGACATCCCCACGGCCCGCGAGTTCTACGTCGACACCCTGGGCTTCGAGGCCACGGCCTCGCTGCCGAGCGCGCTGTTCGTCTCGGCGGGCGGGTATCACCACCACATGGCCATGAACACCTGGAACAGCCAGGGGGCGGGGCCGCGCGCCTCGACGCTGGGCCTGGGGCAGGTCGCGATCTCGGTGCCCTCCGAGGACGACGTCACGGCGCTCGTCGACCGGCTGTCCCGGCGCGGGATCCAGATGCGTCACGACGGCGCGACGCTGCGGTTCGACGACCCGTGGAAGAACCTCATCGAGGTCGCGGTGCGCTGAGGCGCGCTCGCTCCCCGCTGGGTGCGGCTCGTGCGGTGCGCGCCCGGCGCGCGCTCGCACGAGCCCCGCACCCAGCGGGGAGCGTGTCAGCCCTTGGTGGCCTCGGCCTCACCGCGAGTGATGCCTAGACGCTTGGCGAACAGCTTGCGCTGCACGAGCCACCCGGCCAGCGCGAGCGCGGCCCACGCCAGGAACGACACGACCTGCTCCCACCCTGCGGACGGGTCGCGCAGGAACCCCAGCGTGTCGGGGGACACGCGGCCCAGGCCGCCCAGCACGAGGCCTGCGCCACCGATCGTCGTGAGCCACAGCAGGGCCCGGCGCCGGTACTTGTCGGCGAGGAAGCCGCACGCCGCCGCGACCGCGATGACGATGATCGCCGCGAGGATCCAGTTGCCCGAGTCGCCCGAGACCGTGCCGTAGAGCTTGGCGCCGATCACGGCGCCCGTCACGATCCCGATGAAGAACGATGCGAGCTTGAACACGAACGCCACGGCGATCCAGGCGACGAGCCCGCCCAGGACCCCGAGCAGCAGCGCGGTGGACTGGCTCGCCCCGAACAGGTCGCCGAGCATCCAGCCGAGGCCGAACCCGGAGGCGATCACCGCCAGGTGGACCGAGCCGACGCCGAAGAAGCACAGCAGCAGGCCGACGGCGACGATGACGAGACCTGCGACGACCGGGTCCATGAGACCTCCTGGCGTGAGGTGGGGCTAGTGCTTGGCCTTGATGACCAGCACGGGAGCGTGGGCGTCGAGCAGGACGCGCTGCGTGGTGCTGCCGAGCAGGAACTTGCCGACGGGGGAGCGCTTGCGCGAGCCGATCACGACGAGGCTCGCGGTCAGGCGCTCGGCCTCGTCGAGGATCGCGTCCGCAGGGTCGACGCGCGACTCGCGGTAGGTGACGCTCGCCGCGGGGGTGCCCGCGGGGAGGGCGTCGAGCAGGTGCGCCAGGTCGGGCGGGAGGGGCGGGTCGTCCTGCGGCGGGCCCTCGAGCGGGGTCAGGACGAAGATCGCCAGCGGAAGGTCTCGGCGGACCGCCTCGGCGGCTCCGGCATGCAGGGCCGCCTCACCCTGTGGCGAGTCGTTGTAGGCCACAAGAACGGTCATCGCCGTTGTGCTCCTCGTTCGTCGTGCCCGGATCAGCGGGCAGATCGCGTGTGCCCTCGCACTCTCTCACACCCCGGGGGTGCGCGCAGGGAGCGTGGGAGCGCGTCGCCAGTCCGGATGCCCGACGGCGCCGCGGGCCGCGCGGCGCTCGAGCCTCGTCGCGGGCTCCCCGACGGGAAGCGGGTGGCGCCGGACGTCCCGTCGCAGGTCAGGCGTTCGCGTCGAGCGCGTCAGGGAGGCTCAGTGACGAGGGCAGGAGCGGCGGGGCCACGGAGCGGACGATCCGGGCGAGCCCGCGGTGCCGGTCCGGTCCCATGCGGTCGGCCGGTGCCGTGACGGACAGTGCGGCGACGGCCTGTCCAGCACGCAGCAGCGGCACGGCGAGGCAGCTGATCCCGGGCTCGTTCTCCTCGGTCTCGGTCGCGTAGCCGTCGGCCCGGGCGGTGGCCAGTGTGTCCCAGAGCGAGTCCGCGGTGATCGTCGTGGGGCCTGCGTCGCCGGTCGCGGCGGCGTACCAGGACATGGCCGAGCGATCGGTGGTCCGGAACGCGAGGAGCGCCCGTCCGAGCGCGGTCGTCGCGGCGGGGCGGCGTCGTCCGATCGCCGACCAGACCCTGACCGCCCGTGCCGGCTCGACCTTGTCGAGGTAGACGATCTCCGGGCCCGACAGGACGCCCAGGTGGATGAGCTCGCCCGATGCCTCGCACACGGCCGTGAGCGCCGGGCCCAGGAGCGCCGGCAGATTCTCCTCGCCCAGGAACGTGTCCCCGAGCGCGGTCGCGGCGGGGCCCAGGCGATAGCTGCCCGTCGCGGGGTCCTGGTCCGCGTAGCCGCGGAAGCGCAGGGCCGACAGCGTGCGGTGCAGCGAGGTCTTGTTGAGGCCCAGCTCGGCCGCGAGCGAGCCCAGGGTGAGCCCGTCCGGCCCTGCGGCCGCGAGCCGCTCGAGGGCGAGCAGGGCCTTGTCGACCGAGCCGAGCGGGCTGCTCGCGGCGGCGTGGTCTGCCGGGGAGTCGGCGCGCGGGGTCTCGGTGCTCGGGCGGGCTACCACGCGGGCGCGCCGCTCACGTAGAGTGATTTCGTATTCCAGAACATCCGTTCACTATAACGAAACGCGAGGCCTCATGTCACCCGCTGCGCCCCCGACCGACCTCGACCAGCTCTTCGCCACGCTGCGGGTCGTGCCCGTGGTCGTCGTGGAGGACGAGGCCCAGGCGCTCGCCCTCGGAGCCGCTCTCCTGGACGGCGGCCTGCCCATCGCCGAGATCACCTTCCGCACCGCCGGTGCCCGCGCAGCGATCGCCGCCGTCACGCGCGAGCTGCCCGAGCTCGTGACGGGGGCCGGCACGGTCGTCAACACCGACCAGGTCGACCAGGCCGTCGACGCCGGTGCGCGCTTCCTGGTCTCGCCCGGGCTGAGCGCCGACGTCGTGCGCCGAGCGCAGCACCACGGCCTGCCGATCTTCCCGGGCGTCTCGACGCCGTCGGACATCATGGCCGCCTTGGCCCTGGGGCTCGACGTCGTGAAGTTCTTCCCCGCCGCGATCAACGGGGGAGTGCCCGCGATCAAGGCGCTGTCCGCGCCGTTCCCCGGCCTGCGGTTCGTCCCCACGGGTGGTGTGAGCGCGGCCAACGCGACCGAGTACCTCTCGGTGCCCTCCGTCCTGGCCGTGGGCGGCTCGTGGATGGTCGAGAAGTCCCTCGTGGAGGCTGGAGACTTCGCCGAGATCGCGCGCCGCTCGGCGCAGGCCGTCGCCCTCGCGGCGTCGCTCGCGCCGGCAGTGCCCACCGTCTCTCCGGCGCCCGTCGCCGGAGACCCCGCCGTTGCCGCCGCAGGAAAGTGAGCTGACATGACCGACACGACCACCCTTCCCGCCGGCGCCCCCCTGGAGCTGCGCCCGGCCGCGGACTGCACCTACGACGTCGTCTCCCTGGGCGAGGTCATGCTGCGCCTCGACCCGGGCGAGCGACGCATCAAGACCACCCGCTCGTTCGACGCGTGGGAGGGCGGAGGCGAGTACAACGTCGCGCGCGGCCTGCGCCGCTGCTTCGGCCTGCGCGGCGCGATCGTCACGGCGCTCGCGGACAACGAGGTCGGCCGCCTGGTCGAGGACCTCATGCTCACGGGCGGCCTCGACACGAGCTACGTGCAGTGGGTCCCGTACGACGGGATCGGTCGCACGGTCCGCAACGGGCTCAACTTCACCGAGCGCGGCTACGGCGTGCGCGGCGCGGTGGGCGTGAGCGACCGGGGCAACACCGCGATCGCCCAGATGCGGCCCGAGGACGTGGACTGGGACGAGCTGTTCGGGCGGGGGGTGCGCTGGCTGCACACGGGCGGGATCTTCGCCGCGCTGTCCGCGTCGTCCGCGGACGTCGCCGAGGCCGCGATGCGGGCCGCGCGCAAGCACGGCACCGTCGTGTCCTACGACCTCAACTACCGTCCCTCGCTGTGGCAGGGCATCGGCGGGCCCGCGCGTGCGCAGGAGGTCAACCGCCACCTCGCGCAGTACGTCGACGTCATGATCGGCAACGAGGAGGACTTCACCGCGAGCCTCGGGTTCGAGATCGAGGGCGTGGACGAGAACCTGACGGACCTCGACACCGCGGCGTTCCGCGCCATGATCGAGACCGCCGCAGCGGCGTACCCGAACTTCCAGGTCATCGGCACCACGCTGCGGGCCGTACGCTCGGCCACGCGCAACGACTGGGGGGCCATCGCGTGGTCCCGGGTCCAGGGCTTCGCCGAGGCCACGCACCGCGCCGACCTCGAGATCCTCGACCGCGTGGGCGGGGGCGACTCGTTCGCCTCGGGCCTCGCGTACGGGCTCATGGAGCTCGGCTCGATCCAGGAGGCCGTCGAGTACGGCGCAGCCCACGGGGCGATCGCGATGACCACGCCGGGGGACACGTCGACGGCGTCGCTCGCCGAGGTCCGCAAGCTCGCCTCGGGCGGGAGCGCGCGCGTGCAGCGCTGACCGTGCTCGTCGAGATGCGGCGAACGGGGGTCCAGGAGCGTTCCGGGCCCCCGTTCGCCGCATCTCGGGGCGGCTGGGTGCGGCCCCGGGGGCCTGGTGCTCGCACTGCGCCCGGCCGCCGCTCGTCGGCGGCGCGCCGTCCCCATCCCGAGCGGTGCCCGGAGGTCGCGGCTAGGGTGGACGAGGACGGACAGATCGGACACGGTTCGTCGGGAGCCTCCGTGGCCCGACGAGCACGAGGAGGTTCACGTGGTGCAGCGTGGTGAGGTGCCGTTGGGCCGCCTCCCGCGCCGCACGGTCGACGCGCCGTCCGACATCGCCCGAGCGGTCGAGCACGCGCGCATCCTGCGCGGGGCCGGGGACCCCACCGGCGCGGCCCGCGTCCTCGACAGGGCGTTCGACGCCGAGGGCGTCAGGACCCGCACCGTGTCCGAGCGCCTGCGCTTCCGGGCGCTCGTCCTGCGGGCGGACCTCGCGCTCCAGCTGCACGACGACGTCGCGGCCGCCCGGTTCCTCGCAGGCGCCGAGGCGCTGCCCCTGCTCGCGGACGCGCTCGCGGCGCTCGACGACGACCTGCACCTGGCGGAAGAGCTGCGCGAGCGTCTCGACGCCGAGTGATGCTCGACGCGGACTGATGCTCGACGTCGACTGCGCCGCTGCCCTGAGCCCGCCCGGTGGCTCTCGACAACGGCGTCCCTTCCCGCCGCTTCGTTGTCAGAACTGGGCCGGGGGATAGCCCGGTGTGGTTCTGACAACTCATCGGGGCGGCGCGAGGTCGCGGCGACCCCGGCGTGACGTGGTGACGTCGTCGACATGGCGGTGCACGACGCGGAGCGGCGAGGCGGTGACGCAGCGTGGACTAGTTGTCAGAAGTGGGTCGGGGGATAGCCCGGTGTGGTTCTGACAACTCATCCGGGCGGGCGCGTCCCCCACGCCGCCCCCAACCCCTCCCGTCAGGGTTGCGTCAACACCCGCGGCACCCCCGTCAAGAACCCGTCAACGTCCCGCCCCACGCCGTCCTGCACGGCATAGACCTGGGGTGTGCGCAGGAGCTGCGCACCGGCACGGCGCCTCCCCGCCGACCACGGCACCTGCCCGCGGTCCCCGAGATCCGCCCGCCGCACGACGTTCGAAGGCAGAACTCAGATGGCCGACCTGGCCTACATCCTGCTGACCGTGGTGTTCTTCACCGCCGTCGGCCTCGTGGCCCGCCGCCACGGCTCCTCCGGGGGGTCCACGTCATGACGGTCCTCGACTGGGTCGGGCTCGGTGCCGTCGTGGTGCTGCTCGGCTACCTGTTCGTCGCCCTCCTCCGCAGCGACAAGGTCCGGTGAGCGCGACCGTGCTGACCCAGACCAGCGTGCTGACGCAGACCGCGGCGACCCAGGTGACGCAGACGCCCGGGGTGTGGCTCGCCGTCGGGCAGCTCGTCCTGCTGCTCCTCGCGCTCGCCGCCGTGCACGCCCCGCTCGGCGCCTACATGGCGCGTGTCTTCACCTCGCCCCGGCACCTGCGGGTCGAGCGGGCCGGGTACCGGCTCATGCGCGTCGACCCCGACGCCGAGCAGAAGTGGAGCACCTACCTGCTCTCGCTCCTCGGCTTCTCGATGGCCTCGCTCCTGCTCCTCTACGGGATCGCCCGCCTCCAGCAGCACCTGCCGATGAACCTCGGCTTCGCCGCGTTCGACCCGGCCGGCGCCTGGAACACCGCGGTCTCGTTCGTGGCCAACACGAACTGGCAGTGGTACTCGGGCGAGGCCGCCGCGGGGCACCTTCTCCAGATGAGCGGGCTCGCGGTGCAGAACTTCGTGTCCGCGGCCGTCGGGATCTCGGTCGCGGTCGCCCTGATCCGCGGCTTCGTGCGCTCGGGCACCGACGGGCGCGTCGGCAACTTCTGGTCCGACCTGACCCGCACGTGCGTGCGCATCCTGCTGCCGATGGCGTTCGTGGGCGCGATCGTGCTGCTCGCGACGGGTGTCATCCAGAACTTCGACGCGCACACCGCGATCGACTCGGTCGCGGGGGGCACGCAGCACGTGCTCGGCGGCCCCGTCGCCTCGCAGGAGGTCATCAAGGAGCTCGGCACCAACGGCGGCGGGTTCTTCAACGCCAACTCGGCGCACCCGCTCGAGAACCCCAGCCCGTTCTCCAACCTGTTCGAGATCTTCCTGATCCTCGTGATCCCGTTCACCCTGCCCCGCACGTTCGGCCTCATGGTCGGCGACAAGCGCCAGGGCTGGGCGATCCTCGGGGCCATGGGCGCGCTGTGGTTCGTCGCGGTCGCGCTCATCACCTGGGCCGAGATGGCCGGCCCCGGTGCCGCCCCGCTCGCCGCGGGCGGCGCCATGGAGGGCAAGGAGACCCGCTTCGGCCTCGCCGCGAGCGCGCTGTTCGCCGCGTCGACCACGGGCACCTCCACGGGCGCGGTGAACTCCATGCACGACTCCCTGACCGCGCCGGGCGGCGGCGTCACGATGTTCACCATGATGCTCGGCGAGATCGCCCCGGGCGGCGTGGGCTCGGGCCTGTACGGGATGCTCATGCTCGCGATCGTCGCGGTGTTCGTCTCCGGGCTCATGGTCGGGCGCACGCCCGAGTACCTCGGCAAGAAGATCGGGCGCCAGGAGATCACGCTCGTCGCGCTCTACATCCTCACGGTCCCGTTCCTCGTGCTCGTCGGGACTGCCCTGGCGATCGCGCTGCCTGCCGGGCAGGCAGGTATCCAGGAGGCGGGCCCGCACGGGCTCTCCGAGGTCCTGTACGCCTTCACGTCCGCGGCCAACAACAACGGCTCGGCGTTCGGCGGCCTCACGTCCGGCACGCCCTTCTACAACACGGCGCTCGGCATCGCGATGCTCGCCGGCCGCTTCATCCCCATGGCCCTCGTCCTGGCGCTCGCCGGACGCTTCGCCTCCCAGAAGACGGTCCCCGCCACCGCGGGCACCCTCCCGACGCACCAGCCCCTCTTCGTGGGCGTCCTGGGAACCGTCGCCCTGGTCGTCGTCGGGCTCACCTTCGTCCCCGTGCTGTCGCTCGGTCCCATCGTGGAGTCGCTCTCATGAATCGTTCCTCTTCCGTCGCTCCCTCCGGGCGCGTCCCCGCGGGGGGCGGGGCGGGTCTTCCAGAGGACCTCGTTCCTCGGTCCTCCGCCAGACCCGCCACGACCCGCCCCACCCCCCGCGGGGATGCGCCTGCTGGTGCGTCCGACGCGGTCCTGCTTCCTGTCGCTGGGGGCCCAGCAGGTGCTGTCAGTGAAGGTGCTGTCGGCGTGGCCGGTTCGTCGGCGTCTGCTGGCTCGGCCGGCAGCTCCGGCGGTCGCAAGCCCGGGCCCGGGCGCGGCGCCTCGCTCTCGTGGGTGCAGGTCCGGGCCGCGCTGCCCGGTGCGTTCCGCAAGCTCGACCCGCGCGAGCTGGTCGCCTCGCCCGTGCTGTTCGTCGTCGAGCTCGGGGCCGTGGCCACGACGGCGCTCGCGGCGTTCGAGCCCAGCGTCTTCGCGTGGGCCATCGCGCTCTGGCTGTGGGCGACCGTGCTGTTCGCGACGCTCGCCGAGTCGGTCGCGGAGAGCCGGGGCAAGGCGCAGGCGTCGAGCCTGCGCGCGACCCAGCAGCAGACGACCGCGCGGCGTGTCATGGCTCGGTCCGACACCCTGGCGAGCGGGACGGGCCTCGCGAGCTGCCCGACGGCGGAGGTCCCCTCCTCGACGCTCGCCGTCGGGGACGTGGTGGTCGTCCGGGCGGGCGAGATCGTCCCCGGTGACGGCGACGTCATCGAGGGCGTCGCGTCGGTCGACGAGTCCGCGATCACGGGCGAGTCGGCCCCGGTGATCCGCGAGTCGGGCGGTGACCGGTCGGCGGTCACGGGTGGGACCGTCGTCCTGTCGGACACGATCGTCGTGCGGATCACCGCGCCCGCTGGCCACACGTTCGTCGACCGGATGATCGCGCTCGTCGAGGGGTCGGAGCGCCAGCGCACGCCCAACGAGATCGCGCTCAACATCCTGCTGACCTCGCTCACGATCATCTTCCTGCTGGCGGTCGTGACGCTGCAGCCGTTCGCGGTGTACTCGGGGTCCAAGCAGTCGATGATCGTCCTCATCTCGCTGCTCGTGTGCCTCATCCCCACGACCATCGGGGCGCTGCTGTCGGCGATCGGCATCGCGGGCATGGACCGTCTCGTCCAGCGCAACGTGCTCGCGATGTCGGGCCGCGCGGTCGAGGCCGCGGGCGACGTCGACGTCCTGCTGCTCGACAAGACGGGCACCATCACGTACGGCAACCGGCAGGCGGCCGACCTCCTCACGGTCGGTGACGTCACGACGGCGCAGCTCGCCGAGGCGGCCCGGCTCTCCTCGCTCGCGGACGAGACGCCCGAGGGCAAGAGCATCGTGGTGCTCGTCCGCGAGCGGTACGGGCTGGGTGACGCGCACGCCGACCAGACGGAGGCCCTCGCCGGCGCCGAGATGGTGCCCTTCTCCGCGCACACGCGCATGAGCGGGATCGACCTGCCCCTGCCCGACGGGCGGGTGCGCCGCATCCGCAAGGGGGCCGGCAGCGCGGTCCAGCGCTGGGTCCACTCGACCGGTGTCCCGACGAGCGGCGGGCCCGGCGCCACGGTCGCCGAGCAGCTCGCAGCCCACGTCGACGCCGTGAGCTCCTCGGGCGGCACGCCGCTCGTGGTGGCCGAGCAGGTCGGCGAGGGGCCCGCGCGCGTGCTGGGCGTCGTCCACCTCAAGGACGTCGTCAAGGCGGGCATGCGCGAACGGTTCGACGAGCTGCGCGCCATGGGCATCCGCACCGTCATGGTCACGGGCGACAACGCCATGACCGCTCGGGCCATCGCCGCGGAGGCAGGCGTCGACGACGTCCTGGCCGAGGCGACGCCCGAGGACAAGCTCGCGCTCATCCGGCGCGAGCAGGCCGGCGGGCGGCTCGTGGCCATGGCGGGCGACGGCACCAACGACGCGCCCGCCCTGGCCCAGGCCGACGTGGGCGTCGCGATGAACACCGGGACCACCGCCGCCAAGGAGGCGGGCAACATGGTGGACCTCGACTCCGACCCGACCAAGCTCATCGAGATCGTCGAGATCGGCAAACAGCTCCTCATCACGCGCGGGGCCCTGACGACCTTCTCGATCGCCAACGACATCGCGAAGTACTTCGCGATCCTGCCCGCGATGTTCATGGTCGTGTTCCCGCAGCTCGCGGTGCTCAACGTCATGCGGCTGTCGAGCCCCGAGTCGGCCATCCTGTCGGCCGTCGTGTTCAACGCGCTCATCATCCTGGTGCTCATCCCGCTCTCGCTCAAGGGCGTGCGGTACCGGCCGTCGTCGGCGTCCGCGATGCTGCGCCGCAACCTCCTGGTCTACGGCGTGGGCGGGCTCGTGGCCCCGTTCGTCGGGATCAAGCTCATCGACCTCGTGATCTCCCTCATCCCCGGGATTGGCTGACATGCCTGGAACTCTGACCACCCCCGCGGGCGTCCCCGGACGCCCCGCACCCCTCGCGCGCCCCTCGGCCTCGGCCGGCGCCGCCTCGCTGTTCCGCCAGACGCTCGCGGGCCTGCGCGTCCTGCTCGTCCTGACCGTGCTCCTGGGCGTGGCCTACCCGCTCGCGGTGTGGGGCGTCGGGCAGCTCGCCCTGCCCTGGCAGGCGAACGGCTCGCTCGTGCGCAGCGACGGCACGCACGCCACGTCCCTCGCCGACACGGGCGCGGACGGCGCTCCCGTCGTGGGGTCCGCGCTGATCGGGCAGGACTTCGCCGCGGCCGACGACGCCGAGCGCTGGTTCCACGGCCGGCCCTCGGCCGCGGGCGACGGGTACGACACGCTCGCGTCCGCGGGCACCAACCTCGGGCCTCTGAACCCCGAGCTGGTCGCGTCGATCGACGAGCGCCGGGCGGCGCTGGCCGACCTGAACGGCGTGGACCCCGCGTCGCTGCCCGCCGACGCGCTCACGGCATCGGCGTCGGGGCTCGACCCGCAGATCAGTCCTGCGTACGCAGCCTTGCAGGTCGCGCGGGTCGCCGAGGCGAGGGGCCTGGACGAGGCCGTCGTCGCGGACCTCGTGGCCCAGCACACCGCCGGGCGGGACCTCGGCGTCCTGGGCGAACCGCGTGTCAACGTGCTCGAGCTCAACCTCGCGCTCGAGAACTCGGAGAAGATGAACCCATGACGACGAGCGCGAGGCCCTCCGCCGTGGACCGGACGGCGCGGGTGCCCCGTGCCTGAGGGACGCGGCGGCCACGAGGCCGCAGGGTCCGGGAGCCCCCAGGAGGGGCGCCCGGACCCCGGCGCGTCCCCGGGCGGGGAAGGGCAGCTGGGTCGAGGGGCAGGGGGGCCCGACGGCGCCGCTCGCCGTCCCGGGCTGCTCACCGTGTACCTCGGAGCCGCGCCGGGCGTGGGCAAGACGTACGCGATGCTCGGCGAGGCGCACCGGCGCAGGTCGCGTGGCACGGACGTGGTCGTCGGCCTGGTCGAGACGCACGGGCGCGCCGCGACGATCACGCAGATCGGTGACCTCGAGGTCGTGCCGCGGCGCGTCGTGAGCCACCGGGACGTCGAGCTGACCGAGCTCGACGTCGAGGCCGTGCTCGCCCGCGACCCCCAGGTCGTCCTGGTCGACGAGCTCGCGCACACCAACGCACCCGGCTCGCGCCACCGCAAGCGCTGGCAGGACGTGCAGGACCTCCTGGCGGCGGGCATCGACGTGGTGACCACGGTCAACGTGCAGCACCTCGAGTCGCTCACCGCGGACGTCGAGGCCATCACGGGCGTGCGCCAGCGCGAGACCGTGCCCGACCAGGTGGTGCGCGACGCCGACCAGATCCAGCTCGTGGACCTGTCGCCGCAGGCGCTGCGGCGCCGGCTCGCGCACGGCAACGTCTACCGGGCCGAGCAGATCGACGCCTCGCTGTCGTCGTACTTCCGCACGGGCAACCTGACGGCCCTGCGCGAGCTCGCGCTGCTGTGGCTCGCCGACCGCGTCGACGACGCCCTGACCCGGTACCGGGCAGACCACGCGATCTCCGGCACGTGGCCGGCGCGCGAGCGCATCGTCGTCGCGGTCACGGGCGGCCCCGAGGGCGAGACGCTGCTGCGCCGCGGCGCCCGGATCGCCCAGCGCGCGGCCGGCTCCGAGCTCGTCGCGGTCCACGTCCTGGCGACCGACGGGCTGCCCAGCGCGCCGCCCGCGGCCATCGCGGCCTCGCGCGAGCTCGTCGAGTCGCTCGGCGGGACGTTCCACACGGTCGTGGGCGAGGACGTCGCCTCGGCGATCGTCGACTTCGCGCAAGGGGTCAACGCGACCATGATCGTGGTGGGCGTCTCGAGGCACTCGCGCTGGCGCGAGGCACTCCTGGGGTCCTCGAGCGCCGAGATCGCCCGCCTGGCCGGGACGATCGACGTCCACCTCGTGACGCACGAGAAGGCGCGCGCGGGCAGGCTGCTGCGCGGCCGGTGGTCGGCGCTGTCCCGACCGCGCCGGACCGCCGGGTGGGCGCTCGCGTTCGTGGTGCCCGCCGTGCTGACCGGGATCTTCTGGCTCCTGCGCGACGTCGTCTCGCTCTCGACCGAGCTCATGCTGTTCCTCGCCGGGTCGGTGGCCGTCGCGCTCGTGGGCGGGCTGTGGCCCGCCGTGGCCGCAGCCGTCGTCTCGTTCCTGTGCCTCAACTGGTTCTTCACGCCCCCGACCGGGTTCCTCACCGTCCAGGACCCCGAGAACCTCCTCGCGCTCCTCGTGTTCGTCCTGGTCGCCGCGGCCGTCGCGTCGGTCGTGGACCTCGCCGCTCGCCGAACCGCGCAGGCCTACCGAGCGCGGGCAGAGGCCTCGACGCTCGCCGCGCTGTCGCGCTCCGTGCTCTCGGGCGAGGACACCGCGCAGGCCATCGTCACGCGGCTCGCCGAGACGTTCGGACTGTCGAGGGTCGAGCTCGAGACGCGGGCGGGGGAGCGCGGGCCCTGGCGCACGGTCGCGAGCACGGGCCGGGTCGAGGGGGACGTACGCCTTCCCGAGGGCGACGGGGGTTTCGCCGAGGGCGACCTGACCCCCGCCGAGGGTGACGGGCGCACCGGGGCGCGCTCCGCCGTCGGGCACCTGGACGACGCCGAGCGGACAGAGCTGCGCGTCGACGACTCGCACCGGCTGTCACTGTGGGGGCGGGCCCTGCCCGCGAGCGACCGTCAGGTCCTCGAGGCGTTCGCGGCCCAGGCCGGGCTCGTCCTGGAGTACCGGCGCCTGCGCGAGCAGGCCGCCCAGGCCGCGGTCCTCGAGGAGGCCGACGCGACGCGCACCGCGCTGCTCGCGGCCGTCTCGCACGACCTGCGCACCCCGCTCGCCTCGATCCGCACGGCCGTCGACGGCCTCGCGTCCCCCGACGTGCACCTCGACGCCGAGGACACCGACGCGCTCACCCGCACCATCCAGGACTCGACCGGGCGCCTCGAGAAGCTCATCGACAACCTGCTCGACCTGTCCCGGCTCCAGACCGGGAGCGTGCGGCCCGTGCTGCGAGCGGCGTCGGTCGACGAGATCGTGCCGCTCGCGATCGAGCCCTACGGGCCCGGCGTCGTGCGCCTCGACGTGCCCGACGACCTGCCGCTCGTGCGCACCGACCCCGGGCTGCTCGAGCGTGCGGTCGCGAACCTCACGTCGAACGCGGTGCGGCACAGCCCGCCGGGCGAGCCCGTGCGGATCACGGCCTCGGCCGGGCCCCGGGAGATCGAGCTGCGGATCGTCGACACGGGCCGGGGCCTGTCGGACGAGTCCAAGATCCGCATGTTCGAGCCCTTCCAACGGCTCGGCGACACGACCGGAGAGGGCCTGGGCCTGGGGCTCGCGGTCGCGGACGGGCTGGCGCGGGCGGTGGGCGCGAGCATCACGCCGGAGGACACGCCCGGCGGCGGCCTGACCATGGTGGTCACCGTGCCGCGCGAGGCACGGGAGGATGACGACGTGAGCACGGACGGCACAGGCAGGCACAGAGGCGTAGGTACAGGCACGGCGGACGGCGGCACCCGCGACACGAGCAGCACGAGCGAGACGGGCGAGGTGCGCGGATGAGCGGCGAAGGCAACCGGGTGCTCGTCGTCGACGACGACGCGGGGCTCGTGCGCGCGCTCGCGATCAACCTGCGCGCGCACGGCTGGGACGTCACGGTCGCCATGACCGGGACCGAGGCCCTCGACGCGGCCGCGAGCGCGCGCCCCGACGTGATCCTGCTCGACCTGGGCCTGCCGGACCTCTCGGGGTTCGAGGTCATCGAGGGCATCCGCGGGTGGAGCGCGGTGCCGATCGTGGTGCTCTCGGCGCGTCAGCTCGGCGACGACAAGGTCGACGCGCTCGACGCGGGCGCCGACGACTACGTGACCAAGCCGTTCGCGATGAACGAGCTGCTCGCGCGGCTGCGGGCCGCGGTGCGCCGCGCCCAGCCCGCCGAGGTGTCCGAGCCCGTCGTGGAGGCGGGCGACCTGCGGATCGACCTGGCTCGGCGCCGTGTGCTGCGGGCCGGGCAGGAGGTCCGGCTGAGCCCCACGGAGTGGTCGCTGCTCGAGGTGCTCGTGCGTCACCGGGGCCGCATGGTGGGGCGGCTCCAGCTCCTGCACGACGTGTGGGGGCCGGCGTACTCGGCCGAGACGAACTACCTGCGCGTCTACACCGCGCAGCTGCGGCGCAAGCTCGAGGACGACCCCGCGAACCCCCGGCACATCATCACCCAGCCGGGCATGGGTTACCTCTTCGAGGTCTGACCCGCCCGTCCTGCCCTGTGGCTCGTGCTTTTCCGGCGCGGTGCGGGAACCCCCGCGGCGCGCCGACCGTTGTGCGTTCGACCCGACGAAGGAGACCCGTCATGCTGTGCCCTCTCGATCAGACCGTGCTCGTGATGTCCGACCGCAAGGGAGTGGAGATCGACTACTGCCCCACGTGCCGCGGCGTGTGGCTCGACCGGGGTGAGCTCGACAAGATCATCGACCGCAGCCTCGAGGCAGAGATCGCCGCCGAGGCCGGCGGCCCGGCGGCTGCGGCGGCTCCGCGTGCCGCGACGCCCCCGCCCGTGCAGTACCCGCCGACCCAGCAGCTCCCGGTCCCGCCCCCGCCCGCGCCCTACGGCTACGCGGACGACCGCCGCCGGGACGACTACCGCGGCGACGACCGGCGTCGCGACGAGTACCGGGGCGACGACCGGTACCGCAGCCCGGAGCAGTACCGCAGCGACGACCCGCGCTACCGCAAGCGCAAGAAGAAGGAGTCCTGGCTCGAGGACCTCTTCGACTTCTGAGCCACGCACGGCGCCGTCCCTCCCCGGGGCGGCGCCGTCGTCGTGCATCCCGGGAACTCTGTACCCTCTCCACCTGCTGCCTTCTCCTGACCTCTGGATCGGATCGACATGGCTGTCCTCGACACGTTCTCCCTCGCCGGCCGCACGGCGCTCGTCACGGGCGCGAGCCGCGGGATCGGGCGCGGGCTCGCGCAGGCGCTGGGGGAGGCGGGGGCCCAGGTCGCGCTGACGGCGACGACGCTCGAGGCCGCGCAGGCGGCGGCCGACGAGCTGCGGGCGCTGGGGCTGGCGGCGCACGGCTACGAGCTCGACGTCACGGACCGCGAGCAGGTCGACGACGTCGTGGCGCAGGTCGGGCGCGAGGGCGGCGGCGTCGACGTGCTCGTCAACAACGCGGGGATCTCGATCGGGGGAGCGGCCCTCGAGATCGAGGACGACGTGTGGCACCGGACGCTCGCGACGAACCTCGACGGTGTCTGGTACTGCTCGCGGGCCGTGGCCCGGCAGATGGTCACGGACGGTCGGGGCGGGGCGATCGTCAACGTGGGGTCGATGTCCGCGCAGATCGTCAACCGCCCGCGGTGGCAGCCCGCGTACCTGGCGTCGAAGGCCGCGGTGCACCAGCTGACCAAGGGGCTCGCGGCGGAGTGGGCACCGCACGGGATCCGGGTCAACGCGATCGCGCCCGGGTACATCCTGACCGAGGCGTCGCCCGTGGACCAACCCGAGTACTACGACGACTGCGTGGCTCCCGCCGCGATGAAGCGGTGGGGTACCCCCGCCGAGCTGGGGCCGGTCGTGGTCATGCTCGCGAGCGAGGCGTCGAGCTTCATGACGGGGGCCGTCGTGACGGTCGACGGCGGGTACACGCTCTTCTGATCGGTGACATGTCGGCGGGCGGCCTCGCGGTCGCCCGCTCGGACTCCGCTCCTCTTCTGGGGTGTGAATCGCAAAACAAAAAGGGTGAACCTTCTACTTCTGCTTGACGGTTGTCAGAAGTCTCCCTAGGGTCGGGCGTGCACCGGGACCCCATCACCGTGGGGGCCGGACCGAGGCCAGGGCCCACGACGCCGTGGGCTGCGGGGTCGGTCACGCAGCTCGCGTGCAGCCATGCTCGTCCGTCCGACCTCGCGTGCCTGCCATCGCGCGAGGTCACCGGTGCGAGCGCGCAGGGATTCAACGACGAATACCTGACCGCCACCGGCCCCCACGACCGGTCCGGCGGGCAGAGGAGAGGGAGAACCATGACGCAGGACACCGCCGCCCCCGACGGACTGCTCAAGCGACAGATCTCGCGCCGGTCGATGCTGGCAGGAACGGTCGCGAGCCTCGTGGCGCCCACGGCGCTCGGCCTCGGCGCGGCTCCCGCCGCGGCGCACGGCACCGGGAACGGGAACCACGGCAAGCCCGACAAGGACAAGGGCAAGCCGGACAAGAACAAGGTCCGCCGCCTGACGATGTACGCCGAGGCGCTGCCCGGCGGTCTCGTCGGCTACGGCCTCGAGCCCGGCAAGGCCA
This sequence comes from Oerskovia sp. Root918, assembly GCF_001428945.1. Taxonomy (NCBI): domain Bacteria; kingdom Bacillati; phylum Actinomycetota; class Actinomycetes; order Micrococcales; family Cellulomonadaceae; genus Oerskovia; species Oerskovia sp. Root918. The sequence goes on from NZ_LMJG01000004.1 coordinate 173,630, forward strand.
CGGTCCCCGGCCCGACCCTCGAGATGTGGGAGGGCGAGACCTTCGAGATCACCCTGGTCAACACCACGGACAAGCGCCTCTCGCTGCACGCGCACGGTGTGAGCTACAGCTACGACTCCGACGGCAGCCCGCTCAACGCGTCGTTCAACGAGCCCGGCCAGTCGCGGACCTACGTGTGGCGCACCCACGCCGCCTACACGACCAAGGGCGGTCAGTGGATGCCCGGGAGCGCGGGCTACTGGCACTACCACGACCACGCGCTGGGGACCGATCACGGCACCGAGGGCGTCAAGGTCGGCATGTACGGCGCGCTGATCGTCCGGCGCAAGGGCGACGTCCTGCCCGACCGCACGTACACGGTCGCCTTCAACGGCATGTCGATCAACAACCAGGTCGCGCCGAACGTGCCGGTGTTCGAGGCGAACGAGGGCGAGCGGGTCGAGTTCGTGGCGATCGGCCACGGCAACGCGTTCCACACCTTCCACCTGCACGCGCACCGGTGGGCGAACAACCGTACGGGATACCTCAGCGGCCCCAACGACCCGACCCAGGTCGTCGACACGCGCGACCTCAACCCGGGCGACTCGTTCGGGTTCCAGGTGATCGCGGGCGAGAAGGTCGGCCCCGGCGCGTGGATGGTCCACTGCCACGTGCAGTCCCACTCGGACATGGGCATGGGCGGGATCTTCCTGGTCGCGAACAAGGACGGCAGCGTGCCCGAGCACGCGCAGGCCGCGCTCCACCGCTACCAGGGGCACGCGCACCCGTAGCCCGGGCGCACCCACGGAACGACGGACCAGGACCGGTGGGGCCTCGAGGCCTCGCCGGTCCTGGCGTCGAAAGAGCCGCCGGCGAGTCGCCGGTCGCCGGTCGACGGTCGCCCGGCGGGCAGCCAGCGGGTCCTCGCCCCGCGACACCTAGACTCGGTCCTCGTGCGCCAGGTTCTCAAGCAGTGGGTCGATCCGTTCATCGTGGCGCTCGTCGCGACCATGGTCCTGGGGCTCGTGGTCCCGGTCCCCGCAGAGGCCCAGCGCGTCGTCGACGCGGTCGCGGACGTCGCGGTCGCCGTCCTCTTCCTGGTCTACGGCATGCGCCTGTCGACCACCGAGGTGTGGGCGGGCCTCAAGAACGTCCGCCTCCAGGGCGGCATCCTCGCCTCGACGTACGTCGTCTTCCCGCTCGTCGGCCTCGCGGTCTCCTGGGCCGTGACCCCGCTCGTCGGCGCGCCGCTCGCGGCGGGCATCCTCTTCCTGTCGTTGCTGCCCTCGACCGTCCAGTCGTCCGTGGCGTTCACGTCGGTCGCGCGCGGGAACATCGCCGGGGCGATCTGCGGCGCCACGGTCTCGAACGTCGTGGGCATGGTCGTGACGCCGCTGCTGGTCCTGTGGTTCATGTCGTCGAGCGGCGCGACGGGTGGGCTGAGCGGCCTGCGTGACGTCCTGGTGCACCTGCTCGCCCCGTTCGTCGTGGGCCAGCTCCTGCAGCCGTTCGTCGGCCGGTGGGTCCGGGCCCGGCGGTGGCTCACGCTGTCCGTGGACCGCGGCACGATCCTGATCGTGGTCTTCGGTGCGGTCGCCGCTGCGACGAGCGCGGGGGTGTGGGCCGGGATCTCGGCGTGGACGATCGTCGCGCTCGTCGGGATCAGCGCCCTGATCCTGGTGGTCATGCTCGCCGTCACGTGGTGGGGCGGGGCCGGGCTGCGGCTCGGTGTGGAGGACCGCATCGCGCTGCTCATGTGCGGGTCCAAGAAGAGCCTGGCCACGGGGCTGCCCATGGCCGCCGTGCTCTTCCCGGTCGCGGTCGCGGGCACCGTGGCGGTGCCCGTGATCGTCTTCCACCAGCTCCAGCTCATCGTGTGCGCGGTGCTCGCGCGGCGCCTCGCGCTGCGCGACGCGGCCTGAGGGCTGGGCCGGCCGGGCCGTGGGACGGCCCGCGGCGAGCGGGCCGTCCGGGCAGTCCCCGGTCGAGGGGGGCCGGACGCCGCGCCAGCCGTGGTGCGTCGGCTCTCATCCGCCCGACGGCGTCACGCGCCCCAGCCGGCGAAGCGCCCCACGGCGACGAACACGGCGAGCAGCAGCAGGAGGGCGTTGACCGGCACGGACTGCTTCTCGCCGAGGCGCACGTGCAGGGGGATCGCGCCGATCTGCGTGATCGCGAGGCCGGTCGCGGCGATCGGGGTCAGGATCGGGGCGATGCCCGTGACGAGCGGGAGGGTCAGGCCGATCGCGCCGAGCAGCTCGAGCGCCCCGAGCACGCGCACGGCCGTGAGGCGCTCGGGCGTGACCCAGCGCATCTGCTCCATCAGCTTGCCGGCCGGGGTCGTGAGCTTCATGAAGCCTGCGCCGGCGAAGGCGACAGCGAGCAGTCCAGCGGCGATCCAGAGGGCGACGTTCATGTGATTCCTTCGAGGTCGGTGACGCGAGGCGCGCCACGGTGGAGAGGGCCACGAGTAACTGCCCGTCTGGTCAGTCACCTTTTGTGCCGGAGGACATCATGGGTAACCTGAAGGAGGTCTACAAAAGGCACACCGGTGTTCCCGGTGGGTCAGGAAACGGAGAGTCCATGACCACGACGGCCACGGGGACCCATCGAGAGCCGGTCCCCGACGCCCTGCACGAGCCGGTCCCCGACGCGCTGCACGTGCCGGTCCCCGACGCCTTACAGGTGCCGGTCCCCGACGGTGGCGGCTGCGGCGCCGACCACGCGACCAGCGAGGTCCGGCGCGTGCTCGACCGGGTCGGCGACAAGTGGAGCGTGCTCATCCTCGGCACGCTCTCGGGCGGCCCGTTGCGGTTCACCGAGCTCCTGCACGGGATCAGCGGCATCTCCCAGCGCATGCTCACGCTCAACCTGCGCCAGCTCGAGCGGGACGGGCTCGTGAGCAGGACCGTCCACGCCGTCGTCCCGCCGCGGGTCGACTACGAGCTCACAGACCTGGGGCGCACGCTGCTGCCGCCGGTGCTCGCGCTGGTCCAGTGGGCCATGGAGAACACCGACGAGATCCAGGGGCACCGCGAGGGCTTCGACGCGCAGGCCGCGGGCGGTCAGGCGTGACGTCGGTCGGGTGGACGAGCCGGGCGACGTGATCGCTCAGCGAGGCGACGTGCGGTACGTGTCATCTCGACCCCGGGGCCGGACGTCCCGCGGCGGCTCCTCAGCCCGCCGCGACCTGGTCGCGGATCTGACGCTTGGCGCGCAGCAGGATGCCCGTCATGCCGTTGAGGCGCAGGGGGCTCACCGCGTTGGTCAGCCCGATCGTGAACGGGTAGTCGTCGGGCACCGCGAGGGCCTGCTCGGGCGTCAGCCCCTCGAGCCCCTGGGCCAGGATCGAGGCGAACCCGCGGGTCGTGGGGGCCTCGGCCGGGGCGGTCGCGTAGAGGTGGACGCCGTCGGCCTCGACCTCGGCGAACGCGCGCACGGGGGACTGGCACTCCTCGACGCGCTCGAGCAGCCCCGGGGCGTTCTGATAGCGCGCGGGCAGGTCCGGCAGCTCGCGCGAGAACTCGAGCAGGAGCTGGAGCCGGTCACGCTCGCCGAGCGCGAGGAAGTCGTCGCGGATCTCGGCGAGGACCGGGGGCAGCTCGGTCGTGGCGTCGTCAGTCATCCGTCGATCCTCCCACCCGAGGGCGCGGAGCGGCAGCCCGCGCCCGCCCTGCGGACGGACGCGGCGCGCGAGCCTCGAGAGTTCGCCCACGCTCGCCGCGCACCGCCCGACGGCCGTGGATACGTTGGGCCCGAGCGCGCCGACCCTCGGCGCCGAGGGACGGAGCGTCATGGGAAAGCTGTCGAACGATCTGCGCACGCTGAGCCAGGAGGCGTACCTCTATCTCTACCCGCTCGTGACCATGGACCTGACACGTCGCCAGGGCACCAACGTGGAGGCGGGGGTCCGCCCGGGGTTCGGGCCGCCCAACACGTTCCACCACCTGCGCGCGTTCCCGCCCGCCGACTTCCGGGCGGTCGTCCGCCCCAACTTCGACACCCTCTACGCGAACCTGTGGCTCGACCTGACCGACGGCCCGGTGCTGCTGCACGTCCCGGACACCGACGACCGCTACTACATGCTGCCTCTCCTGGACATGTGGACCGACGTCTTCGCGACGATCGGCAAGCGCACCACCGGGACGGGGGCAGGCGACTACCTGGTCGTGGGGCCCGACTACGAGGGCGACCTCACCGAGTTCTACGACGACCTGCCCGAGGAGGTCGCGCTGATCGTCGCGCCGACCCCGCACGTGTGGGCCATCGGTCGCATCCAGACCAACGGCCCCGCGGACTACCCGGCCGTGCACGCGGTGCAGGACGGCATGAGCGTGCGCGCGCTGGGTGATCGCCCGCCGTTCGTGATCGACCCCACCGCGGACACGCGGACCGAGCCGCTGCGGCAGGTCGAGGCCCTCAGCGCGGTCGACTTCTTCACCTACGCGACCCGCCTGCTCGACACCAACCCGCCGCACTCCACGGACTTCTCGGTACTGGCTCGCATCGGTTCGCTGGGCATCGTCCCGGGCGACGAGTTCGACCCCGGCCAGTTCGACGAGGCCGAGATCGTCGAGATCGAGGCGGGCGCAGCGAGCGCGCGCGAACTGCTGGCACAGTCCCAGCCGACGCTGGGGATCACAGCCAACGGGTGGTCGCTCTTCCGGGAGCCGATGGGCGTCTACGGCAACTACTACCTCCAGCGAGCCTTCGTCACCCTCGTGGGGCTGGGAGCGAACCCGGTCGAGGACGCGATCTACCCGATGCTCGTCACGGACGCGGACGGCGAGCCCGTGAACGGCGACCACGACTACGTGCTGCACTTCGAGGCCGACCAGCTCCCGCCCGCAGCGGCCTTCTGGTCGGTCACCATGTACGACGCCGAGGGCTTCCAGGTCGCCAACGCCCTGGACCGGTTCGCGATCGGGGACCGGGACGACCTGCGCTACGGCCCCGACGGGTCGCTCGACCTGTACCTCCAGCACGAGAGCCCCGGGGCGGACCGTGAGTCGAACTGGCTCCCGGCCCCGCGGGGACCCGTGGGCGTGACCATGCGGCTCTACGCGCCGCTGCCCGAGGCGCTCGACGGCCGCTGGGTCCCGCCGGTCGTGCGCAAGGCCTGAACGGAGGCGCCGGGCAGGCGAGCGGCCAGGTCGTGCCGTCTCCCCGGCGTCCTGCCGTGAGAACGCGAGATGCCCGACGGCGGTGGGCCGGGTGCGCGACCCGGCCCACCGCCGTCGGGCATCAGGAGGGTGCCCCGCGCGGGGCGTCACCTCAGAGACGCGCGGGGACCTCGCCCGGCTCGGCGCCCTTGACGATCGGGACGCGGACCGCGTTGCCCCACTCGGTCCACGAGCCGTCGTAGTTGCGGACCTTGTCGAAGCCCAGCAGGTAGGTCAGCGCGAACCACGTGTGGCTCGAGCGCTCGCCGATGCGGCAGTACGTGATGACGTCGTCGTCGGTCGACAGTCCCAGGCCGCCGTCCTGGTAGATCGCCTCGAGCTCCTCGCGCGACTTGTACGTGCCGTCCTCGGCGACCGCGGTCGCCCACGGGACGTTGCGCGCCGTGGGGATGTGACCGCCGCGCAGCACGCCCTCCTCGGGGTAGTCCGGGATGTGCAGGCGCTCGCCCGTGAACTCCTGGGGCGAACGGATGTCGACGAGCGGGCCGTTGCCCAGGTGAGCGAGCACGTCCTCCTTGAAGGCGCGGATCGTCTCGTCGTCGCGCTCGACCACGGGGTACTCGACGGGCTCGGGCGTGGGGACGTCGGTCGTGGTCTCGCGGCCCTCGGCGATCCACTTGCCGCGCCCGCCGTCGAGGAGACGGACGTCCTCGTGGCCGAACAGCGTGAAGACCCACGCCGAGTACGCCGCCCACCAGTTGTTCTTGTCGCCGTACAGGACGACCGTGGTGTCGCGCGAGATGCCCTTGGAGCCCAGGAGCTGGGCGAAGCCCTTGCCGTCGAGGTAGTCGCGCAGGTCGGGGTCGTTGAGGTCGGTGTGCCAGTCGACCTTGACCGCGCCCGGGATGTGCCCGGTCTCGTAGAGCAGCACGTCCTCGTCGGACTCGACGACGACCACGTTCTCGTCGTGCAGGTGCTCGGCGAGCCAGTCCGTGGAGACGAGGCGGTCGGGGTGGGCGTAGGCGGCGATCTTCTCGGTCGTGTCGAGGGGAGCGGACATGGTGTCCTCCTGAGGGCTCATGGGCTGGCAGAGGCGGGTGGCGGAGATGCACGCAGGACGGCGCAGGCGGGGTCGAGCGGAGCGTGCCGGCGCGGTGGGTACCGCTCGGGCACGTTCGTCACTCTAGGAACGCTGTCCACGGACCGGAAGGCCCGTCGCACATGCTGAGACAGTGTTACCCGGGGGAGAGCAGCGCCGCGGGCGGCCGGGAGGGCGGCCCGTCAGTCCCGCGCGATGGGAGCGGTCACCGCGCCCGTGAGCGAGACCAGGTCGGAGGGCGCCAGGCCGACGTCGAGCCCCCGGCGCCCGCCCGAGACGTAGACCGCGTCGAACGCGAGTGCCGACTCGTCGATCACGGTCCGCAGCCGCTGGCGCTGGCCGAGCGGCGAGATGCCGCCCACGACGTACCCGGTCGCGCGCTCGGCCGCGGCCTGCTCGGCCATCGCGGCCTTCTTGCCGCCGGCCGCGTGCGCGAGCGCCTTGAGGTCGAGCTTGCGGTCGACGGGCACGACGCCCACGACGAGCGTCCCGTCGACCGAGGTGACCAGGGTCTTGAACACCTGCTCGGCCGGGATGCCGATCGCCGCGGCGGCCTCGAGCCCGTAGCTCAGGTCGGAGGACGGGTCGTGCTCGTAGGGGTGCACGGTGTGCGGGACGCCGGCCTTCTCGAGCGCGACGAGCGCGGGCGTGCCGGCGTGGGACGACTTCTGCTTCTTGGCCACAGGGAGATTGTGCCCCTAGGTGCGCGTCTCCGGCCGCGGCGAAGGAGCGGAGGCGGGCTCCGGCCGCGTCGCCGAGTCCTCCACGAAGCGCGGGCGGCACGCGAACCAGCCGGCGATCACTCCGGGGACGGCGGTCGCGGCGAGCGCGAGGAGCGGGACCGACCACGAACCGGTCGCCTCGCGGAGGAGACCCAGGCCGAGCGGGCCGAAGCAGGCCAGGCCGTAGCCGATTCCTTGGACGAAGCCGGACACCGCCGAGGCGGACTCCGGGGTCCTGGTCCGACGGTTGATCAGCGTCATGCAGAGCGGGAACGTGCTCACCCCGATGCCCAGCGCGCACACCCAGAGCAGCGTGCCGTCGAGCGGGGACAGGATCAGGCCCAGGTATCCGACGGTCAGGACGACCGAGCACGCGACGACCACGACGAAGGGGTTCGCCATGCGCGTGGCGACGTGCGGGACCACCAGGGCGGCGGCCACGCCCCAGGCCGAGTACAGGGCGATCATGGAGCCGCCCAGGGCCGGGCTCCCGCCCGCGTCGGTGAGCACGGCCGGCACCCAGGTGATGATGCCGTAGTTGGACAGTGCCATCATCGCGAACAGGACGACCAGGCCCCAGGCGGTCGACGACCGGCTGATCCTCGGCCTCGCGCCGGTCGTCGCCGGAGCCTGGGGGCGGTGGTGGTCGGCGGGCAGCCTGGATGCCAGGACGAGCCAGACCACTGCGGCGAGCGCGGCCGGGACCGCCCAGACTCCTACCGAGAGCCGCCAGCTCGTCGCCTCCGCCACCGGGACGGCCAGCAGCGGGGCGACGAACTGGCCCGTCTGCATCAGGAGCAGGTAGAGCGAGGTCCACAGGGCGATCCGGTCGGGGAACCAGGCCTTCACCAGGGGGACGATCACCACGTTCGCGGCGCCGATCCCGGCCAGGGCCAGCACGGTCGACAGCACGAGCGCGAGGGGCGTCGGAGAGTAGGCGCGCACCAGGAGCGAGAGCGCCGTCAGGCCCAGCGCCACCGTGGCCGTGCGCTCGAGCCCGAACCTCCTCGTCACCACCGGGGCGAGGAAGCCGAAGACGGCGAACGACGCCGCGGGCACGGTCCCGAGCAGACCCGCCAGGGCCACGCCGAACCCGAGGTCCGCTCCGATGATCTCGAGGAGCGGGGTGAATCCGGTCACGGCCGTCCGGAGGTTGACCGCCGTCAGCGCGACGGCAAGGCCGGCCCACACGGTCAGGCGTCCGCGGCGGACCGGGATGCGCGCTGGAGAGAGTGTCGTCACGCTAAACTCCACGATGAGATCGGTGAATGATGGGATCATGGGATGAATTCTGGTGAGTCTGACACACGGCGGCCCGTGCGTCGAGCAGGCCTGATCGACCAGGCCGTCGAGCGCTTCCGCGAAGAGGTGGTCTCCGGCCGCTGGCCGGTCGGCGAGCGGATCCCGACCGAAGCCGATCTGGTGTCGGAGTTCGGGGTCGGGCGGAACACGGTCCGCGAGGCGATCCAGTCGCTGGTGCACGGAGGACTGCTGCGCCGTGAGCAGGGCCGGGGCACCTTCGTCATCTCCAGCTCCGAGCTGACGGGCACGCTCGAACGGCAGCTCGCCGGGGGATCCCGTCGTCACTACCTGGAACTGCGCCGTGCCCTGGACAGCACCGCGGCCTCGCTCGCCGCATCGAGTCGCTCGGAGGCCGACGTCGAGCTGCTGCGCGAGCTGCGCGACCGACGGGAAGAGGTCTGGTCGACCGGCGATCGCGACCTTCGAGCCGGCGCTGACCTCGCACTGCACCGCGCGATCGTGGCGGCGACGCACAACCCGCTCTACCTGCAGCTCTACTCCAGCATGCTCGACGTCTTCGCGGTCCACATGCGCGACGAGGAGCGCGAGGGCGACGACGAGGAGGCGGCCCACCGCCGCCACCACGAGCTGGTCGAGGCGATCGCCGACGGTGACCCCGACCGTGCGGCGGCGATGGTCGCCGCCATCTTCGGGCCGTTCATGCGCTGAACCGCGACGCCGGCTCCCGCTAGACGTTCACGTCGACGAGCGACCCGATCCCGTACGTCACGGCCATGGCGATCGCCCCGCCGAGGACCGTGCGGATCGTCGCGCGCCGGGTCGGGGACCGTCCCAGCCTCGCGCTGCCCCAGCCCGTGAGGACCAGCGCCAGGACGACCGCGACGAACGTCACGGGGATCCGGGCCGCGGTGGGGGCCAGGAGGATGGCGGCCAGGGGGAGCAGCCCGCCCACGGTGAACGAGACGATCGAGGCGAGCGCGGCCTCCCAGGGGGACGTGAGGTCGTCGGGGTCGATGTTGAGCTCGGCGTCCGCGTGAGCCGCGAGGGGGTCGTGAGCCGTGAGCTGGACGGCGACCTCGTGCGCGAGCTCGGGCGTCAGTCCTTTGGCCCGGTAGATCCCGGCGAGCTCCGCGAGCTCCTCGTCGGGCATGGTTGCGAGCTCCTGGCGCTCCTTGGCGAGCATGGCCTCCTCGGTGTCGCGCTGCGTGCTCACCGAGACGTACTCGCCCGCGGCCATCGACAGGGCTCCGGCGAGCAGGGCCGCGGCGCCCGCGGTCGCGATGACGGGGATCGACGTGCTGGTGGCGGCGACGCCCACGACCACGCCCGCGGTCGACACGATCCCGTCGTTCGCGCCGAGCACCCCGGCCCGCAGGCGATTGAGCCGTGCGCCCGTGCCCTCGCTCCGGTGCTGCTCTCCCTCGTGCGGTGTCGTCTCCTGCTCCCGTGCGCTCATGAGGCCACGGTAGGGCGGGGGAGCGAGCCTGTCGTGGCGGGCCGCGACGTGCTCGCGTCCGTCTCGCGTCCCGGGCGGCCGGGCGTGTGACCTGCACCTCAGGCCTGCGAGGACCTTCGTCCCTGGCCGATCGGTGCTCGTCCTGAGAGGCTCGAGGTGGCAGAGGTGACCGCCGGCAGGGGATGCGTCAGGGGCGCATCGGAAGCAGGGAGAACGCACATGAGCATCGACGACCCCCGAATCGAACGGATCCTCGCGGCCGCGTCCCGGGCCCCCAGCGTGCACAACACCCAGCCGTGGTCCGTCCACGTGCACGGCACGACGCTCGACGTGCGCGCCGACGACTCGCGCCGGCTGACGCACGCCGACCCTGCGGGCCGCGAGATGTTCATCAGCTGCGGAGCGTTCCTCGCGAACCTGCGCGTCGCGGCACGCCGCGAGTCCTTCCGTCCGGTGCTGACGCTGCTGCCCGACGACGCCGACCCCGCCCTGGTCGCCCGCGTCGACCTGGTCCCGGGTGTCCTGCCCGACGCCGACGAGCTGGACCTCGCGGTCGCGATCGAGCGCCGCGCGACGTCCCGTGTGCCGTTCGAGGACCAGCCGCTCGACGCCGACGTGGTCGACGACCTCGACAAGGCCGCGACGTCCGAGGGGGCGCGGTTCGTGACGCTCGCCCCCCAGGCCCCCGAGCGGACGGTCCTGCTGGACCTCGTGCGCGAGGCCGAGGAGGCCGCCGGCAAGGATCACACGGGCCGGGTCGAGCAGGCGCGCTGGGTCACGAGCGACCCCGACCGGCCCGACGGGATCCCGGTCGCGGCGCTCGGTCCCGCGAGCGACGACGCGCTGGCCCCCGTGCGGCACTTCGGCGGCGACTCCACGAGCGACCGGGCCGCGTTCGAGCACCGTTCGACGCTCGCGGTCCTCACGACCCCGGGCGACTCCGTGCGCGACTGGCTCGTTGCCGGCCAGGCGCTCGAGCGTGTCCTGCTGACCGCGACGACCTACTTCGTGCACGCCTCGTTCGCGACGACCGTCCTCGAGAACCCGACCACGCGGGCCGCGCTCGCAGCGGCGCTCGACGCCGGGGCGCCGCAGATGGTGCTGCGACTGGGGTACAGCGCGACGTCTCCGCGGACGCCCCGCCGCCCGGCCGACGACGTGCTCCGGTAGGTCGCGTCAGATCGTCCCGACCGCTACGACGCTCAGCACCACGGCGCCGGCCTCGTCGCTCGCCGCGAGGTCGACGACAGCGCTGATCGCCCAGTCGTGGTCGCTCGCCGGGTCGTCGAGCACCTGGCGGACGAACCACGTGCCGGGCTCGACGCGCTCGCCGTCGGGCCGCACGCCGTTCTCGACGATCTGCACGAGGGCCGACGACCGTGCTGCGGCGTCCACGCCGATCGCGTCGTTGCCGTGCAGGTCGAACATCGGGTCGAGGGCGTCGGCCCACGCGTCGCCGTCCCAACCGCTCGCCTTGTCGAGCGCCTCGAGCGCGTCGTAGTTCTCCCGCGCCGCGAGCTCGACCCGGCGGAACAGGGCGTTGCGGACCAGGACGCGGAACGAGCGAGGGTTGCCCGTGACGGGCCGGGCCGGGGCCTCGGCGCCCGTTCCGGACAGCGGGCCGTCGCCGACCTCGTCGTCCGCGTCGTCGTCGACCGGGTTGGCCAGGCGCTCCCACTCGTCGAGCAGCGACGAGTCGGTGCCACGTACCAGCTCGCCCAGCCACTCCGTGATGTCCTGGACCTCCTCGGTGCGGTGCTCCTCGGAGACCGTCTGGCGCATCGAGCGGTACGCGTCGGCGAGGTAGCGCAGCACGACGCCCTCGGTGCGGTCCAGGCCGTACACCGAGACGAACTCTCCGAAGGTCATGGCCCGCTCGACCATGTCGCGCACGACCGACTTGGGTGAGAGCTCGGCGTCGGAGACCCACGGGTTCGAGTGCTTGTACGTGACGAACGCAGGCTCGAGCAGGTCTGCGAGGGGCTTGGGCCACGTGATGGTCTCGAGCAGCGCCATGCGCTCCTCGTACTCGTACCCCTCGGCCTTCATGGCCGCGACGGCCTCGCCGCGGGCGCGGTGCTGCTGCGCGACGAGCACCTGGCGCGGGTCGGACAGCGTGGCCTCCAGGACCGAGACGACGTCGAGCGCGTGCGTGGGGGACTCGACGTCGAGCAGGTCGAGCGCCGCGAGCGCGAACGGCGACAAGGGCTGGTTGAGCGCGAACTCGCGCGGCAGGTCGACCGTGAGGCGCACCGTGGGGCGCTGCCCGCTCGGGTACGTCGGGTCGGGCACGCGCACGCGCTCGACGATGCCCGCGACGCGCAGCGACCGGTAGATGCGGAACACCTGGCGCACGTGGCGCTCGCGCTGGGCCTCGGTGTCGTGGTTGGCCGTGAGCAGGTGCTTCATGGCCTGCACCGGATCGACCCCCTTGTCACCGCGCGCGAGCACGTTGAGCACCATGGCGTGGTTGACCGTGAAGTGGCTGGTCAGGGCCTCGGGGTCGGCGTCGCGCAGGCGCTCGAACGTCGCGTCGGTCCAGTTGACCGCTCCCGCCGGCGCCTTCTTGCGCACGATCTTCTTGAGCTTCTTGGGGTCGTCCCCGGCCTTGGCGAGCAGCTTGCGGTTCTCGATCACGTGCTCGGGGGCCATGACGAGGACCTCGCCGAGCGTGTCGTAGCCCGCCCGGCCCGCGCGGCCCGCGATCTGGTGGAACTCGCGCGCCGTGAGGTGGCGCATGCGCTCGCCGTCGAACTTCACGAGGCTCGTCATGAGGACCGTGCGGATGGGGACGTTGATGCCGACGCCCAGGGTGTCGGTGCCGCACACGACCTTGAGCAGCCCGGCCTGGGTCAGGCGCTCGACCACGCGACGGTACTTGGGCAGCATGCCCGCGTGGTGCACGCCCACGCCGTGGCGCAGGAACTTGCTGAGCGTCTTGCCGAACCCCGAGGTGAAGCGGAAGTCGCCCAGCTCGGCCGCGATCGCGTCCTTCTCGGAGCGGCTCGCGACGTTGATGCTCAGCAGGGCCTGGGCGCGGTCGACCGCGTCCTTCTGCGTGAAGTGCACGACGTAGACCGGCGCGCGGTGCGTCGTGACGAGCTCTTCGAGGACCTCGTTGAGCGGCTCGACGACGTAGCTGAACGTCAACGGCACGGGACGCTCGGCGCTCGTGACCTCGGCGACGGGGCGTCCCGTGCGGGTCTCGAGGTCCTCGGTGAACGTCGAGGTGTCGCCCAGGGTCGCGGACATGAGGACGAACTGCGCCTGGGGCAGCTCGAGGAGGGGGACCTGCCAGGCCCAGCCGCGCTGGGGGTCCGCGTAGTAGTGGAACTCGTCCATGACGACCTGCGCGACGTCCGCGTCGGCGCCGTCGCGCAGCGCGATGTTCGCGAGGATCTCCGCGGTGCAGCAGATGATCGGCGCGGTCGGGTTGACCGACGAGTCGCCCGTCATCATGCCGACGTTCGCGGAGCCGAACACCGCGACGAGCGCGAAGAACTTCTCGCTCACGAGCGCCTTGAGCGGAGCCGTGTAGTAGCTGCGGCCGGGGACTCCCGCGCGGTGCGCGGCGAGGGCCGCGTAGTGCGCGCCGACCGCGACGAGCGACTTCCCCGAGCCCGTGGGCGTGGCCAGGATGACGTGCGCGCCCGAGAAGATCTCGATGACGGCCTCGTCCTGGTGGGCGTAGAGGTCGATCCCCGTCTCGGTGGCCCACTCGGTGAACCCTTCGTAGAGGGCGTCAGGGTCCGGGGTGCCCGAGCCGTCCGGTGCCGGCAGGTGACGAACCAGGCCGGGCTCGGGACGGGTGGTGGGGGTCGTGGTGCTCATCGTGGCCATTGTCGCAGAGCGGGCGCCGGGCGGTGGGCCGCGCTGCGCCTGCCCGCGGGTGCCGTCCTCGGTGCGTCGCAGGGCTGTCGTGCGACCTGGCGGCAACCTTATGGCTCCTGTGGACAGCGCTGTCATGCCATGCAAAGGTGCAGAACGCCCAGCACTGACGCTGGGTACACCGAGCAGCCCACGCCGTGGTGGGCAGGAGGGCGAGCCGTATGACTCCTCGTCAGCACGCGACAACTCGTTCGAAGCAGCACCGTCGGAGCCCGATCCCGTCGACCGCCCTGGCGCTCGCGCTCCTCGTGGGGGCCGCGCCCGCAGCGACCGCGATCCCGGCCGCGGGCGCGGCGCCGGCCGCCGCCCCGACGGCGGTCCAGGCCGAGGTCGGCCCCGTGGACCAACCCCTCGTCTCCTACGTCAACCCGTTCATCGGGACCAAGGACGACGGGAACACCTACCCCGGGGCGAGCGTCCCGTTCGGCATGGTGCAGTTCTCGCCCGACAACGGCCACAACGTCGGGTACGACTACGGGCGCGACCGCATCCGAGGCTTCTCGCTCGTGCACCTCTCGGGGGTCGGGTGCGGGCTGGGCGGGACGCTTCCGGTCCTGCCCACGACAGGCGACGTCACCTCGACCGACTACGGGCAGTACGCCCTGAAGTACTCGCACGACGACGAGGAGGCCTCGCCCGGGTACTACCGCGTAGGGCTCCAGGCGTCGGCGGGCACGATCGACGCCGAGCTCACGGCCGGAGAGCACACCGCGGTCCAGCGCTACACGTTCCCGTCGACCGACAAGGCGAACGTGCTGATCAACACCGGGCAAGCCCTCAACCGGGTCACCGGTTCGACCGTGACCGTGATCGACGACCGCACGGTCGAGACGACCATCACCCAGCGCGGCTTCTGCCAGGACACGCAGCCCTTCACGATCCACACGCGCACGACCTTCGACCGCCCCTTCACGACCTACGGCACCTGGCAGGGCGGCGCCGTCACGGCGGGCGCGGCGACCGCCACGGGCGACGGCCGCGTGGGCGCCTACCTCCGGTTCGACACCACGGGCGGCGACCTCGACGTCGAGGCGACCACCTCGATGAGCTACGTCGACGCGGCCGGGGCGGCCGCGAACCTCGACGCCGAGGCGGGCACGTTCGACGAGGCTCGCACCGCCGCGACCGCGGCATGGGAGGAGCGGCTCGGGTCGGTCGCCGTCCAGCGCGGCGCCGAGGACGACCTGCGCACGTTCTACTCCTCGCTCTACCGGAGCTTCCTGGCCCCCAACACGGGCACCGACGTCGACGGGCGCTACCGCGGCTGGGACCAGGAGGTCCACGTCGCCGAGGACTTCACGTACTACCAGAACTTCTCGCTGTGGGACACGTACCGCACGCAGCAGCAGCTGCTCGCGCTGCTCGCCCCGCAGGAGTCGCAGGACATGGCGCTGTCCGTGGTCCGCGCCGCGGAGCAGGGCGGCTGGCTGCCGCGCTGGGGGTACGGCACGGTCGAGACCAACATCATGACGGGCGACCCGGCCACGCCCTTCCTCGTGAGCGCATGGAGCCAGGGGCTGCTCGCGGGGCACGAGGAGGAGGCCTACGCGGTCCTCCAGCAGAGCGCCGACAACATGGCCCCCGCCGACTCCCCGTTCAACGGGCGCGCGGGCAACGACACGTACCTGGCGAGCGGGTTCGTCCCGCACGAGCCGGGACGTTCGGGCAAGCCCGGTGACTACGACCTGCAGCACGGCGGTTCGGCCACGCTCGAGTACGCGCTCTCGGACGCGATGCTCGCGACCATGGCACGGGGCCTCGGCCACGACGAGGACGCCGACCGCTACGCCGCGCGCGGCCAGAACTACCGTTCGGTGTTCGACCCGCGCACCGGGGCCTTCCGCGCCCGCAACGCCGACGGCCTGTTCGTGGGCGACCCGGACCCGGCCAAGAGCGACGGGTTCCACGAGGGCACCGCCGTCCAGTACCAGTGGCTCGTCCAGCAGGACGTCCCGGGCCTCGTGGACCTGATCGGCGGCACGGACGCCGCCAACGAGGCGCTCGACTCGTTCTTCGCCTACGACCAGCTGCTCGTGGACCCCGAGAAGACGGCCCGCGAGGTGTGGGTCAACGGCACCTACTCCTACTACGACCAGGACACCTACAACCCCAACAACGAGCCCAACCTCCACGCGCCGTACGTGTACCTGTGGACCGGGCAGCCGTGGAAGACCAACGACGTGGTCCGCGCGGCCCTGACCCTCTTCACCGACGGCCCCGACGGCGTCACGGGCAACGACGACCTGGGCACCATGTCCGCGTGGCACGTCCTGTCGGGGCTCGGGATCTACCCGATCGTGCCCGGCACGGACACGTGGGGCCTCTCGACGCCCCTGTTCGACGACGTCCGGATCGACCTCGACGAGTCGTTCTACCCTCGTAGCGAGCTGCACATCACCGCGCCGGGGACGTCGACCGAGAACCGCTACACGGCCTCGGTCACCGCAGGGGCCACCGCGGTGGACCGCGCCTACCTCACGGGCCCCGAGCTGACCGCGGCGGGCACCCTGTCGTTCGCCACGAGCGCCGAGCACACCGCGTGGGCCACGGGGCCCGACGCCGCGCCGGGCGCGGTCGACCAGGTCGACGCCGAGGTCAGCCGCCTGTTCGCGGGCCTCTCGACCGCGCACCCGGTCATCCGGCCGGGCGCGACGGTCGACCTGGTGGCGAGCGTCGTCGCGCAGGGCCCGGGTACCGTCTCGGGCGAGATCCAGGTGACCGGTAGCGACGCCGTCCAGGTCCAGGACGGCTCGGGCCCGTGGTCGGTCGTCTCGGACGGCCTGCCTGCCACGAGCGAGATCCCGCTGAGGCTCTCGGCCGCGCCGGGCGTCGCGCCCGGCGCGTACCCCGTCACGGTCGTCGTGACGGACGCCGCAGGGCACGAGGTCTCCCGCGAGGTGACCGTCGTCGTCGCGCAGGAGTCGTGGCTGCGCAGCAGCTTCGACAACGCCGGGATCGGCGACGCTGGTGCGGCCAACGCGAACTTCGACGGGCAGGGTGCCTACCTGCTGCGCGACCTGCTCGCCGAGCAGGGCGCGGTCCAGGGCGTGCCGGGACTCGTCCCTGGCACGCAGCTGGGCTACGTGCTCGCGGCCGAGGAGCCGGGGGCGCCCGACAACGTCCGCGCGAACGGTCAGGTGCTCGACGTCCGCGCGAGCATCGGCACGGCACGCCAGGTCTCGCTCGTCGGCTCGAGCAACAACGGCACGCACGGGGGCGACCTGGTCCTGGGCTTCACGGACGGCACGAGCCAGACGTCGCGCGTCGAGCTGAGCGACTGGTGCACGGGGTCGCCCGTGGCCGGCAACATCCTCGTCGCCAAGGCGGGGGCACGAGGCAGTGGCACGGGGACGCAGCGCATCGGCTGCGGCCTGTACGCCACGGCTCCGGTCGACGTCCCCGAGGGCAAGGCCCTCGCGACGATCACCCTGCCGCGCGCGACCAACATGCACGTGTTCGCGGTGGCGAGCGATGCGGTGGTGGTGGGGCCGGTGTTCGACGTGGTGGTCTCGGCCAGGGCGCAGTGCGTGGCGGGGCGTGTGGTGGTCTGGGCGTCGTCCGCAGGAAGGTCAGGATCTCGCTCTGCGTCTCGTCGATCTCGGCCAGTCGTGCTAGGACGACCCCGACGCGCAGGTCGGGTCGGGAGGGCCTGCGCTNCAGGCGTGGTTGAGCTCGCCCTCGCGACGATCACCCTGCCGCGCGCGACCAACATGCACGTGTTCGCGGTGGCGAGCGATGCGGTGGTGGTGGGGCCGGTGTTCGACGTGGTGGTCTCGGCCAGGGCGCAGTGCGTGGCGGGGCGTGTGGTGGTCTCGGTGCGTGCGGTGAGCGCGGAGGAGCTGCCGGTGGACGTGAGGGTGTCCTCGGCGTTCGGCAGCAGGTCGTTCGTGGGGCTGGCGCCGGGCAAGAGTGCGTCGGCGTCGTTCGCGACGCGTTCCGGCGCGGTCGAGGCCGGCCAGGTCACGGTCGTGGTCTCCCAGGACSGGCGGTCGCAGGAGGTCGTGGCGTCCTTCTCGCCCGGACCGATGTCCTCGACCNTCGTGGGGCTGGCGCCGGGCAAGAGTGCGTCGGCGTCGTTCGCGACGCGTTCCGGCGCGGTCGAGGCCGGCCAGGTCACGGTCGTGGTCTCCCAGGACGGGCGGTCGCAGGAGGTCGTGGTGTCCTACGACGCCACCACCTGCGACTGACCCACCACGGGCCCGCCCGGGGAGAGGGAACCCCGGGCGGGCCCGTCGGCGCGCCCCGCCCGACGCGCAGGACACGGGCGGGCGCGCCTCGGTCCGCCGGTGCGACCGGCGTACCGCAGCAGCACGTCACGAGGTCAGGGACGACCAACGAGGGAGCAGAGCGTGAGAACAGCACGAGGCAGGACACGAAGGGTCGTCGCGGCACTCGCCGCGGCAGCCGTCGCGGGCGCGGGGCTCGTGGGCGGGGCGGCGGCCGCCGCCCCGGCGGCGCCGGCGGTCGGGGCGTCCGACGCCGGGCTCGTGGCCGACCCGGTCGACCTGGTCGACCTGGTCGACCCGATGGTCGGTACGGGCCAGGCGAACGGCGTCGTGGGGGAGATCAACAACTTCCCCGGACCGTCGATGCCGTTCGGCATGATGCAGCTCTCGCCCGACACCCAGGTGTCGGTCGGGAACGGCGACCGGGCGTACGCGGGGTACCGGTACTCGCACCAGGCGATCCGCGGGTTCTCGATGAACCACGCGTCGGCGGGGTGCTGGGTGTTCGGCGACGTCCCCATCCTGCCGGTCGCGGGGGACGTGGGCAGTGCGCCGTGGGACCGCAAGGAGGAGTTCTCGCACGACCAGGAGAGTGCCGAGGTGGGCCGGTACGCCGTGACCCTCAAGAGCTCGGGCATCGAGGCCGAGCTGTCGGCCGCGACGCGCTCGGGGGGCATGACGTTCGAGTACCCGCAGACAGGTGACGCGCAGGTCATCGTCAACCCGGGCGGCTCGCTCGGCACGGTCTTCGGGTCCACGGTCGAGGTCACCGGCAGCCGCACCGTCACGGGCTCGGTGTCGAGCGGCGGGTTCTGCGGCAAGGGCAACCGCTACACGCTCTACTACGCGGTCGAGTTCGACCAGGACTTCTCGTCGTTCGGCACCTGGGAGGGCACGACCCTCACGACGGGTGACCGCTCGGCGCAGGGCCGCCGCGCGGGAGCGTGGACGACGTTCGCGCCGGGATCGACGGTCCAGGCCAAGGTCGCGATGTCGTACGTGAGCGTCGAGGGCGCGCAGGCCAACCTCGCGGCCGAGATCCCGGGCTGGGACTTCGATGCTGTCCGCGACGACAACCGTGCGGCCTGGTCCGACCTGCTGGGCAAGGTCCAGGTCGCGGGCGAGGACGCGGACGACAAGACCATGTTCTACACCTCGCTCTACCACTCGATGATGCACCCCAACACGTTCGACGACGTCGACGGGCGCTACGTCGGGTTCGACCAGCAGATCCACCAGGTCGCCGACGGCCGCACCCGGTACGCCAACTTCTCGGACTGGGACACGTACCGTTCGCTCGGTGCGCTCCAGGCGGTGCTCGCTCCTGAGCGCGCCTCGGACATGGCGCAGTCGCTCGTGAGCTCGGCCGTCGAGGGGGGCTGGCTCCCGCGCTGGCCCGTCGCCAACGGGTACACGGGGCAGATGACGGGCGACAGCTCGGTGCCGCTCATCGCGAGCATGTACGCGTTCGGTGCGCGAGACTTCGACGCCGAGACGGCGCTCGAGTACATGGTCAAGGGCGCCACGACCGAGGGCCGGACCCCGAGCGGGTACGTCCAGCGGCACGGGATCGGGACCTACCTCGAGCGCGGGTACGCCCCGCAGACCGAGGAGTTCCGGGGCGACCACCGCGTGGTCGGGGCGTCCATCACGCTCGAGTGGTCGGTCGCGGACTTCGCGATCGGTCGTCTCGCGGGGGCTCTGGGCCAGGACGAGACCGCGGCCGAGTACCAGGCGCGCGGCCAGTACTGGCAGAACATCTTCGACCCGAGCACGAGCACGGTCGCGGCCCGCAACGCGGACGGCTCGTTCGTGGTCCCGGACGGCAGCGGCGGGTTCGGGCAGGAGGGGTTCGACGAGGGCAACGCCGAGCAGTACACGTGGCTCGTCCCGCAGAACGTCGCGGCGCTGACCGAGGGGCTGGGCGGTCGGGAGGCCGTGGCCGAGCGCCTCGACCGGTTCACCACGACCCACAACTCGGGTCCCAACGAGCCCCGGCTCTGGATCGGCAACGAGCCGAACTTCGGTGTGCCGTGGCTGTACGACTACGTGGGTCAGCCCTGGCGAACGACCGAGCTGGTCGACGAGATCACCGCGACCCTGTTCTCCCCGACACCGGACGGGAAGCCGGGCAACGACGACCTGGGCGCGCAGGCGGGCTGGTACGTCTGGGCCGCCGCGGGCCTGTACCCCACGACGCCCGGGACCGACGTCCTGGCGATCAACACCCCGCGGTTCGACCGGGTCGTGATCGACCTCGGCGACGGCAAGACGCTCGACCTGCGGGCGCCCGGCGCGTCGACGGGCCAGCGGTACATCACGGGCATGACGGTCGACGGGCAGCCCTGGGACAGGACCTACCTGCCCGAAGGCCTGATCCACGAGGGTGGTGTGGTCGAGCTGGCCTTGTCGGCCGAGCGCGACACGACCTGGGGCACGTCGCCCGAGGCCTCGCCACCGTCGTTCCGCGAGGGCGAGCAGGGGCTCGTCGCGAACGCGGGGAGCGCGCTCGTCTCGGTGGCTCCGGGCGGCACGGCGACGTCGCCGGTCGACGCACAGCTCTTCGGGGACCTCGACGCCCAGGTCACGGTCGCGGTCGACGCGCCCGCGGACATCACGGTCACGGGAGAGACCCTCGTGCCCGACGGCGCAGGTCACCTGCGCGGTGACCTCACCTTCGCGGTGGGTCAGGACGTGCCCGAGGGCTTCTACGACGTCGAGGTCACGCTCACGGCCGGAGGCACCGAGAGGCGTGTGCCGGTCACGGTGCGGGTCGCGGCCGAGGGCAGCCTGTTCGCGGCGTTCGACACGGTCGGGAGCGCGAGCCAGGCCCAGCGGGCCGGTGCCAACTTCGACGGTGCGGGGAACTCGTTCTCGCGCGAGGCGCTCGCACAGGCGGGGCTCACGCCGGGCTCGGCGCACGACGTCG
Organism: Oerskovia sp. Root918; assembly: GCF_001428945.1. NCBI lineage: Bacteria > Bacillati > Actinomycetota > Actinomycetes > Micrococcales > Cellulomonadaceae > Oerskovia > Oerskovia sp. Root918. The sequence continues at coordinate 194,315 of NZ_LMJG01000004.1, forward strand.
GCGGCCTGCCGTTCGTCTGGCCCTCCTCGCCCGAGGGCCGACCGGACTCGCTCACGCTCGACGGCGAGACGATCGTCCTGCCGGCACCGAGCGCGGGCTTTTCGCTCGTCGGGGCTGCGACCAACGGGACCCAGCAGGGCCAGGCGACCGTGACGTTCCAGGACGGGACCACGGCCACGACGACCGTCGGGTTCGGCGACTGGGTCCTACCGAGCACGGACGGGAGCCCCGTCCTGGGGAACGCGGTGGTCGCGCGCATGGACCGCCGCAACGGGGACAAGGACAGCGCGTTCGTGTTCTCCACGGCCCCCTACGTGGCTCCCGAGGGGAAGAAGATCGTCTCGATCACCTTCCCGCGGAACAAGGACCTGCACGTGTTCGCGGTGGCGAGCGATGCGGTGGTGGTGGGGCCGGTGTTCGACGTGGTGGTCTCGGCCAGGGCGCAGTGCGTGGCGGGGCGTGTGGTGG
>NZ_LMJG01000005.1:0-79512 GCF_001428945.1 Oerskovia sp. Root918
ACCGTCACACCATTGCTCAACACGAAGAACACCACGAACTGACCGTCACACCATTGCTCAACACGAAGAACACCACGAACTGAGCCAACCCCGGCCGACGCTCCGCGAACGACGACCACCCCACCCGCAACCGACCGAACGGGGACCGAGGGCTCGTCGTCGGCGATGGTGCCGTGGGGGGAGTGCTCACTGCGTTGTGCTCCTTGCTGACAGGACGCCGAGGACGACTCGTCCGTGCGCCTGATCCGGACACGAGGGCCGCGACTGCTGCGGTCGACCCCTCGTCGTGGGGACTGCGGCGACACCCGTCCGCGGGGACAGGGCGTCGTCGGCAGTCAAGCACCGGATCACCAAGCGCTCACGGCCCTGTGCACAACCTGTCGCTCGGGGCGCATGATCTGTCGTCGGACGCCCCCGTCCGGCACGCGTGACGACCCCACGTGCTCGGAGCGAGGCACGACTGTCGACACGAAGGGGCCGACCGGTCGGCTCCCCGAGGGGGGCCGACGGGCCGGCCCGTCGTCGTCCTGACCGCTACCGTTCGTCTCAGACGACGGGCTGCTCGTCGCGTTCCTTGAGCGCCTGGGCCACGGCCTCGGCGACCTTGCGCTCGTCGCTCGCGCGCCGCCGTCGGGCACCCCGCCGCTGCAGGACGACGCCCCCGACCACCAGGACGAGCAGCGCGAGCGCGGACCACGGCACGGCGAAGGTGGACGCCGAGCCCGTGGCGGGCGCGACCGGCAGGGGCGCGGCGTCGGCCGCGCCGATCGCTGTCACGACCTCCGCGGAGACCGTGACCGAGCCCTTGACCCGGCCCAGGGGCCAGACGCCGTCGACCGTCACGGTCCGCGTCAGCGACGTGCCGGGGAGCATCTCGGGGAGGTCGACGCGCGGTGCGCTCTGCGCGCCCGCACCCCACGGCCCGGCGACGCGCACGGACTGGCCGGGGGCCAGACGCGTGTTGCCGTCGTTCGTGACCGTGAACGTGACGACCGCGCTGCCCGCGGCGAAGGGGTTGAGGGTGCCGTCGTAGGTGACCGACACGTCGTCGACCACGACGGCCGGGACCAGGTCGCCCGCGACGCGCAGGTGCATGCGCGAGCCGAGGCGGCGGTCGACGCTCACGCCCTCCGCGTTCTCGACGAGCAGCGAGGACACGACGCCCGCCGCGTAGTCGCCCGGCGTCGCGTCGGCGGGGACGGTCACGGTGAAGGGCACGACCGCGGTGCCACCGCCCTCGATCGTGACGTCCTCGGCCTCGAACGTGACCCACGAGCCGAGCGCCTGCGACTCCTCGCCCGCGGGCAGCAGGTCGAGCTCGCCGGCCTCGGTCATGTACCCGTCGGCCGCGTAGACGCGGAACGTCAACGGCCCCTCGGTGTAGTTGGAGACGATGATCGCGTCGTCGAGGCTCGTCCCGGGGTCGAGGCCGTAGGCGTAGTTGGGGCGGTCGGTGCCGTGCACGGTGTCGGCGGGGCGCACGCCCCAGGTGACCGGGGTGGTCACCGCGGGAGCCTCGGGCTCGGCGGGGGCGTCCGGCGCGGGCGCGGCGGGATCCACCTGCCCGACGGCGGCGCTCACCGCGTGCGGGAGCGCGGCGGTCCGCGCGGGGGCGGACGAGGCGACGGCCGAGGCGGTCGGGGCGACCAGCGAGACGAGCAGGCCCACGACCAGGGTCACGGCCAGCACGGCGAGGAGCCACAGCGCGTGGCTGGAGGCAACTTCCCGCTGCGCGTGGCTGTGGCCGTTCTCCCGCTGATGCGCACGCACGTTGCGCTGCGCCGAGCGCGGGTCCTGCGTCGCCTGCGCGGCCGGGCTCGCGCCGTCGCGCGCGGCCGGGAGGGAGAGGTGCTGGGTCGCCATGGTCGTGCCTGCTTTCGTGGGTTCCGACCGAGAGTAGCCGGGCGGTCCGTCGCGTCGGGACGGCCGTCCGTGGCCCCTCAGGAGAGCTGCCCGTCAGGAGGGCGGCCGGTCAGGAGAGCTGTCGAACGGTGGTGCCGGCTGGCCCGCGGAGAAACGGGCCGGCCGGCACCACGATCACTCGCGACTAGCTGAGCGCCGTGAGCGTCAGCGTCGCGTTGTACGTCCCCTCGTTCACCGTGAGCGGGAGCTTCAGGTCGAGCTCCGCCCCGATGACCGCGGAGCCGCGGGCGTGCCCGGCCTCCGCGCTGCCCAGGGTGCGGGCGACGGACAGGCCGTCACCCTCGACGAAGCCCGAGGCGACGGCCGCACCCGCGACCGCTCCGCCGTCGTTCTCCTGGAGCGCGGGCGTCCAGCCGAGGTACTTGCCGGACACCGTCTCGCCGCCCGCGACGAAGTCGCCGACCTGTGCGGACACCGACCACGCCGGGGCGTTGATGCGGGTGTCCGTGACGCGGACCGGGACGAGGTCGCCCGAGGCCGCGAAGTGGTCGCCCTGCTCCTCGGCCACGCCCAGGTCGACGAGGCCCGAGGAACCCTCGAGGCTCCACGTGAGCTCGCCCGGACGGGGCTCGGGGATCACGACGGCGACCGACTGGTCGCTCGCCGCGAGCGCGCCGGGGGCCGTGCCGGTGAGGTCGCCCTCGACCGAGCCCGCGGTGTTGCCCGGACCGAAGTTCGCGGCAGGTGCGTTGTCCGCGAGGCGCACGGCCCCGTGGACCGTGGTGCCCGCGACCTGGAGGTTCGCGGTGTTGCCGGTCAGGACGAGGTCCCCACCCACCGTGTTGCCCCACTGGTCCGCCGACCCGTCGCTCGTCGCGCCGATCAGCGCGTCGCGCGACGTACCCGTCACGGACAGGCTGCCGCCGACGACCGCGCCGCCGACGCTCACGCCGAAGTCGCTGTCCCCGAGCGTCACGTCGCCGCCCACGCTCGTGCGCAGCAGGTCGACGTACGTCGCGGCCTGCGTCGAGAGGTTGCCCGAGATCTTCGAGTCCGAGATCTCGACGTCGACCCCGCCCGCCGCGACGCTGCCGGCCACGCGCAGGTCGTACAGGTAGAGGAACCCGACGCGCGAACCGGCGGTGTACGAGCTGATGTCGCCACCCACGCTCGCCCCGTCGATCAGGACGCCGTACGCGTCGGTCGCGACGACGTCACCCTCGATGACGGCCTCGGTCGCGTCGAGCCACGCGTCGTCGCCGACCGTGATCGAGCCCTGGACCGTGGTCCCTCCGAGGACGCAGGTCGCTCCCGCGGGGACGACCAGGTCGCCCGCGACGACCTGGTCGTCGAGCTCGGTCGTGCAGCTCGTGACGGCGGCGTGCGCCGCTGGTGCACCGACCGCGATCAGCGCGAACGCTGCGGCAGCGGCTGCTGAAACCTTCCACTTCATGGCGAATCTCCTGTTTTCTCGGTGGTTCAGCCGCGAAGGCCGTAGATGGAGGTGTAGCTGCGCCGTGCGTTGCCCAGGGAGTTCAGGGGGTTCGGCGGCGCGGCGACCGAGCTGGCGTTGTCCTGCTCGAACAGGCCGAAGTGCTGGCCACGCGTGCGCAGCTGCGACAGGAAGGCCTGGTAGTCGATGTTGCCCTCGCCGAACTCGATGATGTCGTAGCCGTTGGCGCTGCCCGTGTTGGTCTTGCCGTCCTTGAGGTGGAGCATCGGGAAGCGGCGCGGGTCGCGCTTGATGTAGTCGATGGGCTCGAAACCGGGGTACTTGTGCTTGCCGACGTGCGCCCAGAAGACGTCCATCTCGAAGAAGACGAGCTCGGGGTCGAACTCGTCCCACAGCAGGTCGTACACGCGGCGCGTCGGGTCGTCCGTGGTGAAGCGGAACTCGCCGTCGTGGTTGTGCGCGTAGAGCTTGAGGCCTGCGGCCTTGGTCTTGACGCCCATCTGGTTCCACGTGTTCGCCGCGGCGGTCCACGCAGCCACGGTCGGGGTGTTGTTGATGGGGCCGCCCTGACCGATGTGCGGCATCCCGAGGATGAGCGCCTTCTCGATCTCGGCGTCGATGTTGCCCGGGTTGAGGGTCGCGTGCGTCCCGACGGCCCGCAGGCCGTTGTCGTCGAGCAGCTGGCGGATCTCCGGGATGGTGATCGGGCCGACGTTGCCCTGCGTGTAGCCCGCGAACTCGACCTCGGAGTAGCCGATGTCGGCGAGCTCCTCGAACACGGCCCGGAAGCCGAGCGAGCTGACCTTGTCGCGCACCGTGTAGAGCTGGATGCCGATGCGGTTGACGGGGACGAGGCGGTTGCGGCCGCTGCTCGGTGCTGCGGCGACGCCGCCCAGGGCGGACGCCGCGGTCGGGCCGATCGCCGCGCCCACACCGACGGCGACCGTCGAGGCCGCGAGGGCCTTGAGCAGGTTCCGCCGGCTCATCGGGCGAGCCGGGATGGACTCGTGGTGGTGCTCGTGTGAACTCATGTCTCTCCTTCGAGGTGAGGTTCGGTGGCCCGGGGCGCGAGCCCCGGGCCACCACGTGCCTAGTTGCGGACGGTGAGGTTGAGCGACGTCGCGCTCTTGGTGACGCCGGTCGAGCCCTGGTAGGCGATCTCGACCTTGTAGGTGCCGACCTCGGGGAGCTTCGGGAGCGTCACGACGACGTTGCCCTCGGCGTCGAGCGTCCCGGTGCGGGTAGCGACCGTGGCGTTGTTGCGCTTGACCGTGACCGTGACGTCGCCCGTGGCGACGACACCGGTCGAGCTCTCGACCGAGATGGTCGCCTTGGCGGCGATCGACGGCTTGACCGGGTTGGGCGAGACCGAGCCCGAGACGGTCGAGGACGCCGCGGCGACCGTGAGGCGCACGGTCGACGAGGACTTCTTGAAGACCTGGTCGGCCTGGTAGCTCGCCTTGAGGGTGTGCGTCCCGACGGCGAGCGACGGGTCGAGCGCGACCGTGGCCACGCCGTCGACGAGGGTCCCGCGACCGACCTCGGTGTCGCCCGAGGTGAGGACGACGTCGCCGGACGGCGTGCCACCCTCGCCCGTGACGGTGACCGTGGCCTCGCCCGGTGCCCCGTACGAGACGCGGGCTGCCGGCACGGCGACCTTGGTGACCGACGAGACCGTGGGCTCGTTCGGCGCCGCGAGGTCGATCGTGAAGGAGACCGACCCGACCGTGGAGACGTTGCCGCCCGTGTCGGTCGCGCGGTACTGCAGGTTCCGCACGCCGTTGGTCGTGAAGTTGACGCTGTACGCACCGCTGGCCGCGGCCACGTTCGTCCAGGACTGGCCGTTGTTGGTCGAGTACTGGACGCTCGCGAGAGCGCCGTCGTCCTTGACGTCGAGGTTCATGCGCACGGCCTTGTTGTAGACGCCGCCGACGCCCGTGGGCGCTGCCGGGTCGAGCGTGTGCTTGATCGTCGGCGCCTTGACGTCACCGACGCCCACACCCTGGAAGTCGAACGAGTCGACGGCCAGCTCGTTGGCCGAGGTCACGAACAGCGTGCCCGAACCCTGCGGGGCGTTCGTGAACGGCACCGTGACCTCCTTCCAGCCTGCGCCGGCGGGGATCTGGGCCGTGGCGAACGGCGCGGCGTCGGCCGCACCCCAGCGGAGCTGGAGCTGTCCGCCACCGTTGGCGACGACCTTGACGCCCGTGATCCCGGCGAAGTTCACCGGGCTGTAGGACAGGTGGTCGCCGTTGCCGAGGCCGCGGATCGCCTGACCGGCACCCGCCGTCTCGTCCTCGTACGCCACGACGCCCTTGCTCTTGGCGTGCTCGGCCTGCTGGACGAACGGGTTCAGCTGGACGGTCGCCTCGCCGGGAGCGGCGGGCAGGCCGTTGTGGCCGTTGTCGGTGTAGGAGACGACGACCGCGCCGTAGATGTGCGCGCCCTCACCGTGCTGCGGCGAGTCGGGCGACGTCTTCCAGGCGCCCGTGCAGCCCGTGCCCGAGACCTCGGGGTGGGCGTGCTCGTCGTGGCCCAGACCGTAGGTCCACGCCACGCGGTTGCAGGCCGTCGCGGTGCCGTCCTCGGCGTCCTGCGTGGAGACCTTGAAGGGAACTGCCTGGCCCCAGCTGAAGAACGAGCCGTCACCGGGGTAGTCGACCGTGACCACGGGGGCCTGGTTGCCGACCGAGATGACCTTGGAGGTCAGCGTGAACTTGCCCTTGGCGTCGGTGACGCGCAGGCGGGCGTTGTACTGACCGAGGGTCGTGTAGGTGTGGCTCGCGGTGATCCCCGTGGCGTCGAACGTGCCGTTGCCGTCGAAGTCCCACTGGTAGGTGAGGGCGTCGCCGTCGGGGTCGCTCGAGCTGCTCGCGTCGAAGGCCGCGGTGAGCGGGGCCTCGGACGACGAGGTGGGGGTCGCGGTGAAGCGGGCCTGGGGCGCCTTGTTGCCCTCGGCGTAGGACACCTTGTAGAGGCCGGCGTCCGGGTTGGCGCGGAAGAAGCCGTCGCCGTAGTCGAGCACGTAGAGCGAGCCGTCGGGCCCGAACTCCATGTCGATCATGTTGTCGTTGAGCGGCTGCGCGTTCTTGGCGAGCTCGGCGTTGGGCGTGAAGTCCTCGATGTGCGTGACCTCGTAGGTCTCCCAGTCGACCGTGAAGGCCGCGAGGTAGTCCTGCGAGAACTCGCCGAAGAACGCCTTGTTGTCCCAGTACTCGGGGAGCTTGGACGTCGAGGGGTTCTCGGCGTCGTAGTGGTAGACGGGGGCTCCCATGGGGGCCTGGCCGCTGCCGGTGCCGAAGTTCACGAGCTCGTCCCACGGCTGGTCGCCGGGGCGGTCACCGTAGTAGAGCGTCGCGGCACGGGCCGGGGGCAGGTCGACGAGGCCCGTGTTCCAGCGCGAGTTGTTCTTGAGCGCGGCCGGGTCGAAGAACGCCCCGGGGGTGCTCGTCGCGAAGTTCCACTCGTTGTAGGGCGCGTTGGGGCCGTGCACGTAGGGCCAGCCCGCGTTGTGCGGGTCGTCGAGGCTCACGGTGTTCCACTCGACGTAGCCCATGGGGCCACGGTTCGGGTCGGCGTTGGCCGCGTCGGGGCCGTAGTCGCCCCACGAGAGGCTGTTCGTCTCGGGGTCCACGTCGATGCGGAAGGGGTTGCGGACGCCCATCACGAAGATCTCGGGGCGGGTCTTCTCGGTACCGACCGGGAAGAGGTTGCCCTCGGGGATCGTGTACGTGCCGTCGTCCTGGACCTTGATCCGGAGGATCTTGCCGCGCAGGTCGTTGGTGTTGCCCGCACCGCGACGCGAGTCCAGGCCGGGGTTCATCCCGGGGGCGTCGTTGTTGGGCGCGAAGCCGTTGGCCCCGGGCGCGCTCGCGGGGGTGTTGTCACCGCTCGACAGGTAGAGGTTGCCGTCGGCGTCCCAGTCCATGTCCGCGCCGACGTGGCAGCACTGACCGCGCTGGACCTCGATGTCGATGATCTTCTGCTCGGAGGCCAGGTCGAGACCCGTGCCCGTCCACTTGAACCGGGAGAGCCGGTTGACGCCCTTCCACTGGTCCCAGTAGCTCTCGTCGGCGCCTGCCGGGAGGGTGTTGGGGGCCGAGCCGGTCGGGGTCCCGCTGAGCGGTGCGTAGGAGAGGTAGACCCAGCCGTTCTCCGCGAAGTTCGGGTCGATCCCGATGCCCTGGAGACCGTCCTCCGAGTTCGCGTACACGGGGATCTTGTTGGTGATGGAGGTGATGCCGGTCTCGGGGTCGGTGAGCCGGACGTCGCCGTTGCGGGCGGTGTGCAGGATCTTGCCGTCGGGCAGGATCGCCAGGTCGATGGGCTCGCCGACGTCCTTGGTCAGCAGGATCTTCTCGTAGTTGGACCAGTCGAGCGCGGCCTCCGCGCCGGGCTCTGCGCCGTGGTCGACGCCGTCGTGGGCCGTCGCCGGGCCGGTTGCGGCCGCGAGCCCCGTCAGGGCCAGGACGCCCGCGAGAGACGCGGCGACCACCCTTGATCTCGCGGTCCTTCGTGCAGGAATAGACTTCACAGTGATGCAGCTCCTCATGGGGGTTCATCGCCGGACCGGGCCACCGCTCGCTGCTGAGACAGCGGGATCACGGGTGGTCCGGTCTTTTTGTGTCTCGTGGCGGTGGCTCCCCGGGCACTCCCGCCCTCGCCACCGTCGTCGTCCTCCCCTCGCCGTCGAGTGGTGGTGTTCTCCGTCATCACTGACAGGTGGCACCGACTGGTCACCGGTCGCCCGGCAGGATGAGCGCTCACACTGCTCGAGCGATCCGGAAGATCCTGGAATGCGATGTATCTACCTGCTACTACGGCGGTCTTCCTCGACCACCTGGTAGGAATCTAGGCCGACTTCTATCGCCTGTCAATCAAAAGTTGAAACCTACCGCTCAGTAGTAGTGCACAGTTCCCCCCGGCCTGCACGCCGAGAAGGTCCGTTCGCTCTCAGGCCTCGCCCGTGACGAGCCCGGACCGGTACGCGAGGACCACGAGCTGAGCCCGGTCACGGGCCCCGAGCTTCGACATCGCACGGTTCACGTGCGTCTTGGCCGTGAGCGGCGTGACGTGCAGCCTCACCGAGATGTCGTCGTTGCTCATCCCCTCCGCGACCAGCAGGACGACCTCGCGCTCACGGCCGGTGAGCGACCGGAACGCCTCACCGTCGACGCTGGGACGCGGCTCGGTCGTGACCGCCCGCGCGATCAGGCTCCGGGTGGCCTGCGGGGACAGGAGCGAGTCACCCGCCGCGACGGTGCGCACCGCGTCCACGAGGACCTGCGGGCGCACGCCCTTGCCCAGGAACCCGGCAGCCCCGGCACGCAGCGCACCGATCACGTGCTCGTCGTCCTCGAACGTCGTCAGGACGAGCACGTGCACGTCGGCGAGCGCGGGGTCGCCGACGATCTGCGCGGTCGCGGAGATCCCGTCCGTCCCCGGCATCCGGAGGTCCATCACGACGACGTCCGGTCGCAGGTCCCGCGCCAGCTCGACCGCCCGGGCCCCGTCGGCCGCCTCCCCCACGACCTCGATCCCCTCGCTCACCCCGAGCAGCGCGGCGAAGCCCGCCCGGATGAGCTCCTGGTCGTCGACGACGAGCACACGGACGGTCACGGGGCCTCCTGGGTGGCGGGTCGCACGGCATCGGTGGTGCCTGCCCGGGCGGACCGGTCGGCGGTCATCGCGGGCACAGGCATGGGCACGGGCAGCGAGACCCGGACGATCCAGGAACCCGCGCGCGAGCCCGTCTCGACCGTGCCGCCGACCGCGGCGACCCGCTCGCGGAGCCCCACGAGCCCCAACCCGCTCCCGTGCGCGGCGACAGGACCGGACACGCCGACCGCACGCTTCTGGCCGGCCGCGCCGTCGGAGCCGACCGCCGTCCGCGACGGCAGAGGGTTGACCACCTCGACGACGACCGAGTCCGCACCGTGCACCACGCTCAGCTCCGCCCGCCCGGTGCCGTACCGGTGCGCGTTGGTCAACGCCTCCTGGACCACCCGGAAGACCGTGAGGTCCAGCACCGGTGACAGACTGCGCGGGACACCGACGGTCCGCTCGACGACCTCGAGGCCCGTGGACCGCGCCTCGTCGAGGAGGCCCGGAAGGCCGGCCAGCCCCGGCGCGGGGGCGGAGGCACCTGGTTCGTCGGCGTCGCGCAGGAGGTGCAGGAGCGACGACATCTCGGACAGGACCCGCTCCCCCGCATCGCGCGCGTGCCCGATCGCCTCCCGGGCCAGGTCGGGACGCTTGTCGAAGAGCGCCTCGGCCGCACCCGCCTGCACGCTGATGACGGCCGCGTGGTGCGCGACGACGTCGTGCAGCTCGCGGGCGATGCGCAGCCGCTCCTGGGTGACCCGCCGAGCGGCCTCTGCCTCCCGGGACTCCTCGGCGCGCACGGCACGGTCGCGCGCCGCCGCGACGACGGCGCGCTGCGCGCCGATCGCCGCGCCCAGCGCCGCCGCGAGGACGATCAGGACCACGACCAGCACGACGTAGGACCCGAACGGGTCCTTGCCGCCCACGAGGACGAGCACGGCCGGGTACGCCACGATCATGGCCAGCGTCGCGCAGGCCGCCTCGCGCCGCCCTGCGTACGCGGCGACCGAGTAGGTCGCGACGAGCCCGGGGGCGAACGCGAACGACGAGTCGGCGTCGATCGCCGCCGATCCGACCATCGCGGCCAGGGCCACGCCGACCGCGACCGACGGGTGCGCCCGACGCCACACGAGCCCCGCGCACGCGACCACGAGCGCGACGACCGAGGCCACGGTGCTCGCGTACCTCTCGGGGGCGACGACCTGGGGCACCGCGAGCACCAGGAGCACGACCAGTGCCCCGACGGCGTCGCGCGCCGTCACGGGAAGCCCGCCCCAGCGCGCGGCCGGGCGGGCGAGCCGCGCACGGTGCGTCCCGGTCGGTCGCGCGCGGTCTGGTTCCACCGTTCGACGATACCTGCGGACCTGAGCCGCGCGGCGCATCCACGCAGGTCGGGCGGCTGCTGCGGACGCAGTACGTGCGTACCCAGGGAATCGTCAGTGCGGCCGACGGCCGACGCGCTCGTCCGGGAGAGACTCGGTTCATGGGGACGCACGAACCGTCTCGGCCAACGGTCGACGGCGTGTCGCGCCCCACCAGCTCTTCTCGACGATTCCCAGTGATTGGCTGAAGCCATGATGGTGCTTCTTCTCAACGTTCTCGGCGCGGTCCTGCTCGCCGCAGGCTTCTACGCCGCCTGGCGGCTGGCTCCGCAGCGCCCTGACGCTCCCCCGGCCCGGTGGTACCCCGACCCGGCCTCGAAGGCCGCGCGCCGTCGCTTCTGGGACGGCGAGGCCTGGACGGCCCGCGTCACCGCGGGCACCGAGGCGGCGAACCGCGGCCACCACTTCCGCGGCCGCTTCTGGGGACGGTGGGTGTGGCCGCTCGTCGGTGCGGGCGTCGTGCTCCTCGCGGGGACCACGCTCTACCGGTCCACCGAGAACGTGCACGTCATCGCCGTCACGAGCTTCCTGGCCATGGCGCTGGTCTGCTGGGCCTTCTACGGGTTCGTGGCCCGACAGCTCGCGCTGCCCGAGGTGATCGGGCTCGGGCAGATCGTCGCGGTCGCGGTCGCCTCGGCCGGGGCGACGTTCCTCGTCGGCCTGAACCTCAACGACCTGACCGGCTCCATCGGTGGGATCTCGCTCGCGACGGCCCTGGTCGGCCTGACCGAGGAGACCTCCAAGCTCCTCGTCCCGATCGCCCTGTTCCTGCTCGGCACCTACCGCAACCCGCGGGCGGGCGTCGCGATCGGCCTGGCCTCCGGGTTCGGGTTCGCGATCGCCGAGACCACGCTCTACGCCTACCAGACGGCTGCGGCGTCCGGCCCGGACTTCTGCGGCGGAGACACTCCCGCCGTCACCACGGGCACGGTCATCGCGGCACAGGTCGCTCGGATCTTCGGGGTCTCGCCGTTCCACTGGCTCTTCACGGGCATCGCGGTCGCCATCGCGTGGCGGGCCTGGCACCTGTACGGCCGCAAGGGGACGCCCGCCGCGCTCGGCGGGATCCTGCTGGTCATGGTGGTCCACTCGCTCAACGACACCTCGGCCACGCTCGGGTGCGGCGAGCCCACGGTCCAGTCGCTGCTCGCCATGCTGCGCTACGTCCTGGTGATCGTCATGTACCTCGTGTTCAAGGCCTGGGCCCGCAAGCACACTCCCCCGCAGATGATCGGGGCCGTCAGCACGGGATGGACCCCCAAGCACCTGGGCGAGCAGAGCGTCCCGGCCGACGAGGCGCCGGCCGAGGACTCCCCCGCCCGCGAGCCGGCCGACGGCTGAGCCGCACGCGACGTCCGGTAGTGTCCCGGGGTGCACACGACCCTCGGACCCCTGGACGACGTCGTCGCGCACCTCGGGCACGTCCCTCGCCGCGTCCTCGTGGCCGGCGTGTCGGGCTCGGGCAAGACGACGCTCGCGCGACGGCTCGCCGCGCGCCTCGACCTGCCGTGCACCGAGATCGACGCGCTCTTCCACGGCCCCGCCTGGACTCCCCGGGCGACGTTCGTCGAGGACGTGCGTGCCGTCGTCGGGCAGGAGGCGTTCGTCACGGAGTGGCAGTACCGCGCCGTGCGCCCGCTCCTGCTGGACGAGGCCGAGCTCGTGGTGTGGCTCGACCTGCCCACCGCGACCACCATGCGTCAGGTCGTGGCACGCACCGTGCGCCGGGCCGTGCACCGGGAGGTGCTGTGGAACGGGAACGTCGAACCGCCGCTCTGGACGATCTTCACGGACCGTGACCACATCGTCCGGTGGGCGTGGTCGACGCGCCGCTCGTTGCGCGACCTCCCGGCGGTCGTGGCCCAGCAGGACCCGCCCGTCGCGCTCGTGCGGCTGCGGAGCCGGCAGCAGGTCGAGACCTGGGTCAGACGGCTTCCTGCTCCACCCAGTCGCTGAGCGCCTCGACGATCCGGACGTCCCCGTCCAACCAGTCGACGCTCCCCCACTCGCCCGCGGGAAGCCAGCGCAGGGCGTCGTGCTCGACCAGGGGCTCGGGCTCTCCGTCGACGATGCGCGCGAGCCACAGGCGCATGACGTGCCGGTCCGTGATGTTCCAGCCGCCGTCGTCGGGGCCGAGGAGCTCTGCACCCAGCTCGACCTGCACGCCCAGCTCCTCACGGAGCTCACGGTGCAGCCCGTCGACGGGGGTCTCCCCCGGGTCCACCTTGCCGCCGGGGAACTCCCAGCGACCGGCCAGCTCCACAGGCCGCGAACGGCGTGCGGCGAGCAGGAGGCGGGGCGTGGCGAGGTCGTCGACGACGGCCGCAGCGACCACGAGTCGGCGGAGAGTCATACGCGGAGTGTTTCACGCCCGGTGTGACGGCACGTGACCCTGCACGTGTCCGGCTGGTCACACGGCGCGACGACGCGCCTCACGACCCTGCTGGACCCGCTGCCCCGCCGACACGTGTCGGCGGGCTTCGATGCTGATCCTCGTCGAGGCTCAGCGGATCCCGGCGGCCTTGGCCCACTCGACCGCTTCGGCCCGGGTCGAGACGCCGAGCTTGCGGTAGAGGCTGCGCACCTGCGACTTGACGGTGTTGCGCGTGACGAAGAGCTTGGTGGCGATCTGCTCCAGGGTGATGTCCTCGGAGAGGTTCGACAGCACCACGTGCTCACGACGGGTGAGCGTGGCGGGGAGCTGGGGTGCGGGCGACTCGGTCCGGGCCAGTTCGATGATGCTCATGCTTCCTCCAGATGCTGACCAGTCTCTCCATCGCGTCATGGATCGATCCGGTGCCTTGCTGCTACTGGGAGAGATGGCCCAGCGGGCGATTCATGACGCGGTTTTTCACCCTCAATCTCGGACGCCTTGCTGAGCGGCACCTTCTCACTCTCGCTAGGGTGCATTCCCGCAGGTCAGCGCGATATCTTCCCGAGACTGCCCGTCGCAGGTGATATCTCCCATGTGCCCTAGATCACCCTCCCCGTGTTGCGACAAGAAATGTGACCCGTCTCACAGTGTGTGCCGACCGGGGCCGCCTCACAAGCCGAGCGAGCCCCGGACAGCACGGAGGGCCGGTCCCGCGACGAGGTCGCAGACCGGCCCTCCGGGGCGCGTCCGAGGATGCGAGGAACGAGCACGGCGACACGTCGGGCGGGGAGTCGCCCGCCGGTCACCGCGTCGTCCGACGGCGGTGAGTCAGCCGCCGACGAGCGCGCTGTACTCCTCGGCGGTGAGCACGGGGCCCGTCTCGGTCACGTCGACCTTGATGAGCCAGCCCCCCGCGAAGGGCTCCGCGTTGACGAGCGACGGGTCGTCGATCGCTGCCTGGTTGACCTCGGCCACGGTGCCGGTGACCGGGGAGTAGAGCTCGGAGACCGACTTGGTCGACTCGACCTCGCCGATCACCGAACCGGCCGTGACGGTCGCCCCGACCTCGGGGAGCTCGAGGTAGACGATGTCGCCGAGGGCCTCGGCCGCGGTGCTCGTGATGCCGATGACGGCCGGGGTCGAGGCGTCGAGCCACTCGTGCTCGGCGGTGTACTGCAGGTTGCCGGGGAAGTCGGCCATGGGAGCTCCTGGTGTGCTGGTGCTGGTGCGGGTGCGGAAGAGGCGGGCCCGGGGGCCCGTCGAACGAGGTCGGTGCGCTGCGCGGGATCCGGTCAGGACGCCTGGGGACGACGGTAGAACGGCATGGGCACGATCACCACCGGCTCCTCGCGCCCACGGACGTCGACCGCGAGCTCGGTGCCCTCGGCACTGAACTCGGGGGTCACGTAGGCCATCGCGATCGGGTACCCGAGCGTGGGCGAGGGGGCCCCGGAGGTCACGAACCCGATCTGCACGTCGGGGTCCTTGCCCGGGATCACGACGGCGTACCCCGCGCGGGCGGGGCGCTTGCCGAGCCCGCGCAGGCCCACGAGCACGCGCGCCGGCTGTGCGCCCTTGCGCGACGCGAGCGCGGCGCGGCCGACGAACTCGAGCGGGTTGCCCTCGGCGTCGACCTTGTCGAGCTTGACGACGCGCCCGAGCCCCGCCTCGTAGGGCGTGGTCGTGGTGTCGAGCTCGTGGCCGTAGAGGGGCATGCCTGCCTCGAGGCGCAGCGAGTCGCGGGCCGAGAGGCCTGCCGGGACCAGCCCCAGGGGCTCCCCCGCCGCGAGAACGGCCCGCCACAGCTCACGCGCGCGCTCGGCCGGGACGAACAGCTCGAAGCCGTCCTCCCCCGTGTAGCCGGTGCGTGCCACGAGCGCGTCGATCCCGGCGACCTGGGCGGTGAGCGACGCGTAGTACTTCAGGTCCTTGACCACCTGTACATCCTCCGCCGCCACGAGCGAGGTCACGATCTCCTCGGCGCGCGGGCCCTGTACCGCGATGAGCGCGGTCTCGGCGGCCTGGTCGGTGACGGTCGCGTCGAGGCCCGCGCAGCGACGGACCAGCTCCTGGGTCACCAACGGCGCGTTCCCGGCGTTGGCGACGACGAGGAACGTCTCCTCGGCCAGGCGGTAGACGACCAGGTCGTCCAGGACCGAGCCGTCCTCGGCGCAGATCATGGTGTAGCGCGCACGGCCCACGGCCACGGCCGAGAGGTTGCCGACGAGCGCCCGGTCCAGGGCTGCAGCAGCCTGCGGCCCGCTGACCTCGATCTCCCCCATGTGGGACAGGTCGAACAGCCCGGCGGCCTCGCGCACCGCGCGGTGCTCGGCCAGGTCGCTCGTGTAGCGCAGCGGCATCTGCCAGCCGCCGAAGCTCGTGAGCGAGGCGCCCAGGGCGACGTGCTCGTCGTGGAGCGGGCTGAGGCGGTCAGCGACCGGGGTGTGCTGCTCGGACTCCGTCATGGTGATCCTCTCGGGGGAGCCGGAGCCTGCGTGACCTCTGCGTCACGCTCTCCGACGGGGCGGGGAAGGGCGGGGTGGGCCCGGGGTCGTCCGGAGCGGCGCGACCCTGGGGTCGCGCCGGTCCGGTCGGCCTCAGGAGTACGACTCGATCGGGGGGCAGGAGCACACGAGGTTGCGGTCACCCCGGGCACCGTCGATACGGCGCACGGGGGGCCAGTACTTGCCGGTGCGCAGCGAGGCCAGCGGGTAGGCGGCGACCTCACGCGAGTACGGCTTGTCCCACGCGTCCGAGACGACCGCGGCGGCCGTGTGGGGCGCCCCGCGCAGCGGGGACTCCTCGATGCCCCAGGCGCCCGCGGCGACCTGGTCGATCTCGGCCTTGATCGCGACCATCGCGTCGACGAACCGGTCGAGCTCGGCGAGGTCCTCGCTCTCGGTCGGCTCGACCATGAGAGTGCCCGCGACGGGGAACGACAACGTCGGGGCGTGGAAGCCGTAGTCCATGAGGCGCTTGGCCACGTCCTCGGCCGTGACTCCGGTCTGCGCCGTGATGCCGCGCAGGTCGAGGATGCACTCGTGCGCGACCAGGCCCGTCTCGCCCGTGTAGAGCACGGGGAAGTGCTCGGTCAGGCGGCTGGCCAGGTAGTTCGCGGCGAGCACGGCCGTCTTGGTCGCGGCCTCGAGCCCGTCGGGGCCCATGAGGGCGACGTACGCGTAGGAGATCGGCAGGATGCCCGCCGAGCCGAACGGAGCGGCCGAGACGGGCGAGGCCCCCTCGCCCGTGAGCGGGTCTCCCGGCAGGAACGGCACCAGGTGCTCGGCCACCGCGACGGGCCCGACGCCGGGGCCGCCTCCGCCGTGCGGGATGCAGAAGGTCTTGTGCAGGTTCAGGTGCGAGACGTCGCCGCCGAACTCTCCCGGGCGGGCGAGCCCGACGAGCGCGTTGAGGTTCGCCCCATCGATGTACACCTGACCACCAGCGGCATGTACAAGGTCGCACACCTCGCGCACGTGCTCCTCGTAGACACCGTGCGTCGAGGGGTAGGTGATCATGATCGCCGCGACCTGGGGGCCGTGCTGCTCGAGCTTGGCGCGCAGGTCGTCGAGCTGGACCTCGCCCTTCTCGGACGTCGCCACGACCACGACGCGCATGCCCGCAAGGGCAGCCGAGGCCGCGTTCGTACCGTGCGCCGACGCGGGGATGAGGCACACGTCGCGCCCGTCCTCGCCGCGCGAGCGGTGGTAGTCGCGGATCGCGAGAAGGCCCGCGAACTCGCCCTGCGACCCGGCGTTGGGCTGGACCGAGACGCCGGCGTAGCCCGTGATCTCCGCGAGCTGCGCCTTGAGCCCGTCGATCAGCTCGGCGTACCCGAGAGCCTGCTCTGCCGGGACGAACGGGTGCATGTCCGCGAACTCGGGCCACGAGATGGCCTCCATCTCCGCGGTCGCGTTGAGCTTCATGGTGCACGAGCCGAGCGGGATCATGGTCCGGTCGAGCGCGAGGTCCTTGTCCGAGAGCGAGCGCAGGTAGCGCAGCATCGCGGTCTCGGAGCGGTGCCGGTGGAAGACCGGGTGCGTCAGGTAGCCGGTCGTGCGCAGCACGTCGGCCGGCAGCACACTGCCGCCGCCCTCGAACTCGAGGTCCTGGCCTGTGGCGAACACCTCGACCAGCGCGAGGACGTCGTCGGGCGTCGTCGTCTCGTCGCACGCGATCTGTACATGATCTGCGTCCGGGTTGTACACGTTGATGCCGGCATCGGCGGCAGCGGCGACGAGAGCCGCCGCGCGGCCCGGGACCACGGCCGAGACCGTGTCGAAGAAGACGTCGTGCCGGACCTCGACGTCCGCGGCGCGCAGGCCGTTGGCGAGCGCCACAGCGCGCGAGTGGACGCGCTCCGCGATCTCCCGGAGCCCCGCGGGCCCGTGGTACACCGCGTACATCGACGCGACGATCGCGAGCAGAGCCTGCGCGGTGCAGATGTTGCTCGTGGCCTTCTCGCGGCGGATGTGCTGCTCACGGGTCTGCAGCGCGAGCCGGTAGGCCTGGTCGCCGTCGGCGTCGACCGAGACGCCGACCAGACGACCCGGGAGCGAGCGCTCGAGCCCCTTGCGGACCGCCATGAACGCCGCGTGCGGGCCGCCGTAGAAGAGCGGGACGCCGAAGCGCTGGGCCGAGCCCACCGCGACGTCTGCGCCGAGCTCGCCCGGCGAGACGAGCAGCGTGAGGGCGAGCAGGTCGGCGGCGATCGTCACCAGACCGCCCCGGTCCTTGGTCTCGGCGACGAGCGGCCGCAGGTCCCGGACCACGCCCGAGGCCCCGCTCTGCTGGAGCACCACGCCGATGAGCTTCTCGTCCGCGGCACCGGCCGCCGCGAGGCCGGCCGCGAGCCCCTGGGACAGGTCCACGACGACCACGGGCAGACCGACCGACTCGGCCCGTGCACGCGTCACCGCGACGGTCTGGGGGAACAGCTCGGCGTCGAGCGCCACGACGCCGGCCCCGCCCTTGGCCGCGCGCCACATGAGCGCGACGGCCTCGGCGACCGCGGTGGCCTCGTCGAGCAGCGACGCGTTCGCGACCTCGAGGCCCGTGAGGTCCAGGACCACGGTCTGGAAGTTGAGGAGGGCTTCGAGGCGCCCCTGCGAGATCTCGGGCTGGTACGGCGTGTAGGCCGTGTACCAGGCGGGGGACTCCAGCACGTTGCGGCGGATCACCGGGGGAGTGATGGTCCCGTAGTAGCCGAGCCCGATCATCTGCGTCTTGACGACGTTCTTCGCGGCGATGGCCCGCAGGTCCGCGAGGACCTCGGACTCGGTGCGCGCGGCCGGCAGGTCGAGCGGGCGGTCGGTGCGGATGGAGTCCGGGACCGCGGCGTCGACCAGCGCGTCGAGCGAGTCGTAGCCGAGCTCTGCGAGCATCACCGCGACCTCGCCCGTGGGGACGTCGCTCGAGCCAGCAGCGACCGGTCGGGGGCCGATGTGGCGGAACGGGAAGTGCGCGCGGTCGAACGCGTCGCTGGACTGCTGGGTCACGGAGGTCTCCGGGGGTCGGCGAGGAAGACGGCGGCGGGCTCGGGAGCCCACCCGTTCCTCCCCGCTCTGTCATCGGACGCGCAGCGTCGACCTGAGAGTTTTGCCGGTCCGCCATGGTCCTCGCGGACCCGGGGCGCGCCGGCTTGCACCGTCGGTAGGGGACTCTCCCACCCGAGAGGGGAGGTGGAGTCACCGCTTTCCAGAGTTGCCTCGCCACCGCGGTACGTCGGCCTGAGAGTTTCTCGGGGAGGAGTTGCTCCTTCGGCGCCGACCTCACCCTGAGGTGGCCGGGCTCTCCCGCAGTGGTTCGAGCAGCAGTATGTGGTTGTGGTCGTGCGGGTCCCAGCCTAGCGGTCGGCGTGGGCGTGCGGCGAGGCCGGTCGGTCGGTGGTCTCCTGCACGACGACGGAGCGCACCGTCGCGAGCCGGGTCACCGCGCGCTCGAGCGCCCTCGCCCGTCGCGGGGTCGCCCGGAAGGTCACGTGGATGGTCCCGGCGTCACCGTCGCCGTCGACGGCTCCCGTCGTGAGCGAGTCGAAGCTCACGCCACGCGTCGAGAACACGCCGGCGAGAGCCGTGAGCGTCCCTGGCCGGTGCAGTCCTCGGACCTGGGCGGCCCACGAGGGCTCGGTCGCGGGGGAGCCGTCCAGGGTGCCGGTGTCCTCCCGGTCGCCTCCGACACCCGCAGCGTCCTCCGTGTTCCCGGCACCCTCAGGGTCCGCGGCGCCGCCCGCGCGACCAGCGCGCCCGGCCTCCCCGGGCTCCCCGCCCCGCGACGCGTCCTCGATCCCCGCCGACCGCAAGGACGCCCCCACGGCCGCCGCCGCTCCGTGCAGGCGGCGCGACTCGTCGTCGGGCAGGGGGTCCAGGAGGACGCGCGTCCAGCCCTCGGGGCCCAGCACGAGCGGTACCCCCAGGACGCCCCGCACGGGCTCGCCCGCGAGCGACACCTCGCCGTCGAGGGCGACCTGGCCCGCGACGACGGTCTCGCGCCCGTCGAGCACGACCTCGACCAGGTCGGCCGTCGCGGCAGCCGTCGCGGTCGCGGTCTTGGCACCGCTCTGGTGCGTCATCCACGGGCGGGCGACGAGCCGCAGGTCCGCGGGCCACGTGTCGACGAGCCGGTAGGCCGCCCCGACGTCGACCGCCGCGACCTCGACGAGCTCGGCCTGGGCCGCGGCGACCTCGCGCGGGAAGCCGTCGAGCGTCCGGCCGCGGCGCAGGTGGCGCAGGGTGCGTTCGCGCTCGGCCGGGTCCTGCCCGCTGATGCGGACGGTCGACCACAGCGGGACGGCGTCCTCGCCGTGCTGCCCCGCGACGAAGCCGCCCACGCGGTGCCGCCGCACGCCCAGCTCAGCGGCGATCTCGCGCCGGAAGCGCAGCGTGTCGAGCCACGCGCCCATCCCGACCACACGGTGCGCGCCGAGGGTCCGGGCCATGACCGCGACGCCCACCTCGACGGGGTTCGACACGACGATCACGACCTCGTGCCCCGAGCCGTGCCGGGCGATCGCGTCGGCGTACCCGGCGAAGACCTCGCGGTTGCCGAGCGCGAGGCGGGTCCGGTCGAGCGAGGCTCCCGCCCGTGCGGGGGACGTGGCGCCCGCGGCGACGACGATCACGTCGGCCACGACGTCGTCGGGGGAGTGGGCCACGTCGATCAGGGGTGCGTGCTCGTCGTAGGCGTCCACGAGGTCCGCCCGCAGGCCGTGGACAGCGCGGCCCGACGCCCCGTCGGGGCGTCCGACGAGCTGGAGGCGGGAGGTCGTGGGCAGGATGCGCCGCTCGACGAGCTGCGTGCACACCTGCCGCCCGACGTCCCCGGTCGCGCCGAGCACTGCAACGTCCATCCGAGCAGGCTACGTCGCAGGCGTTTTGTCCGCAGTGCGGCACCGGGAGGGCGCGGCCCTCACGCCCGACGGCGCAGCGTCCGCCCGCCCGCCGCCACCAGGACTCCGGTGGCCGTCAGGGCGAGCCCGACCGCGAGCAGGGCGCCCACGTCGAGGCCCGTGGCCGCGAGGTGCGCAGGTGCCGGACGCGGGGTGGAGGGTCCGTCGTCGGGCACGGTGCCCCCGCCGGGCGGACCGCCCGGGTCGACGGGCGGTGTGACGGGCGGGTCGACGGGTGCGTCGACCGGGGTGACCGCGAAGTCCTGGTCGAGCCGGGACTCGCCCGCGCTCGTGAGCGTCACGGCGCTCTCGACCGGCCCGCCGGCCGTGTAGCCCTCGGGCACGGTCAGCGCGATCGTGTAGTCCCCCGGCGGCAGGCCGTCGACGAAGTAGGTCCCGGCGTCGTCGGTCGTCAGCGGGACGTCGCCGTCGGGACCGCTCACGAGCACCTCGGCACCGGGGACGGGCGCCCCCTGGTCGTCGGTGACCGTGCCACCGATCGCACCGGGGCGCGCGAGCGCGAAGTCGACGCCGGTCACGTCGTCGGACCCGACGGTCACGGCGCGAGCGCCCGTCCCGTCGACCGTGAACCCCGCCGGGGGAGCGACCGAGACCGTGTAGGGGCCCGTGGGGAGCTGATCGAACCGGTAGGTGCCGTCCGCGCCCGTGACGGCGCTGCCCGTCGCGCCGCCCGGACCCGTGAAGGTCACGACGGCCCCCGGCACACCGGTGCCGCCCGCTGTCACGGTCCCGGTGAGGGACGGGAAGGTGGGAACGACGAAGTCCTGGTCCGTGATCGGCACCTCCGAGCCCGGGGGGACGTCGATCGTGAGGGGCGGGGGAGTCACGGGGAAACCCTCGGGGAGCGCGAGCGTGATCGTGTGCGGCCCGGCGGGCACGTCGTCGATCAGGTAGGCGCCCTGCGAGTCCGTCGTGGTCGTGAGCGGCGAACCGCCCGGGACGTCGATCGTGACGGTCGCGCCAGGCACCGGGATCCCCTCCTCGGTGCGGACCGTGCCGCTCACGGGGACGGGCACGATCTCTCGGACGAGGAAGTCCACGCCCGTCGCGTCCGTGTCGGCGAGGTCCGCGGGGAGCCGGAAGGGTCCCTCGACGATCAGCCCCGGCCCGTCCGGGTCAGGCGGCGGGGTCGCCTCGACGGTGTAGCCGTCGGCCGCGGTGAAGCCGAGGAACGAATAGGTCCCGTCGTCGCCCGAGGTCGTCGTCGCGAGCCGGGCACCGTCGGGGGAGAGGAGCGTGAGCGTGGCACCGGTCAGCGGGCCGACGCCCTCCAGGGTGACCGTCCCCGACACGTCGCGAGCCAGCGACGCGAACCAGGTCTGGTAGACCGGGAAGCCGGACCTCCGCAGGAACTCGAACGTGAGCGACGTGACGGGCACGGTCGGCTCGAACCAGGCCGACGCGCCGGACGTGTCGCTCGCCGTCGCGTTCCCGACGAGCACCCCTGTGGCGGGGTCCCACGTGGGCACGTCGGTGCCCGTGCACGACGGGCTCGGCGTCACGGCGCAGTAGTTGAAGCTGCTCCGGAAGCCCAGCTCGGCACCCGTGAGGAGCCGGCCCCCCGTGCCTCGAGCCGTGATCGTGACCTGGTCGGCGTCGATGTCGCCCAGCACGAACGTCCACCCGCTCGCCGGGGTCGGGCGCTCGAACGTGTACGTCGTGGTCGACGGCGCGGTCGGCGAGTCGGCACGCGGCCGGAGGTTCAGGTACGGCTGACCCTGGCTCGAGCCGTACTTCGCCCCCACGGGCGTCGTCGCGCTGAGCCACGAGCTCGCACCCGACTGGACACCCACCTGACCGGCCCGCGAGTCGCTCGTGACGGCTGCGGCGGGGAACCCTCCGGCAGGCAGGCGCATCGTGCTCGTGAAGCTCCCCCCGCTGCCCGTGAGCGGGTCCCAGGCGGCCCAGCCGGCCGTGGTCGCGGCTCCCGCCGGGGCAGCAGCGAGCAGAGCGAGGGGGAGCCCGAGCAGCACGGCCAGAGCCGCAGCGAGGAGGGCGGACGTGCTTCGCGAGAGGCGCACAGGAGAACGGTAGGAGACGAAGCCCGACCGCGCGCGCCGACCGTTTCCCACACGATCTCCACGACTCTCCCCACTGACCCGCGCACGGCCACGGGGCGCGCCTCCTCGGCCGCGCAGGTCCGCCGGGAAGGATGAGGTGCTCACCTCGTCGTGCGCGTGCGACGGGGATCGTCGCGAGCGCCCCGAGGGGGAATCACCCGGTATGGACAGCAGTACTCAGGCCCAGCAGTCGACCAGCACCTACGTCCCGCGGCACCTCGCCGAGCCCGACGCCGTCCCGGCCGGGGCGGACACCCCCGTCGACCCGCGGTCGAGCAGGTGGGACCGGTCGGTCAGCACCCTCACGCGCCTGCTCGACGAGCTGACGGTCCTGGACGACGGAGAGCTCGCGGTGGCTGTGCGGTGAGGTGATGTGCGGTGCGGTAGCGCCGTGCCTCAGCCCAGCTCGATCGCCGAGGCGCACGCGACCATCTCGTCGATGACCGCGTTCACGACGGGGCGCGGCTCGTGCCGGGTCGCCCGGTGGCGCGCGACGAGCCGCCGCGAACCCAGCCCCGGCAGCGGGACGACCGTGACGCCGTCGGGCATCTCTCCCTGGACCGCGAGCGCCGGGAGCATCGCGACGCCCTGCCCGGCCGCGACGAGCGCGAGAGCCACGTCGAAGTCGTAGTACGAGTGGCGCGTACGCAGCGTCGTGCCGAGCGTGCGCGACAGGCGCCGCAGGGCGCGGGCCGCGGCCGTCGTGGGCTCGGGACCCAGCCAGACGGCGTCGCGCACGTCGTCGAGCCGCGCGGGCGTGGGGAACGTCGCGGGGACCACGACGCGCCACGGCTCGTCGAGCAGCGGGACCTCGCGCATACCGCGCGGCGCGGGGGAGTCGGCATCCTCGTCACGTTCGAGCAGGACCACGTCCAGGTCGCCCGTGCGCAGCAGCCGGAGCGCGTCGGCGGGCTCGACCTCCTGGACGTCGAGCTCGACTCCCGGGTAGCGCGACTCGAGCGACGCGAAGGTCGGGCCGACGACCGCGCGGATGGCCGTCTGGAACGAGCCGACCGTCACCGTGCCCGTCATCTCCTCGCTCATCGCGACGATGGCCTTGCGGGCCTCGACCATCTCCGCCTCGATGCGCTCGGCCGCGTCCGCGAGGATGCGACCCGCGGGCGTGAGGGTTACGCCGCGGGGCCCGCGGTCGAGGACCTGGATGCCTTCCTCGGCCTCCAGACGTGCTATTTGCTGAGACACGGCAGAGGGCGTCACGTGGAGCAGGTCGGCCGCCGCCAGGACGCCTCCGGCCCGGTGCACGGCAAGCAGGAAACCAAGTCTTCGTGGGTCCGTGGCCATGTAGAGATACTAAACGGCCACGTCAGAGTTCTTCAATTGTGCTGAATGATTTTGGGGGTCACACTTGTGACGTGGCGCCGGCCGGTCCTCCTCAAAAGGGGCTGGCGCCCACGATCCCCCTGGCCGCTGCAGCGTCGCAGCTCCCACCAGGTCCCCCCTCCCCGATCCCTTCGTGACCCCTGCCCGGAGACCGCCATGTCCGCTTCCCCCTCCCTCGTCGACATGGTCGTGACCCCGCTCGGATGGGTCGGTGCGATCGCCGCGGTCACCGCGTACGCGATGGTCACGCGTGGCCGCTGGTCGGGGGACTCGCTGAGGTTCCAGCTCACGAACTTCGTCGGTGCCGGGCTCATGTGCCTGGTCGCCGCGGTCAACGGCGTGTGGCCGTCGGCGGTCGCGAACGTGGTGTGGATCGTGATCGGCGGACAGGCCATCGTGGTGCTCGTCAAGGCCCGACGGCGTCGCGCGGCCCAGGCGGTCGTCGTGCCTCTCGAGGTGCCCGCGACCCAGGTGCGCGCGGTCGACCTGGCGGCCTGAGGGTTCCTCGGTTCCTCCCACGGCCTGGTTGTCAGAACGTGGCCGGTCCATACCCCGGGCCACCTCTGACAACTCGTCGGGCCCCTGAACTCCCGGTCCCTGCCACGGCCTGGTTGTCAGAGCTGAACCGGGCGATACCCCGGGCCACCTCTGACAGCTCGGCGGTGACGGCTCAGACCGCTCTGCGGCGCACGGGAGTCACACCCGCCGGTACCCCGCCGCGCGCCACGCCACGATCCGGTCGACCGCCTCGGCCACGACCTCGGGCGCGGCCGCGAACGACAGCCGCACCCACTCGCCCCCGCGCACACCGTCGAAGTCCGTGCCGGGCGTGAGCGCGACCCCCGTGTCGGCGAGCAGCCGCTCGCACCACGTGACCGAGTCGAGCCCCGACGCCGCGACGTTCGCGTACACGTAGAACGCACCGTCGGCAGGGGCGACCGGGTCCCAGCCCAGGTCGTCGAGCCGGTCCAGCACGAGCGCACGCGAGCCCGCGTACCGGGCGACGTTCTCCGCCGCGGCCGCGTACCCCTCGGGCGAGAACGCCGCGACACCCGCGTGCTGGGCGAGCGCGGGCGGGCTGAGCGCGATGTTGCCCGCGAGCGCGTCGACCGCGCCCACGAGGTCCTCGGGCAGCAGCAGCCACCCGAGCCGCCAGCCCGTCATGGCCCAGTACTTCGAGAAGGAGTTGACGACGACCGCACCGTCGTCGAGGTACTGCGCCGCGGTCGCGGTCTCCCCGGCCGGTGAGGCCGGGTCGGCGTAGACGATGCCGTGGTAGATCTCGTCGCTGACGAGACGGACGTCGTGGTCGGTGCACCACGCCGAGAGCGCCGCCAGCTCGGTCGGCGGGATCATGGTCCCCGTCGGGTTGGCCGGGCTCGCGATCACGAGCCCGTCGAGCCCGCCCTCGTAGTAGGCCTCCATGAGCTGGGAGACCGTGGGCTGGTAGCGGGTCTCGGGGCCGCAGTCGAGCTCGACGACCTCGCACCCCAGGGCCGCGAGGATGTTCCGGTAGGCGGGGTACCCGGGCCGGGCGAGCGCGACGCGGTCCCCGGCGTCGAACGCCGCGAGGAACGCGAGCATGAAACCGCCCGACGACCCGGTCGTCACCGCGACCCGCGCCGGGTCGACGACCACGCCGTACGTCCGCTCGTAGTGGTCGGCGATGGCCTGGCGCAGCGCGGGCACGCCCATGGCCTCGGTGTAGCCCAGGTCTCCCGACTCGAGGAGGTCGATCGCGCGGCGTCGCACCACGTCCGAGGCCCCCGTCGCGGGCTCCCCGGCGCACAGGTTGAGGACGGACTCGCCCGCGTCGCGGCGCGCGTTGGCCGCGGCGAGCACCTCCATGACGGCGAACGGTGGGACGTGCGACCTGCGCGAGACCTTCATGAGGCCATCATGCCCGGGATCACGCGCCTGACGACGCCTCCCGCGGTGTGCAGGTCCCGTGACGAGACGTGTCCCGGGAGGAACCTCGGCCCGGAGTTCCGTAACCTGGCACGGGTCCCCGTCCGTCGCGCGGCGGGTGACACGGCCGCACGAGACGAGCGAGAGGCGATCAGTGCCCGATCAGACGATGCAAGGCGGTGTCCGTATCGACGACTCCGGTCCTCGGTGGACCATGTGGGGAGAGGTCGACGCCGCGGTCCAGGACCGCTCCGAGGGCGACCTCGCCCGCTCGGTCCAGCGCGCGGAGGGTCCCGTCACGATCGACCTGACCGAGGTCACCTTCATGGACTCGGGGGGTCTGCGCCTGCTGTACCTCTCGGTGCTCGGAGGTGGCGAACCTCCCGTCCTGGTCGGCGTACCGGATCGCATCCGGGACCTGCTGGAGATCAGCGGCGTCATCTCGCAGTTCACTCTCGTCGACTGACCGTCCCGACGCCACGGGCCACCACCCCCGGCCACGGCGTCGCACCCGCACACCACGCACGAACGCACGCACGCTGTGAACCCACGGAGGAACGCCCATGGACATCACGATCCCCTCGTCCCGTCCGCCCGAGACCTTCCACGTGGTCCGCGTCTGGCAGCTCGACTCGCTCGACGAGCTCTCGATCCTGCGCACGTCGCTGCACCAGGAGCTGACAGGGCGTCCGCTGGCCCCCGACGGTGCGATGGCCGAGGTCTCGGAGAAGATCGTCCTGGTCGCGAGCGAGCTCGCCACGAACGCGCTGCGCCACGGACGTCCGCCGACGACCGTCCAGCTCCTCACCGACGGCGAGGAGTACATCGTCGACGTGATCGACCAGGACACGAGCCGGGCCCCCGTGGTGGCCGCCCCGCGGCTCCCGGGCGACGGCGGGTTCGGGCTCGTCCTGGCGCAGCGGCTCGCGCTCGACGTGGGCTGGTTCGTCGCCGAGGGCAAGCACGTCTGGGCGCGCCTCGGCGCAGCACGGGACGCCGCGTCGCCGGCCGTGCCGGCCGGGGCGGCGCCCTGACCGGCGGAGCGACCGTGCCCTCGGGGGCACGGTCGGCGCAGCCGGCACGCTAGGCGCAGCCGGCGCGCGAGGCGTGCGTCAGCCGCGCGCGTCCCGGGCCCGACGGCGAAGCACCAGCAGGGTCGCGTCGTCCTCGGACTCGGGGTCCCGGGTCGAGCGCAGCACCGCGTCGACGTCGCCCACGTGCTCGGCGAACGTCCCCGCGAGCCGCCGCAGCCCGGCCTTGAGGGACTCGTCGCGACGTTCGAAGAGCCCGTCGCTGTAGAGCACGAGCGCACCTCCGGGTCCGATCGTGGTGGTCCCGGCGACGACGCCCTGGCTCGGCAGCCCGAGCGGCGGGCTGCCCAGCAGCCTCCCCCAGACGACGCCCTCGCCCGGGACCAGGAAGAAGGGCGGCGGGTGCCCGGCCGTGACGTACTCGACCGTGCCGGTCTCGAGGTCCACGACCGCGACCACGAGCGTCGCGATCTGCCCGGGCATGGTCCACTGCACCGTCTCGGCGAGCTGCTCGACGGCCCCTTGCGCGGTCCCTGCGCGCACGAGCGCTGCGCGCAGCGTGTTGCGGATCTGCCCCATCGAGGCGGCGGCCTGGAGCCCGTGGCCCGTGACGTCGCCGACGACGAGCGCGAGCGCCCCCGAGGGCAGCAGCAACGCGTCGTACCAGTCCCCGCCGACGAACCCGCCGCCGGCCGGCTCGTAGCGCGCGGTCACGTCCCAGCCCGGCACGTCGGGCAGCGTCGCGGGGAGCAGGCTGCGCTGGAGCGCCTCCGCGGCCCGCACGTCCCGTCGTCCACGGAGGTAGAGCGCCTCGACCAGGTGGCTGCGCAGGGCGCCCGCGCTCTCGACCGCGTCCTCGGCCCACGGTTCGCTGTGACCGCTGACGACCTCGCGCCACCGGTCGAACGACCTGCGGGGGCTGAGCCGGACCGTGTCGCCCTCGCTCAGCGCGATGGCCTTGTTGTGGGGGTCGCCGCCCCAGTCGACGCTGCGCAGCACCTCGTCCCGGAGCCAGACCACGGCCTGCCCGTCGCTCAGGAGCACGCCCAGGACGCCCGCGACGTCGGGCAGCAGGTCGGCGATCTCGGGGGCCGCGACGCGCAGCGAGTCGACTGCCACCACCTCGTCGGCGGTCTCGGCGAGCCGGCCCGTGAGCCACCCGACGAGCAGCGCGACGCCCTCCTCGTCGGGAACCCGTCCGAGCGACGCCGAACGCCCCTCGGCGAGCACGACGACGCCGTCGGCGTCCACGAGGTCGAGGAGACGCCCGTCGGCCGTCATGGCCTCGACGAGCGAGGTGTCCTCGTCGCGGCTGTCGGCGACGAGCCCGGCGAGCAACCGTGACGAGGCCCGCGACGCGACGAGCCGGTCCTCCTCGCTCTGCGCCACGAGCAGCACCGAGAGCGCCGACCCCAGGAACTCCGCCGCGGCACGCACGGCGTACGACGGATGGTGCGGGCCGGAGTAGTGGTGGCACGCGATGAGGCCCCACAGCCTCCCGTCGCGCAGCAGCGAGATCGACATCGAGGCGCCCACGCCCATGTTCCGCAGGTACTCGAGATGGATGGGCGAGACGCTGCGCAGGGTCGAGTACGTGAGGTCGAGCGGCTCGCCCGTCGTCGGGAGGTCCGTGGGGACGACGTCGCTCGGGACGTAGTCCACGTCGTCGATCAGCCGGATCCAGTTCTTCTCGTACAGCGCCCGGGCCTGGCGGGGGATGTCGGTCGCGGGGTAGTGCAGCCCGTAGAACGAGTTGAGGTCCTCGCGCTTGGCCTCGGCGACGACCTCGCCGTTGTGGTCGGCGTCGAACCGGTAGATCATCACGCGGTCGAAGCCCGTCAGGCGGCGCACGTGCTCGGCCGCCGTCGTGAAGAGCGCGTCGAGCGTCGACGCCCGGTCGAGGTCCGCGAGCGCCGTGCGCACGGCCTGGTAGGTGTTGGGGAAGCTCAGTGGCCGCACGACGGCCTGCTCGAGCTCGATCACGACGACAGGCTCGGCGCCGTCCGGGAGCGGCGGGCGGTGCAGGATCGCGTCGGTCTCGACCGTGCGCCCGTGCCCCGTGCGGATCTCGACCGGGTTGTGGGGGGCCAGGTCCTGGTGCCGCGCGGCATGGTCGAGCAGCCTGGTGCCGTCCTGGGGGCCGAGGACCTCGCCCAGCCCGGCACCGATCACGTCCAGCGGCGCGAGCCCGACGACGTCGCTCACGTTCGTGGAGCACTGCACCACCCGGCCGTCGCTCTCGCGGACCACCAGCAGGACACCGCGCGGTTGGATCCGGCCCGGGATGTGGATGGGTTCCCGGGCGCAGTTCTCGAGGTCGATCGCCTCGGCCGGTCCGAGCAGTCCTTCGTCAGTGCTCTGTGTCATTGCAGCTCCACCTCCCGCAGATGCGGGCCGTTCACGGCAGCACGCTGCCGGGCCTGTCCCGGCGGCTTCATCACCGGGCACGAGCACACCGCCTGTCCGAGCGCGGCGGCCCAGCGTACAACCTCGATCGCACGGGGCGCCCCCGTGCCGGTCTCGTCGGGTGCCAGTCTCCGTGGTCGAGCCTCTTCTCCGCGAGCGGGAGGACCAGGAAGGATGGGACCAGCACGCTCGCGAGACGGCCGCAGGGAGGCACCCATGAGCGAGGACGACCCGGTGCGCCGGGCAGCGCAGTACCGCGTCGACCGCGAGGCGGCGCGCGAGGCGGCGGAGGTCACCCAGGAGGACGGTTCCGAGGACGAGGCGACGGAGCCCCCGCGGACCGCGGGACCCCGACTGCCGCTCGAGAACCGCGGCCAGTGGGTCGACGAGCTCGTGCGCCAGGCCATGGCCCGCGGCGAGTTCGACGACCTGCCGCTCGCGGGCAAGCCCATCCCCGGGCTGGGTTCGCACCACGACCCCGACTGGTGGCTCAAGAACCTCGTCGAGCGCGAGCAGATCACGGGCGTCCTGCCGCCGGCCCAGCTCCGGGCCGACGACGCCCGCCTGCGCGACCAGCTCGACCGCCAGTTCTCCGAGGACTCGGTGCGCGAGGTCGTCCAGGAGTTCAACGCCCGCGTCGTCGACGCACGACGCCAGCTCCTGGGCGGGCCTCCGGTGGTCACTCCGCTGCGCGACGTCGAGGAGGAGGTGGAGCTGTGGCGCGAGCGTCGCGCGCCCGGCGTCGCACCCGGCCCGACGGCGTCCCGCACCACCAGGGACCGCTCGCCCCGCGCGAGCCGCCCCCAGGGCGCGACGGGGACCCGACGGTGGTGGCGCCGTCGGGCACGGCGGGACGACGACGGGGCCTGACTCACCCCTCCCACCGCGCGCCCCCGCACCCCGGCTCCTACCCTCGGGACATGCCCGAACCCACCGCCCGACCCGCCGAGACCCCGAGGTGGCAGCCGGACGTGCTCGACGGGTTCGAGCAGCTGACCCTGCCCCTCACGCCCGACGACGAGGGCGAGGTGGTCGCGACGCTCGTGCGACGCCGTCGGGCGGGCGGCGGCTCCGCGGCCGACGCCCGGGAGTCCCGCGACCCGCTGGTCGCCGACCGCGGGATCGACGTCCTGTACGTGCACGGGTGGTCCGACTACTTCTTCCAGACCGAGCTCGCGGACTTCTGGGAGGCGCGCGGCGCACGCTTCTTCGCGCTCGACCTGCGCAAGTACGGGCGGAGCCTCCGCCCGGGGCAGACCCCCGGCTTCGTGACCGACCTCGCGACGTACGACGAGGACATCGAGGCCGCGCTCACCACCATGGGCCACGGCATCCTGACCGCGGACCGCCCCAAGCACGAGCGCAGCCTGGTCCTCATGGCGCACTCGACGGGAGGCCTGACCATGAGCCTGTGGACCGCGCGCCACCAGGACCGCGTCGCCGCGCTCGTGCTCAACAGCCCGTGGCTCGAGTTCCAGGCCCGGGGGATCGGGCGCAAGGTCCTCGCGCCCGCGCTCGAGCTCCAGGCGCGCCTCGACCCGCGAGCGCCGCTGCCCCAGGTCGACCTCGGCTTCTACACGCGCTCGGTGTCCCGCACGCTCGACGGCGAGTGGGACTACGACCTCGCGTGGCGCCCCGTGCGCGGCTTCCCGACGCACCCGGCCTGGCTGACCGCGATCCTGCGCGGGCAGGGGACGGTCGAGCGCGGCCTCGGGATCACGGTCCCCGTGCTCGTGCTGCTCTCGGCGCGCAGCACCCTGCTGCCCACGTGGTCGCCCGAGATGATGCGCAGCGACACCGCGCTCGACGTCGTCGGGATCGCGCGCCGCTCGACCGACCTGGGCAGCCAGGTCACGCTCGTGCGGATCGACGGGGCGCTGCACGACGTCGTCCTCTCGGCCCCGCCGGTGCGGGCCGTGGCGTACGACGACATCGCGACGTGGGTGCGGGGCTACGTGCCCGAGCGTCCCCCCACGCCCGAGGAGGACCCGACGCCGGACGGCCGGACGGGCGGGTGGGTCGGACGCACCGCCAGGGCGGTGCGCGACGCCGTGCGCGGGTGGTTCGGCAGGTCGGGCGCGCGCGCTCAGGCCTGACGCCTGGCCAGCTCCTGACGCACGTGCTCGACGATCCCGTCGGCCGCGGCCTCGACCTGCGCCAGGCAGTCCTCGAAGTCCTGCATGCCGCCGTACCAGGGGTCGTCGATGTCGAGCAGGTGCTCGTCGCGCTCGACCCGCTCGGGCGGGACGACGGTCGCCGCCGGGTCGAACGACCGGTACATGCGCACGTTCCCGTCGCCGTGCAGGCGCCGCAGCGCACGGGCGTGCTGCGACGTCATGGGGAGCACGAGGTCGCGCGAGACCACGTCGCTCGGGCGGACCTGCCGGGCGTGGTGCCCCTCGCCCGTGTCGTACCCGTGCTCGGCCAGGACGCGCCGCGCGCGACTGTCCACGGGGTTGCCGTGCTCCTCCGAGCTGATGCCCGTCGAGTCCACCACGACCCGCCCGCCGAGGCCCGCAGCCTCGAAGCGGTCGCGCAGCACGATCTCGGCCATGGGGGAACGACAGATGTTGCCCGTGCAGACCGTCATCACGCGGTAGGGCCGCTGCGAGGGGTCGGGGGTCGCGGTGCGGGGGGCGTCGTGGGGGGTCGGTGTCGTCACGCCTCCAGTGTGCCGGAGCCGCCGTTCCCGCAGGCCGCGACGGGGCGGACGCGGACCGCCCCCAGGCGGTTCCCCTCCGCCCGGCCTACCGTGGACGCATGACCATCAGGACCGACTCGGGGCTCGTCGCCGTGACCGGGGCGAGCGGACGGCTGGGCTCCAAGCTCGCGCTGCGGCTGGCCGCCGAGGGCGCGCGGCAGCGCCTCGTCGTGCGCGACACGACGCGCGCACCCCGCCTGCTCGACGGCGAGCCGCTGCCCGAGTCCGAGGTCGCCGTCGCGGCCGGCTACAACGACACCCCGAACATGGTCCGTGCCTTCCAGGGCGCGAGCTCGGTCTTCCTGGTCTCGGCCCGTGAGGCCCCGAACCGGGTCGAGGAGCACCGGGCAGCCGTCGACGCGGCCGTGGCCGCCGGGGTCGAGCGCATCGTCTACGTGTCGTTCCTCGGCGCGGCCCCGGAGGCCACGTTCACGTTCGCGCGCGACCACTGGCACACCGAGGAGTACATCAAGGGCACGGGCCTCAAGCACACGTTCCTGCGCGACAACCTGTACCACCAGGGTCTGGTGCACATGGTCGGGGACGACGGCGTGATCCGCGGCCCCGGGGGCGACGGGCGCCTGTCCTCGGTCTCGCACGACGACATCGCCGACGTCGCGACCGCGATCCTCCTCGACGAGCGCCCCGCGCAGCACGACGGCAAGGCCTACGACCTCACGGGTCCCGAGGCGCTGACGCTCACCGAGGTCGCCGCGCTGCTGTCCCAGGTCACGGGCCGGAGCATCACCTACCACCCGGAGACCGTCGAGGAGGCGTACGCGTCCCGGGCCGTCTACGCCGCGCCGCCGTTCGCGGTCGACGGCTGGGTCTCGTCCTACACCGCGATCGCCGCGGGCGACCTGGCCGTGGTGAGCGACGTCGTCGAGCGCTTCGCCGGGCGGCCCGCCCAGTCCCTCGCGTCGTGGCTCGACGACTACCCCGAGGAGTGGGACCACCTCCTCCCGGCCTGACCCCACCCCCCAGGGGGGCACCGCATCGCCCCCTACTCGAAGGAGCGTCCATGAGCGCGCAGTCGGACGAGTCGGGCACGGCGCCCGCCGCACCGGGAGGGTCGCCGACCACGGCGGCGAAGAGCGACCACCGCTGGGCGGGGCTGTTCGTCCTGGCGACCGCGCTGTCGATGATCGTGCTCGACGGGACGATCGTCGGCGTCGCGCTCCCGACGATCATCGAGGACCTGCACCTCGACCTCAACGACGCGCAGTGGGTCAACGCGTCCTACTCGGTCGTGTTCGCGGCGCTGCTGCTGACCGCGGGCCGCCTGGGCGACCGGCTCGGGCGACGCAACCTGCTCCTCGTGGGCGTCGTGGTCTTCCTCGGCGGCAGCATCCTGGCCTCCCAGGCCGACGACGCCGGGACCCTCATCGTCGCGCGCCTGATCCAGGGGGTCGGCGGCGCGTTCGTCCTCCCCGCGACCCTGTCGACCGTCAACGCGACGTTCCGCGGCAAGGACCGGGCGGTCGCGTTCGGCATCTGGGGTGCGGTGATCTCGGGCATGGCCGCGGTCGGGCCGCTCCTCGGTGGTTGGCTCACGACGTCGTTCACGTGGCCGTGGATCTTCCTCGTCAACATCCCGATCGGGATCGCGGTCATCATCGGGGCGATCCTCGTGGTCCCCGAGACCCGGGCGCACATCACGGTGCCGGGGCTCGACGTCGTCGGCCTGCTGACGAGCGCGCTCGGGTTCGGCGCGGTCGTGTTCGCGCTCATCGAGGGGCAGTCCCTCGGCTGGTGGACGCCCAAGGCGGAGCTCAAGCTCTTCGGGGCGGTCTGGGGGACCGACGCCCCCGTCTCGCCCGTGCCCGTGATCGGGGCGATCGGCGTGCTCTTCCTCGTCCTGTTCGCGTTCTGGGAGCGGCACCGCGCGCGGATCGCGCGCTCGGCCCTGCTCGACCTCACGCTCTTCCGCGTCGCGACGTTCCGCTGGGGCAACCTCACCGCGATGCTCGTCGCGATCGGCGAGTTCGGCCTGATCTTCGTGCTGCCGCTCTACCTCGTGAACATCCTGGGACTGACGAGCCTGGGCGCGGGCGTGGTCCTCGCGACCATGGCTGCCGGGGCGTTCGTGTCGGGGGCCATGGCGCGGCACCTCGCGGCCGCGATCGGGTCGCCGCGCACGATCGTCCTGGGCCTCGTGCTCGAGGTCGTCGGGGTGCTCGCGGTCGCGCTCGTCGTGACGCCGACCGTGTCGTCGTGGCTCATCGCGGCCCTGCTCGTGATCTACGGCCTGGGCCTGGGGCTCGCGTCCGCGCAGCTCACGGGCACGACGCTCGTCGACGTCCCCGAGGAGGAGTCCGGCCAGGCGTCCGCGACGCAGTCCACGGCGCGCCAGCTCGGCTCGGCGCTGGGCACGGCGTTCATCGGTGCCGCGCTCGCGATCGGCCTCTCGACCGCGGTCCCGCCCGCGCTCGAGAAGGTCGACGGCGTCCCGCCGACGGTCGCGACGCAGGTCGCGGACGCGACCCAGCAGTCCGCGGGCGGGACCATCCCGCAGCTGCGCGCCGAGGGCACCACGAGCCAGTTCGGCGAGAAGACGCCCGAGGTCGTCGACGCGCTGTCCGACGGTTTCAGCGACGGCACCCGCATCTCGCTGTACGTCGCGGGGGGCTTCCTGCTCCTGGGTCTGCTGTGCTCGTTGCGGGTCGTCGCGGCCTCCCGGCGCGAGGGCGTCGACCAGGGTGGACCGAGGCCGGGCACGTCCGCGGCGCCGGCTCCCGAGCCCGACGCGACGGCCCGCTGAGCCGTGGGAGAAATACCCTTGGCAGCCGTCGTGGGCCAGGCGTAGCGTCGTCGGCACATGGGAAAGGAGGTGGTCCACGAAGTGAAGAATCTTCGGACACATGAGGTGGTTGCACGCTAGTCGTGCCATCGAACGACGGACCTTGCGAGGAACCCGCGGCCGACCGGTGACCGTCAGGTCACCCACGACCAGCGAGAACCGAGCAACCACCGGAGCCCGCGGGTGTCGCGCCCTTGTCCAGCGCGACGGGTGGAGAGATCCATCAGCCCGCGGGCCTCTTCATGCCCAGCGAGCCCGACGGCGGAGCCCGGGTCGAGCGCGTCCGTCGCCGCGGGCGCCGCGCACCTCCACCGCCGGCGCGGCGCGCCGTCGCCCCCGGCTCAGAACGGCTTGCGCGCCACCACGAGGAAGCGGGGAGCCTCGTCGACGAACTCGTTGCCCGCCGCGAAGTGCATGTGCAGCGCCCTCAGCGGCGCCTCGAACCTCGCGACCGCCTCGGGGGACAGGCTCGCGATCTCCGGGACCTGCCACGCGATGACCTTGAGGTACCAGAGCAGCGAGCTCAGGTCGTGGAAGTGCCGCGTCCCCACGTGCTCGCGCGCCACGTCGATCACGAACCCGGCCTCGGCCAGCTCGGCCGTCACGCCCTCGATCGTCACGTCGTCCGGGTCCCACGGCAGGTCCGCACCGAGCGCGGTGTTGACCCGGATCCCGTCGCGGCTGTCGACCTGCTGCGTGATGAACACGCCCCCGGGTTCGAGGACGCGCAGCACCTCCGTGGCCTCGAACTCCTCGTGCCGGTCCAGGACGACGGCGAACCGGCCGTCGAGGAACGGGAGCATGAGGCCCTCGCCCTTGCTGCTCCCCACCTGCCGGACGTCCACGCCCAGGGGTTCGAGGCGCCGTCGGGCCACGGGGACGTTCGGGGGCCAGCCCTCCGTCGCGGCCGACCCCTCGGGCAGGGGCGCGAGCGACGAGAACGCCTCCCCGCCGCCCGTGCCCAGGTCCAGGACCGGTCCCCGGCCGCTCCCGACGAGCTCGCGCGCGAGCACCAGGTAGTCCCAGGGCAACGGGTCCTCGACGCAGCGGTCGTCGATCGGCGTCAGGTCGAACCCCTCGACCGGCGTCGCCCGCGCCCACTCGACGTGCGCCTCGAACGACGCTGCGGGGTCGGGGACGGGAAGGGATCCGGCTGCTGACATGCGTCGATTGTCACCCGCTGGCGCGGGCACAGTCGAAACGGCACGCCCGGTAGGGAATCCTCCCTCTCGGATAGCATCGGCGCGGCTGCGGGACCGCAGCACGACCCCGCCCCGCACGAGCCCTCGGAGAGCCCCGCCGATGCCCCACCTCTCGCCGTCGAGCCACCGCGCGACCCGCAAGGTCCGCGACGTCGCCGAACGACACCGTGCCACCCTCGGCGAGCTGCGCCACGTCGAGTCGTGCACCCTGTCGGCACGCGCGATCGGGATCGTGGCCGGGGTCTTCGCCCTCGTCGTCGCCGTCATGGCGTTCAACGGGAGCGTCCTGCAGGTCGCGATCTTCGCGGTGGGCATGGGGATCGTCCTGGCCGTGATCCTGCGGTTCGTCGCGAGCGAGAAGCTCCTCGTGCTCGAGCGAGGGCTCGTGGTCGGCTCGTTCGGTCCGTTCCTGAGCCCGTACGCCGTGCCCTACGCGGACGTCGTGGCGCCGAGCGTGGCCGCGATCGTCGGGACCCAGCGACCCGTGTCGTTGCTCAAGGCCGACCAGGGGGCGTCCGCGACCAACCGCACGGCGCTGTGGTCGCTGCGCTCGGTCACGTTCGTCGGGCCCACGGCCGAGGTCTCGCGCGCCTTCACGCGGACCGGGACC
The DNA here is from genome assembly GCF_001428945.1 of Oerskovia sp. Root918. Taxonomy (NCBI): domain Bacteria; kingdom Bacillati; phylum Actinomycetota; class Actinomycetes; order Micrococcales; family Cellulomonadaceae; genus Oerskovia; species Oerskovia sp. Root918. The sequence continues at coordinate 36,144 of NZ_LMJG01000005.1, forward strand.
TGGCAGCCGCAGCCCGACCGGCAGGACCTGTGGGTGTTCTCGGTGCGCGACGCCCACCGTCAGGAGGTCCTGGTGCACGAGCTCGCCGCCGCGCTGCGCCTCTCGGGCCAGCCAGGAGCCGACCTCGTCCTGCCGCACGCGCTGCCCTCCCGGCGGTTGCGCGTGAGCGTCACGGACGCCGACCACCTGCACCTGCCCGAGCGCCTGCGCTCCACGAGCCTGCAGGTCCGGGCTGGAGCGCGCTGAGCTCCCTCGCACGGCGGGCCGGACTGCCGGGCAGGCTGGGCGCCCGACGCGCCCGGCCGCTCAGCCGGCTCAGCCCAGGGCCGAGGCGACCTCTGCCAGCAGGGGGGAGACGGCGCCGTCGGGCCCGCTCGCCGCGTCACGCAGCGCCGCGACCTGCAGGACCATCCACGGGCTGAACGCCCACGGCGTGGCGTCGACCGCGCGCCCCAGCGTGCCGGGCTCGGCCCACGCGAGCTCGGCGACCTCGTCCGGGTTGGCCGTGAGGTCGCTCGCGGCGCGCGCGACGTACACGGGGCAGATCTCGTTCTCGACGACGCCCGACGCGTCCACGGCCCGGTAGCGGAAGCCGGGCACGGCGACCTCGAGCCCCGTGATCTCGAGGCCCAGCTCGTGCGCGGCGTGGCGCACGATCGACTGCTCGGTCGTCTCGGTCCAGCGCGGGTGCCCGCAGAACGAGTTGGTCCACACCCCGGGCCACGTGCGCTTGGACAGCGCCCGGCGGGACACCAGGAGGCGACCGGCGTCGTCGACCACGTAGCAGGAGAACGCGAGGTGCAGCGGCGTCTCGGTGGTGTGGACGGCGCTGCGCGCGAAGGTCCCGGTGCGGGTCCCCTCGTCGTCGACGGTCACGACATGGTCGGCGGCGACGGGCACGTGCACGTCGGTCATGGTTCCTCCAGGGGTCCTGCGGTGCGATCGGGGGGTGTGCACCGGAGCATCCGGCCCACTGTCACACACCGGGGGAGAGGAAGGAAGTCCGTCCGTGGGACGAGCGGCCGGGCGTCTCGGCTGCCCGGCGGGCACGGCGAGCCCGACGACGGAGCGCGGCGCTAGCGTCCGTCCCACCAGGCGAGCACGAGGGTCGCGTCGAGGGTCAGCCACCTCGAGGCCTCACCTGCCGACGCGTCGACCTCGAACCACACCGTGCCCGGGTGCCGCGGCGACTGGAGCCAGGTCCCGTCCGGCTGCCGAGCTGCCCGGATCATCCCGATCGCCTCGGCCATGCGAGGGTCCGGGGGCGTACCGTCGAGCAGCGACGCCTCGCGGAAGTGGACGGCCGCGTTGAGCACGCTGTAGAACGCGCGGTACGGGTAGGTGAAGTACCGCACCCAGGGCGCGACGGGCTCTCCCGTCGACTCGCGGCGGAACAGGCCCCGACGCAGGAGGTACTCCTCGGCCGAGCGCCGTGCCTCGCGCGTCTCGTCGGTACCGCCCGTCGCGGCCTGGTGCGCCAGGAGTCCCTTGACGACGTTGAGGGTCGAGTGGAACGAGGACCGGACCGAGCCCTCGACCCACTCGCAGTTCCAGCCGCCGTCGGCCATGCGCACCGCGAGCATCGCGTCGAGGAGGGGCGCGACGTCGGCACCGAGCCACGCGCCGTTCGCCAGGGTCCACGCGTTGATGCAGCAGTCGACCTCCCCGCCCCAGTAGGGCAGGTCGTCGTACTCCCAGCGGCTGTTCTGCGCCAGGAGCTCGGCGGTCCGGCGGTCGCGCAGGACCGCCGGGTCGAGCCCCCACTCCCGCAGCGCGTTCAACGACCAGGTCGTCGCAGTCCAGGGCTGACCGGCGCCGGACCGGGCTTCGGGGCCGTCCATGTCGAAGTCGGCGGGGAAGAACGCACCACCCGCCCACTGCCCGTCCGGGTCCTGCAGCGAGAGCAGACGAGCACCGAAGCCCTCGGTCGCGACGCGGGACCGTGTCTGCTGCCAGACCTCGACGGGGGCTCGGACGAGGTCGCGCTCGACCCGCCACCGCAGTGCGGGGTCCGCGTCGAGGAGCCAGTCGACCAGAGCGTCGTCGGTCATCCTCCGAGACTACGACGGCGGGCCGGAGGGGGCCGGAGCGGGGCCGCCGCCGGGCCGCTGCCGAGGCGACGGCGACGGCGACGGCGACGGGTCAGACGAACCCGAACACGGGCGGGAAGACCACGACGACGACCGCTGCCCAGACCGCGTAGACCGGCAGGAACTGCGTCTGCCAGCGGCCGAGAGCCGCGAACGGGCGACGTCCCCGCAGGAACCCGGTCAGCAGCAGGGCCGAGCCCACGAGGTGCACGAGCAGCAGCACGTTGAGGCCCAGGGCCACGACCTTGTTGGGGCTGAACCCGAACTCGGCGATGCGGGTCAGCATCGCGGTGAGCGCGACGGCGTCGACCGCGAGCGCCGCGACGACCAGGACGAGCAGCAGCCCGTCGAACAGGTGCGGCGGGCCGAGGGGGTCGCGGGCCGAGACCGAGTAGAGCAGCAGGCACAGGACGAGGACCAGGATCGCGTCCATGAGGATGAGGAGGCCGCGGTCGGTGTCGAGCAGGGAGCCGGCGGTCGCGAGCACGACGAAGAGCACGAGCAGCATGACGACGGTCAGCGGGGTGAAGACGCGCGTGAGGACGGGGGCGATGTTCTCGACGACGTTCTGCTTGGCCTCGACGAGCCAGGCGGCGACGACGAGCGCGCCCGGGACGGCGAACGGCAGGACCCAGCCCTCGAAGAACGGCTCGGGGTCGATCCCCACGAGGTTAAGCGTCCCGAACGTGAGGCCGAGCAGCACGCCGCCGCCCAGGGCGAGGAGCGTGAAGTAGATCGCGAGCTCGCCCGTGAACCGGGCGAAGTCCATGCGACCGCTGTCCGAGCGCCAGCGCCCGCCGACGTATGCGACCCCGACGAGGGCCCACAGGACGACCGGCGCGTGCAGGGCCGCGAGCAGCAGGGTCGAGCCCTCGGGCGCGAAGGGGTAGACGTTGAGGACGACCGCGAGCACCGCGAACGGGATCGCGAGCATGGCACCCACACCCCAGGTGAGGCGGCGCTTCCACGCGAAGTACCCGGCAAGGAAGGGGAAGACGAGCAGGCTGACGTTGCGCAGCAGGACCGTCTCGTCGCTGATGGTCTCCGCGGCGACCTTGACCGCGAGCCCCGCGCCGACGGCGAGCGCGAGCACGACCGCGAGCTCGCGCCACCGCGGTGAGCCGCCACCGGCCGCGGCCGCGTCGGGGACCAGGACGAGCTGCTTCCACAGGCGGTCGGAGTGCTCGCGGGCGAACTCGCGCGAGACCTCGTCGAGGTTGCCCATGCGCTTGACCGCGACGAGGAACGCCTCGTCGTCGTCGAGGCCGGTCGAGGTCAGGTCGGCGACCTGCTCGCGCAGGTGATCCTCCATCTCGTCGACGTCGGCCGTGGAGATCGCCTGGCGGCGCTGGACGTAGCCGCGCCACTGGTCGATCTGCGCCTCGAGCTCGGGGTGCGTGCTCATCAGGCCCACCCCTCGGCGACGGTCCGCGGGGCCTGTGTGTCGCGGGTGTCGCTCCACACCTTCTGGAGCGCGTCGGCGACGACGCTCCACTGCGCCTGCCGCTCGGCGAGGGCCTCGCGCCCGGCGGAGGTGATCGCGTAGTGCTTCCTCCTGCGCCCGACGTCGGACACTCCCCACGACGCCTCGACGTGCCCGAGGCGCTCGAGCCGGTGGAGCAGGGGGTAGAGCATCCCGTCGGTCCACTGCATGCGGCCGTCCGAGATCTCGTTGACGCGCTTGACGATCGCGTAGCCGTACGACTCGCCGTCGGCGAGGATGCCGAGGACGAGCGGTGTGGCCGAGGCCGCGACCAGGTCCTTGTCGATGTGCATGACACTCCTATGCCTAGTGCTGCTAGGTGTTCTAACCTAGCAGGTCTAGGTATGGTCGCCGAGCGGAGCCTCGCTTTGGCAGACTCCCCGGATGAGACCAGGCCGAGCCCGTACCGAGCGGCAGGACCTCGAGGTGAACGCCTGGCACGTCGTCCACGGCATCGCGACCCTCGAGACGACCGCACTCCGGATGCGCCACGCGACCCTCGTCACCCTTCTCCTCGCACTCGGCGTCGTCGTGACCGGGGCGACCTTCGCCGTGCTGGCCGGCCTGGGGATCGACCTGGACGACGTCATGGCCTCGATCAACGGGCGCGGCGCGCCCTGGTGGCTGCTCGCCCCGCTCGCGATCGTGTCGGTGACCGTGGCGCTGGGCGTGGGGTCACGGTCTCGCCCCTACCGGATCAGCATCACCGCACAGCACCTCTCGATCACCGACGGCGGATCGTTCGTGCACGAGCAGCCGCTCGCCACCCTCCGGAGCGTCGTCTACCGGCCCGGACCCGCGAGCGCCACGTTCGTCGTCACGGGCGACGCGGGCACCGTGAGCCTGCTGCCGCGCACGGCGGGCTCGCCGCGACCGACCGTGCTCGCAGACCTGCCGCCCCAGGTCGTGGAGCACCTGCGCAGCGCGGGGCTCGTCCAGCGTCTGCGCGGGAAGCGCGCACGGTGGACCCGTCGGGCGACACCTCGAGCCGACCCCGGGAACGACGAAAGGCCCCGGATCTGAGATCCGGGGCCTTCGTACATCACGTGCGCGAGGGGGGACTTGAACCCCCACGCCCTTTCGGACACTAGCACCTGAAGCTAGCGCGTCTGCCATTCCGCCACTCGCGCGTGCCGCAGAAGATTATCACGAGAGCGGACCCAACCGTGCATCGGTCGGACGGCCGTCCTCGTGCGCTCTTCCACCTGCGCCCCGACCGGGCCAGAGCCCGGTGGTGCACCAGAGAGAACAGTAGCCGCTCCGCAGAGCGCCTCACGCCCGAGTCACCCGATCTCCCCGCGATCTCCCCCTCGATTCCGGGAGATTCCCGGCCCGTCGAGGCCCCGGGTCGTTACGATCTAGGTAGTCTGCCCGGGGACCGTGTACCCCGGTCGTGGGAACGTCGATGAGGGAGGAGGTGGCATGGGAGTCCTGGATCGTTTCGAGAAGGGCGTCGAACGCGTCGTCAACAACGCCTTCAAGGTCGGACGCAGCGAGGTCAAGCCTGTCGAGCTCGCGAGCGCTCTGCGTCGTGAGGTCGACGACCGGGCTGCGGTCGTGGACCGCGACCGGACCGTGGTGCCCAACCAGTTCACCATCGAGCTGTCACCGGACGACTACGCGCAGGTCGACGGCTGGGGGGCCGAGTCGCTCGCCGACGAGCTCGCGGCCAATGTCACCGAGCACGCGGCGTCGCAGCACTACGCGTTCGTCGGCCCGGTCAGCGTGTCCTTCGAGCAGAACGACTCGCTCGACACGGGCCGCTTCCAGCTGCGCTCCGCGAGCGTGCGCGGGAACGTCGCGCCGGCGACGGCGTCGGCCCCGAGCGCACGCCACCCCCTGGTGGACATCGACGGCCAGCGCTACCTGCTGACCGGTCCCGTGACCGTGATCGGCCGCGGCTCCGAGGCGGACATCGTCGTCGACGACCCCGGGGTCTCACGCCGTCACCTCGAGATCCGGGTGACGCAGGACGGGGTCATCGCGACGGACCTCGGTTCCACGAACGGACTCTTCGTCGAGGGCCACCAGGTCCCGGCCGCTACCCTGCTCGACGGGAACAGCCTGACCATCGGGCGGACCCGCATCATGTTCTGGACGGGTGCGCCCGAGAACGAGGAATGGTGATCCACCCCGCATGACCGAGCTGACGTTCACCCTGCTGCGGCTGGGCTACCTGGTCCTGCTGTGGGTGTTCGTGTTCGCCGCGATCGGCGTGCTGCGACGCGACCTGTACGGCACCAAGATCACGGCACGCAAGGGCAAGACGCGCGAGGACGGCCACCGTCCCGCGCCCACCGCCGGGCGCGGTGCGGCGGCGTCGGCCCCCTCGGCCCCGTCCCCTGCTGCTCCCGCGTCCCCGGCCCCGACCGGGCCCTCCCGGCTCGTCGTGACCGCGGGTCCGCTGCGCGGGACCACGGTCCCGCTCTCCGCGTCCTCGATCCTGCTGGGCCGCGCCCCGAGCTGCACCCTTGTCCTCGACGACGACTACTCGTCGTCCCGGCACGCCCGGATCTTCCCCCAGGGTGGCACCTGGTACGTGGAGGACCTCGGCTCGACGAACGGCACCTACATCAACGAGCAGCGCATCACCGGGATCCAGCCCCTCGCCCCAGGAGTGAGCGTGCGGGTGGGGCAGAGCATCGTCGAGCTGCAGCGGTAGCGCGCCATGAACATCGCACTCAGGTACGCCGCGGTCTCCGACGTCGGCCTCGTCCGGTCGAACAACCAGGACTCCGGGTACGCGGGTCCGCACCTCCTCGTCGTCGCGGACGGCATGGGCGGGCACGCGGGCGGCGACGTCGCGTCCTCGCTCGCCATCGCGGCGCTCGCGCCTCTCGACGGGGAGTCGCACGGGCCCGACGACGCCCTGTCCCACCTCGAGGCGTCGATCGACAGCGCGCGTCTCGACCTGGTCGAGCGCAGCGAGGTGACCCCCGAGCTCGCCGGCATGGGCACCACGGTCACCGCGATCCTGCGCAGCGGCAACGCCCTCGCGATGGCGCACCTCGGCGACTCCCGCGCGTACCTGCTGCGCGACGGCGTCCTGAACCAGGTCACGACCGACCACACGTTCGTCCAGCACCTCGTCGACACGGGCCGCATCACCCCGGAGGAGGCCGAGTACCACCCGCAGCGCAACGTCGTGATGCGGGTCCTCGGTGACTTCGACGTCGACCTCACACCGGACATGTCGGTGCGCGAGGCGCGACCCGGCGACCGCTGGATGCTCTGCTCCGACGGGCTGTCGGGGTTCGTGAGCATCGAGACGCTCGAGCACACCCTGAGCACCGTCGCGGACACCGACGAGTGCGCCGACCACCTCCTCCAGCTCGCGCTCCGGGCCGGCAGCACCGACAACGTGACGGTCGTCGTGGCCGACGTCGTCGACCTGGACACCCTGGCCGACGGCGCGGGCCCGTCCACCGTGCCGGTCGTCGTCGGCTCGGCCGCGATCGACCGCGACCGCCCGACCTCGGCGCAGGACGGCCCCGCCGCCCGCGCGGCCACGCTCGTCGCCACGGCCTCGGCCGAGGAGTCCCCGGAGGCATCGGCCGACACCGCGGAGACCCCCCAGGACGGCACGGATGCTGCGGGCGACGACTCCGACGTCCGCCCCGGCAAGCGGCCGCGCCGCTGGATCGCGCCCGTCGTGACGATCGCGATCATCGCGGTGGTCGGCGCCGTCGGCCTGTACGGCTACCGGTGGACGCAGCAGCAGTACTACGTGGGCGTGTCCGACGGCCAGGTCGCGGTCTTCCGGGGCATCCCGACCAGCGCGGGTCCCCTCACGCTCTCGACCCCGATCGAGCTCACGGGGGACAAGGTCGACGACCTGCCGCCCTACGTCGTGGACCGGCTCACCGAGACCATCAGCGCCACGTCGATCGACGACGCCCGGGACCGCGCGACGCGCCTCGTCGCCGACGCCCGGGCCGAGACCGACGCGAGCACGCAGGAGCCCGCGGGCACCGACGCGACCACGCCCCCGGCCGACCCGGCGACGGACCCTGCCGCCCCCGCCGACGGCACCACGACCGAGACCACGACCGATCCGCCGGCGGCCCCGTGATGGCGACCGTCGAGCCCCACGAGGTACGTCCCTCGCGGCGGGCCGAGGCAGGCCTGCTCGTGCTCGCCCTCGCCCTCGGCATCGGCGCCTACGCCTCCGTGGGGTTGTCGATGCTGGGCGAGCTGCCCACCAACTTCTACGTCTACAGCGCGGGCCTCGTCGCGCTCGCCGTCGTCGGGCACGTGGTCCTGCGCCTCAAGGCGCCCTACGCCGACCCCGTCATCCTGCCGGTCACGATCGCCCTCAACGGGATCGGGCTCGGGATGATCAACCGCATCGACATCGGCGGCAAGATCGTCGGCCGCGACCAGGACCTCGCGTCCAAGCAGCTCATGTGGACGGCCCTGGGCGTCGTCGCGGCGTGCGTGGTCGTGTGGCTCCTCAAGGACCACCGGACCCTGCGGAAGTACTCGTACACGGCCATGATCGTCGGCCTGGTGCTCGTCGTGCTGCCTCTGCTCCCCGTGATCGGGCGCAACATCAACGGCGCCCGCATCTGGGTCAACATCGCCGGCATGTCGCTCCAGCCCGCGGAGTTCGCCAAGATCGCCTTCGCGATCTTCTTCGCGGGCTACCTCGTGACCAACCGGGACACGCTCGCGCTCGCCGGTCCCAAGGTCCTCGGGCTCCAGCTCCCGCGCCTGCGCGACCTCGGCCCCCTCGTCATCGTCTGGGCCGCGTCGCTCGCCGTGCTCATCTTCGAGCGCGACCTGGGGACCTCCCTCCTGTTCTTCGGCCTCTTCGTGGCCATGCTGTACATCGCGACCGAGCGGTTCAGCTGGGTCGCGATCGGTCTGAGCATGTTCGCCGTGGGCGCGGTCGTCGCGGCCTCGGCGTTCCCGCACGTCCAGGCGCGCGTCGACGTCTGGCTCCACCCCCTCGACCCGGAGATCTACGGTCGCGACCCGGGCGGTTCGGGCCAGCTCGTGGGCGGCATGTTCGGTCTCGCCAACGGCGGGCTCACGGGCACGGGCTGGGGCGAGGGCTACCCCCGCCTCGTGCCGTACTCGTTCTCCGACTTCATCTACACCTCGCTCGGCGAGGAGCTCGGGCTCACGGGACTGCTCGCGATCCTGGTCATGTACCTCATCCTGGTCGAGCGCGGTCTGCGCACCGCGATCGGCGTCCGCGACGGGTTCGGCAAGCTCCTCGCGGGTGGCCTCGCGTTCGTCATGGCGTGGCAGCTCTTCGTCGTCATCGGGGGGATCACCCGGATCATCCCCCTCACGGGTCTGACCATGCCGTTCGTCGCGCAGGGCGGGTCGTCGCTGCTCGCGAACTGGCTCGTGGTCGGGCTCCTGCTGCGCATCTCCGACAACGCGCGCCGGCCGTCCTCCCTGCCCGTGCGCGGCCAGGTCGCCCCGTCGCGCGCGACCGAGCGCCCCGACACGGGCCCCCAGCCCGTCACGGTCCAGGCCGGCGCCCAGGGCGCCGCCGACCTCGCGGACGGGCGCACCGCCGTCGGGCAGCGTGAACCCGGGGCGCACGGCGCGCTCCCGGACGACCAGCCCACGCAGGTCGTCCGCACCGCCCTGCCCGAGGTCGGCGGTGGCCCGGGCACCGGAGCCACCGAGATCATCGAAGACACCGAGTGGAAGACCCCGTGAACGTCCCTCTGCGCCGAGTGGCGACCGTCGTGCTGGTCATGTTCCTGGCACTCATGGTCTCGACCACCTACATCCAGTTCGTCCAGGCGGGCTCGCTCAACGACGACCCCCGCAACGTCCGCCAGATCTACCGGGAGTACGGGAACTTCCGCGGCCCGATCGTCGTCGCGGGGGAGTCGGTGGCCCTCTCGACCCCCATCGACGACCCGTACGGCTACCAGCGCTCGTACACGAACGGGCCCCTGTACGGCCACGTCACCGGGTTCTTCTCGATCGTCAACGGGACCAAGGAGATCGAGCGCACCGAGAACGAGTTCCTCAACGGTCAGGCCAGCACGCTGTGGATCGACCGTCTCCAGGGCCTCATCACGGGCAAGAAGCCCCAGGGCGCGTCGGTCGAGCTGACGATCGACCCCGCAGCCCAGCAGGCCGCGTACGACGCCATGGGCGACCAGCGCGGTGCGGTCGTCGCGATCGAGCCGTCGACGGGCAAGATCCTCGCGCTCGTCTCCAAGCCGTCGTACGACCCCAACCTGCTCGCGACCCACGACACCAAGGCCGCGCGCGAGGCCTACACCTCGCTCATCAACGCGGACGACGACCCGCTCGTGAACCGCGCGATCTCCGGCAACACCTACCCGCCGGGGTCCACGTTCAAGCTCGTGACCGCGGCCGCCGCGCTCGAGAGCGGCCAGTACACGCCCGAGACCGTGATCCCCGCACCGGACGAGTACCCGTACCCGAACTCGACCCAGGCCATGAAGAACTTCGGCGGGGCGCGCTGCTCCCCGACGGGCGAGCAGACCCTCGCCGACGCGATGCGCATCTCGTGCAACACCGCGTTCGCGGACCTGGGCGTGACGCTCGGGGGCGACGCGATGCGCGACCAGGCGGAGGACTTCGGTTTCGACTCGAAGCTCAGCATCCCCATGACCGTCACGCCCAGCCACTTCCCCGACGCGGAGGTCACCGACGACGGGGGACAGCTCGCGCGTGCCTCGATCGGCCAGGGCGACGTCCGCGTGACCCCGCTCCAGATGGCCATGGTCTCCGCGGCCATCGCCAACGGCGGCAAGCAGATGACGCCCTACACCGTCGCGACCGTGCGCGGCGCGGACCTCGACGTGGTCCAGCAGAACGAGCCCTCGCTCCTGCGCACTTCCGTCTCGCCGACCGTCGCGTCGCAGCTCACCTCGATGATGATCAGCGTGGTCGAGGGCGGCTCGGGCAAGGCCGCGAAGATCGACGGCGTCCAGGTCGCGGGCAAGACGGGCACGGCCGAGCACCAGAGCGGCGCCGCCCCGCACGCCTGGTTCACGGGCTTCGCCCCGGCCGACAACCCTCAGGTCGCGGTCGCCGTCATCGTGGAGAACGGTGGGGACAGCGGCAACGAGGCCACGGGCGGCGCCGTGGCCGCACCCATCGCCAAGGCCGTCATGGAGGCGGTGTTGAACAAGTGAGGCCGGTCGAGGGGCTCTGGCTCGGCGACCGCTACCGCCTGGTCCGCCGCATCGCGATCGGCGGCATGGGTGAGGTGTGGGTCGCCCACGACAAGGCGCTCGGCCGCGAGGTCGCCGTCAAGGTGCTGCGCGAGGAGTACGCGGGCAACGAGGACTTCCTCGAGCGGCTGCGCACCGAGGCTCGCAACAGCGCGGCCCTGTCGCACCCGAACATCGCCCAGATGTACGACTACGGCGAGCAGAACGCCTCGGGCTTCCTCGTCATGGAGCTCGTCATGGGCGAGCCCATGGCGGACCTGCTCGAGCGCGAGCCCGTCCTCATGCCGGCCAAGCTGCTGCCGATCCTCGCGCAGACGGCGCGCGCCCTGCACGCCGCGCACGTCGCGGGCGTCGTCCACCGCGACGTGAAGCCGGGCAACATCCTGCTCGAGCCGCGGGGGGTCGTGAAGATCACCGACTTCGGGGTGTCGCTCGCGGCGAACCAGATCCCCATGACGGCGACCGGCATGGTCATGGGCACGGCCCAGTACCTGTCGCCCGAGCAGGCGATCGGCCAGGCCGCGACCGGGGCGTCGGACGTGTACGCGCTGGGGATCGTGGCCTACGAGTCCGTCGTGGGGAACCGGCCGTTCACGGGCACGACCCCGGTCGACATCGCGGTCGCGCACGTCAACGAGAAGGTGCCGCCGCTGCCCGCGCACGTGCACCCGTCGTTGGCCTCGCTCATCTACGCGATGCTCGCGAAGGACCCCAAGGCACGACCCATGCCGGCCTCCGCGCTCGCCCAGACGCTCGACGACCTGGCCGAGACCATCGCGCGCGACCCGTGGGGGGCCACGGCCCGGTCCGGGGCCGCCTCCGGGAGCAGACGTTCGCGCCGCCCCCTGCCCGCACGGCACGGCGCACCGCCGGCACCCAGCTCGCCCACGCCCCTCGAGATCCCCGCCGAGCTGCGCTCGCGCCCGCTGCCCACGGTCAGCCCGGCACCGATGGCCGACGCCGCAGGACCGGCCACCTCCGGCTGGTCGGCACACTCCGGGCACTCGGCGCTGTCGGCGCCGTCGGGCTACTCGGCACTGTCGGCTCCCTCTGCGGCGTCGGCAGCGTCGGTCGCGCGCGACGACGCCCCGTACGACGGCCAGGCCGTCCCCCCGCCGCCGCCTCCTCCCCCGTCCGTCACGCCGCCGTCGGACACGGCCCGCCCTGGCCAGGCGCTCCCCTGGGAGCGCTCGGACGCGCCGGGCGGAGCGGAGCCCGCTGCCGCCCCGCGCTCGTACCCGCCCCGCCGCGAGATGCACGGCGCGGCGGCTTCTCGTCCGCGGCGCCCGGACGCCGGCCCGACGACGTCACGCACCGGCGCGGCGTCGGCTCCCGCTCTCGCGGGGGCCCAGCCGGGCGGGGTGACGCGCGCCGAACGACGGCGTGCCTCCCAGGAACCGGCAGGCGGCCGCACCTCGACGACGACGGGCCAACGGATCGGCGGGTTCGCCAAGGGCCTGTCGTGGCCGCTCGTGGCCCTGCTGATCCTGCTGCTCGTGGTCCTCGTCGCGACCCTCGTCAGAGGTGGCGGGGACGGCACGGACGACTCGGCTGCTGCGACCGTGACCAGATCGTTGTACTCGTCCCAGGACTCGACGTCCAGCGATGGGATGATGCTCAGTACTGTGCCGGAGGCCTCTGCGTCCTCGGCTCCGACAACCTCGAAGGATTCCTAAGTGGTGGACAACGCTCCCCGGGTACTCGCCGGCCGGTACGAGGTCGGTGAGCTCATCGGCCGAGGCGGCATGGCCGAGGTGCACATCGGCCACGACACGCGCCTCGGACGGACCGTGGCGATCAAGATCCTGCGCTCCGACCTCGCGCGCGATCCGTCGTTCCTCGCACGCTTCCGTCGTGAGGCACAGGCTGCCGCCGCTCTGAACCACCCGGCCATCGTCGCCGTGTACGACACGGGCGAGGACACCCACACCGAGCCGGGCGGCGGGACGGCGCACGTGCCGTTCATCGTCATGGAGTACGTCGAGGGCCACACGGTCCGCGACATCCTCGGTGACGGACAGGCCGTCCCCATCGACGAGGCCATCGAGATCACGGCCGGCGTGCTGTCGGGCCTCGAGTACTCCCACCACGCGGGCATCGTCCACCGCGACATCAAGCCGGCCAACGTCATGATCACGCCCACGGGCGCCGTCAAGGTCATGGACTTCGGCATCGCGCGCGCCGTCGCGGACTCCGCCGCGACCATGACGCAGACCCACGCCGTGATCGGCACCGCCCAGTACCTCTCGCCCGAGCAGGCCCGTGGAGAGACGGTCGACGCACGCAGCGACATCTACTCGACCGGCTGCCTCCTCTTCGAGCTGCTCACCGGTCGTCCGCCGTTCATCGGCGACTCACCCGTCGCCGTCGCCTACCAGCACGTGCGGGAGGCGCCGGCCAAGCCGAGCGACCTCGCACCCGACGTGCCGGAGGTCCTCGACCGCATCACGCTCAAGGCCCTCGCCAAGGAACGGACCGCGCGCTACAGCAGCGCCGCCGAGTTCCGCAACGACCTCGAGAACGCCGTCCGCGGCGGTCACATCACGGCCCCGGCCATCGGGGCAGCGGCAGCAGCGGCTGCGGGCGCCGTGGCAGGAGCAGCGGTCGCCGCGACCCAGGTCCAGCAGCCGCTCGAGAACGCGACCCAGGTCATGACCCCGGCCGTCGCGACGCCCCCCAACCCGTGGGAGACCACGGGTGCCGCCCCGGCAGCGGTCCCTCCGGGCCAGCCCGGCAACGGGCTGTCCGCCGAGGAGCCCGAGGAGGAGCCCGCCAAGCGGCGCGGCCTGATGTGGGCCCTCATCGCCGTGGGTGTCCTGGCCCTCGCCGCGATCATCACCATGATCGTGATCAACTCCCGCCCGGACGCGCCCACCGAGGTGCAAGTTCCTCAGTTCGACGCCTCCACGACCCAGGAGTCTGCCAAGCAGGCGCTCGAGGCGGTCGACCTGGTGTACCTGTACGCGCGCGACACCGAGTCGACAGAGCCCGAGGGCACCTTCACCAAGTCGAGCCCCGAGAGCGGGACGTCGGTCGCCACGGGCACCGAGGTCGAAGTCTTCTTCTCCGCAGGGCCGGACACCGTGCTGGTCCCCGACGTCACGGGACTCACCCAGGAGGAGGCGCGCTCCAAGATCACCGCCGCGAACCTCGTGGTCGACCCGACGGTCGAGGCCGAGGACAACGGGACCATCAAGAAGGGCCTCGTGACCCGGACGGACCCCGCCAACGGCGAGAGCGTCGCTGCAGGGGGCACGGTCAAGATCTTCATCTCGAGCGGCAACGTGAGCGTGCCGGACCTGATCGGCATGACCGAGGCGGACGCCACCAGTGCGCTCGCCAAGCTGGGTCTCACCCCGGTCATCAAGGAGCAGGAGAGCCCCAAGACCCCGGGTACGGTCATCGACCAGACGCCCAAGCCCGGACCGACCAAGCAGGGGCAGCAGGTCACGATCGTGCTGGCCAAGGAGATCGTGCCCGCGGGCCCCGAGAAGACCACGGTGCCCGGTGACCTGGTCGGCATGACGAAGGACCAGGCCGAGAGAGCCCTCAACGGTGTCCAGCTCAACCTCGGGGACGTCACCGAGAAGGAGTCGGCCGACGTGCCCAAGGGGCGGGTCATCTCGACCAGCCCTGGTGCGAACGCGGAGGTCGACGAGGGGACCAAGGTGGACCTGGTCATCTCGAGCGGTCCGCCCAAGGGCGGTGGCGGCGGCGGGGACGACGACGCCACGTCCACCCCGTGACGTACTGACGCGAGTCGTGGTCGACCGCACCGGCACGGCGTAGGTCGACCACGAACGTCAGGAGGGCCCGGCACCAGATGGTGCCGGGCCCTCCTCGTGCTTCGGGTGCGGGTCGTCGAGCCTCGCGAAGCTCTCAGAGGCGCACGAGGGGCGCGAGCCCCTGGGCGCGCTCGACCGCGTCGAGCGCCCCGCACACGGTCAGCCAGTTCGCGAGCAGCAGGTGCCCACCCTCGGTGAGCACGGACTCGGGGTGGAACTGCACGCCGTGCAGCGGGAGCTCGCGGTGCTGCAGGCCCATCACCACACCGTTCTCGGTCGTCGCCGTGACCACGAGCTCGGCCGGGACCGTCTGGGGCACCACGGCGAGCGAGTGGTAGCGGGTCGCGGTGAAGGGCGAGGGGAGGCCGGCGAGGACGCCGAGGTCCTCGTGGACGACCGGGCTCGTCTTGCCGTGCATGAGCTCGGGGGCGTGCGTGACGGTCGCACCGTAGACCTCGGCGAGGGCCTGGTGCCCCAGGCAGACGCCCAGCATGGGCGTTCCGGACGCCGCGCACGCACGGATCACGTCCTCGCTCTGCCCTGCCTCCTCGGGGGTGCCGGGGCCGGGGGAGACGAGGACGCCGTCGAACACGCCGTCACCGTCCCGGAACCGTCCGTCCGCACCCACGGCCGGGACCGCGTCGTTGCGGACGACCACGGTCCTGGCCCCGAGCTGGTTCAGGTAACCGACGATCGTGTAGACGAACGAGTCGTAGTTGTCCACGACGAGGATGCGGACCATCCCTTACCCACCTGTTCCTTCGGATGTCGTTGCGTAGAGACGTCCGGACGCCCCGCGGGGGGTGCGGCTCGTCCGGAGGGGTCGGGCAGGGCCCGGCCTGCTCATCATTGTCCCTGCTGCGGGGGGCCGGAGACCGTGTCCATGCGCGGGCCGGGTCGGTCGTCGGGGGCGCGGGGTGGGGGAGCCCGTCCCTTGGCCCGACGGCGTCACGCGCCCTCGTCCTCCGAGCCGGTCACGCGCGCGTACTTCAGGTCGGTCGCCCCCTCGAACACGGGCATGAGGAGGGAGTCCGACTTGTCGACCTTCCACCCGAGGCCGTACTCGTCCACGTACTGCTTGTAGATGTCGATCGCCTCGGAACGGTCGAGCGCTTTCTGGAGCTGTGCTGGGTCACCCACCGCGGACACCGTGTAGGGCGGCGAGAACACCCGCCCGTGGAGGTTGAGCACGTTCCCGACGCAGCGGAAGGCGGTCGTGGGGGTGACGCGCTGGCCCTGGAGAGTCATCGCTTCCGCGCCTCCGGCCCAGAGCGCGTTGATGACCTCCTGCAGGTCCTGCTGGTGGACCACGAGGTCGTCCACGCGCGCCTTGGGGTGGTCCTGGGTCATGGGGGCGTCGTCGAGCGTGACGCTGAGTCCCGGACCCGTCACGGCGACCGCACCCGACACGATCCCGGTGCGCTCGACGAGCTCGGGCGACTCGGTCTCGGCCTGCCCGGTCCCTGCCGCGAGGGTCAACACCTCTGCCTGGAGACCGACGACCTTCTCGGTCATGTCCTTGACCCGGCGCTCCTCGCTCTGCACGAGCTCCGTCAGGTTCTCGGGATGACGTCCGTCCTGGCCCTGCGCGAGCCGGGCGCTGGCCGAGAACATGAGTCCCGAGAGCGAGAGCACCAGCAGCACCGTGACGCTGGACCGGATCCGACGGGCTCGTGTGGGGGGGCGGACTCCGACCGTGTCGACGGGCTCGCCGGCGTCGGCGCGCGGGGCATCCTCGGCCGCAGCACCCTCGGGCTCGTGCGTCGTTCCGTGACGGCGATCCATCTGGCTCACTCCCGGCTCTCGTCCATCTGCCCGTGCACACGCTATTCTGTCCGCCCACTACGCTAGATGACGAATGGCGTCGCCGTTCACGACGTCGCGCAACGGCGCTTCGTCCCACCCGACACAGCTCCTGCACACGACTGGTGCCAGGAACACGCATCCCGAGGACAGGAGCCAGCTCTCGTGCCCGAGTCGAAGTCCCGTAAGAAGCCCGCCAAGGTCAAGGCCCCGCAGGTGAAGAAGCCTGAGACCGGCAACCCCCGCTGGCTGGTCCCGACCATGCTGACCCTGATGCTCCTGGGCCTGGCGTGGATCGTCATCTTCTACCTCACCAGCGGAGGCCTCGGCCTGCCGATCCCGGCGCTCCACAACTGGAACCTGGTGGTCGGGTTCGTCCTGATCATCGCCGGGTTCGCGCTGACCACGCGCTGGAAGTAGTCGCTGGACGACGCGCATCCCGCCCACGTCGGCGGTGCTCGGTGCAGGAGAGGGTGGGGCCCGCAGAGCTGCGGACCCCACCCTCTTGCCTGTCGCCAGCGTGCGCGGGACGGTCGGCCGTCCACAGATTCCCTGGCCTGTGGATAACTACATCGGTGTAGTTCCACACCTGTGAGTAACTCTGTGGATAACTATTCGAGATCGAGCAGTCTGCTCAGGACAGCACGAACTGCGGGGCCGAGGCGTACTTCAGGACCGTCAGGACGACGAGCACCACCGCGACCGCGACCGTGATGCCGATGCTCCACAGCCTGCGCCGTTCCTTGGGTGCGTAGGCGTACCCCGCCCCGAGCACGAGCCCCACGACGAGCCCACCCAGGTGAGCCTGCCAGGCGATGTTGCTGACCATGAAGCCGATCGCGAAGTTGATCCCGATCAGGACGAGGATCTGGGCGGCGTTCCGCCCCAGGCGCCGCAGCACCACGAGGATCGCTCCGAAGAGCCCGAACACGGCCCCGGACGCACCGACGACCGGCGTGAACCAACCGCCGTCCGGCGTCGGCTGAGCGAGCAGGACGACGCCGACGGATCCGCCGACGGCCGCGAGCACGTACAGCGCGATGAACCGTGCCCTCCCGAGCATCTGCTCGAGGAAGGGCCCGGTGATCCACAGCGCGTACATGTTGAACAGGATGTGGAAGACGCTCGTCGAGTGCAGGAAGGCCGCGGTGAGGAACCGGTAGGGCTGCACGTCACCGATGAACGGTGCGAACGCCAGCCGCTGGGTCCACTCGCCGCCGGTGGCCAGCTGGAGCAGCCAGCTCACGACGCACAGCGCGATGATCGTCAGCGTGACGACCGGGCGCCCCGTCCGGACGGTCCCGCCGAGAGCCGTCGTGGTCTGGGGTGCGGACCGGGCCTGCTCGCGCACGCAGTCGACGCACTGGATACCGACGGCCGCCGGACGCTGGCACTCGGGGCAGGCCGGACGTCCACAGCGCTGGCAGCGGACGTACGAGACGCGGTCTGGGTGTCGGGGACACACCGGGGCCGGCTGCGCCGGCCCCGGTGTCCCGAAGGCGGGGACGGAGATGGTCAGTCCTCGATGGTGACCGAGGTGATGACGATGTCCTCCACCGGGCGGTCGCCCGGACGGGTACGCGTCGCGTTGATCGCGTCCACGACCGCGCGGGACTCGTCGTCGACGACCTCGCCGAAGATGGTGTGCTTGCCGTTGAGCCACGGGGTGGGGACCGTCGAGATGAAGAACTGCGACCCGTTGGTGCCCTCGACCTCACCCGAGACCGGGTTACGACGCGAGCCCGCGTTGGCCATGGCCAGCAGGTACGGGCGGTCGAACTGCAGCTCGGGGTGGATCTCGTCGTTGAACGTGTAGCCGGGGCCACCGGTACCGGTGCCGAGCGGGCAGCCGCCCTGCAGCATGAAGTCCTGGATCACGCGGTGGAAGATCAGACCGTCGTAGAACGGGTCGTTGCGCTCCGCGCCCGTGCGCGGATCCGTCCAGGTCGTGGTGCCCTTCGCCAGACCGGTGAAGTTCGCCACCGTCTTGGGCGCGTGGTTCGGCAGGAGCTCGATACGGATGTCACCAGCAGTGGTGTGGAGGGTTGCGAACATGCCCCCATTCTCACACGGTCGCCTGTGCCCCGGCCCTGTCCCTCGGCTCGTGTCCCGCGCCACGGCGCGCTTGCCTCGCGAGCCTCCGGACACGGTGGCAGAGTGGAGTTCCAGCGCCTACAGCCCGCATCACGAACACCTGGAGTCTCCATGTCCGACCGAACCCGCCGTTCCGCACGCGCCGTGACCGACACGATCGATACCGAGAAGCTCAAGGATCAGGCCGCCGAGGTCGCTGCGCTCGTCGGGGAGGCCGGCGCCAAGGCACAGACGACCGCGGTCCAGCTCGCCGACCAGGCCAAGGGTGCCGCCGGTCAGGCGAAGGAGTGGGGCAGCCCCAAGGTCGAGGCCTTCGTCGAGTGGCTGACGCCTCGTGTCGAGAAGGCATGGCAGGACAGCCTCCAGGCCGCTGCACCACGCGTCGAGAAGGCAGCGGGGAAGGCAGCGCCCGCGATCGACACCGCGCACGACAAGCTCGTCGACGAGGTCCTGCCCAAGATCGTGGCGAGCTTCAACGCAGCGGCCGCCGCAGCAGCCGAAGCCGCGTCCCGCGCCGCCGACGCCGCGGCCGCCGCCACGGCAGAGTCCGCGGCGGCCACCGAGACACTGTCCAAGAGGGCCACGAAGAAGGCCGCCAAGGCCGCGAAGAAGGGCCTCGACGCCTCGGCCGCGTCGGCCAAGAAGGCTGCCAAGGCCGCACCGGCCAAGCTCACCGCGGCCGCTGAGACCGCCGACCCGCAGAAGAAGAGCAAGGCCCTGTGGTGGGTCGTGGGCGGTGTGACCGCTGCCGGCGGCGCCTACGTGCTGTGGCGCCGCGCCCAGCCGACCACGGACCCGTGGGCCGAGCCCTGGGACCAGGTCCCCGCCTCGACCTTCGACGACGCACGAGCCGCCGTCGGCAACGCAGCCGAGGCCGTCGGCGAGGCTGCCGGCGCAGCCGTCGCCAAGGGCCGTGAGACCGGGGAGAAGGTCCAGGGCGCCGTCGCCGACGCCGGGGACAAGATCTCCGGGAAGGTCCAGGACGCCGTGACCGACGCCAAGGAGGCCACGCGCAAGGCGACCGGACGCGCCAAGGACGCAGCGCCGTCGGCGGGCAGCGAGGGCAGCACCGAGGGCGAGGACAAGAAGCCCACGGCCTGAGCGGTACGCCTGCACGAGGGGCCCGTCCGGCGATGCCGGGCGGGCCCCTCGTGCATGGGGCGCTACCTTCCGGGATCCGGCGACGGCCGGAGCACGCAGAAGGCCGCCGGTCGGGTCATGGACCCGGCCGACGGCCTTCTCACTGTGTGGAGCCAGGGGGACTCGAACCCCCAACCCCCTGCTTGCAAAGCAGGTGCGCTACCAATTGCGCCATGGCCCCAGAACGCTCGGAACCGACGTGCAGAGAACCGTCACTCGAAAGTGTCGGTGACCTCTGCCCAGAGATCGCGCTCGTTGTTGTCCTCGGACACCTTGCGCCAGATCAAGAATCCAGCGCCAGCAACAAGCAGCAGTACGAAGAACTTCTTCATGACGTTCCCCCTCGGGTGGGTTTCCGGCAGTGGGCCTAAGAGGACTTGAACCTCTGACCTCTTCCTTATCAGGGAAGCGCTCTAACCGTCTGAGCTATAGGCCCTTGCTGTGCTGCGGCAGCGCTTGAGACTATCGCACTTCTCGGGGTGTACCCAAACCGGGACATCGTCGGGAGCCGTCCGGGACCGCTCACGGCCTGCGACGACGCCCCGGTCAGGGGACGTTTTGCCCTAGTCGTCCGTCATCGTGAGGTGGATTCCGCCCACCATCGCGGCAACCAGGTTGTAGATGAACGCCATGATCGTGGACAGCGCTGTGATGAGCACCATATTCACGATCGCGATCAGGGTGGAGAGTGCGACGACCCGGTTGAACTCCACGAACTGGAGCACGTCGACGGGGCTCTCCTTGCCGACGATGCTCTCCACCAGGGAGTTCACCTCGGTGAAGACGCCCATGCCGTCCAGCACGGTCCAGAAGACCGCGGTCGCGACGACCGTCATGATCCCGATGGCCACGGCCAGCAGGAACGACAGCTTCATGACCGACCACGGGTCGACCCGGGACACCGTCAGGCGGACCCTGCGGGGGCCGTCGGACGCCGGTCGCGCGCCGGGCTTCGCGTCCGTCGAGGGCGCCCCTGCGGCGGTGGCGGCCGCGGTCGTGGCAGGAGCAGCCGCCGCAGGAGTGGTCCCCGTCACCGGGCGGGCCGTCCCGCTGAAGCCGGCAGCCGTGTAGTGCATCGCCGGGACCTCCTGCGTACCGCCAGGAGCGGTGGTGCTCGTCGAGCTCTTCGTCACGCGCGGCACCGTTCGGTCGTCGATCTCGGTCGTGGACTGTGCGACGGGCGTCGCCGGGGCAGCCGCTGCGGGCGCCGGGCTCGCCGCGGGCTTGGCGGGAGCCGGACCTGCTGCCGCCGTCTTGGCGGTCGCCGGAGCCGGGTCGGACAGCTTCTTCGCGGCTGCCTTGGCCGTGGCCATGGCCGCCGCCGCGGCCTTGAGCGCGCCGGAGCGCGCCGTGCCACCGTTCGATGCGGGAGGCGGCGGGACGGGGGCCTCGCTCCCGCCCGACGGACCGCTCGCCGCGGGCGGCGGCGGCACCGGGGCGTTGGCCCCGGCCGGCGCACCGCTGGTCGTCCCGCCCCCTGCGGGCCGTGCCGTGCCGTTGGTCGCCGCAGGGCGGCTCGCGGTGCCCGTCACGTCGTCAGGACGCGGCGGCACCACCTTGGGCACGATCGTCGGCGGGGACTTCTTCTCGCTGCTCATCTACCATCCTCGGTGGCTCCGGGGGCCGCTTCCGACGAAGCCTCCTGCCCGGTGGTGCTGGCGGGAGAGGCGACGTCAGGCTGCCCCTGCTCGGATGCTTCCTCGTCCACGGTATCCCGATCCTCCCCCAGTCGACGTTCGACATTACGGGCAACGGCGATGATCTTGTCGTTCTTGTCCGGCTTGGCGAAGATCACGCCCTGCGACGTACGCCCCGTCGGCTTGACCTCGTCGACGGACGACCTGACGATCTTCCCCCGTTCCATGATGACGAGCACCTCGTCGTCGGCGTCGACCACGAGCGCGCCGACCAGGTCCCCGTTGCGCTCGGGCAGGTTGGCCACCTTGATGCCGAACCCGTTGCGGCCCTGGACGCGGTAGTTGTCCTCCGTGAGCTGGGTCCGCTTGGCGATCCCGCCCTCGGTGACCGTGAACAGGAACGCGTCGTCCCGGACCACGTCCATGGCCAGGAGGTCGTCCTCCTCACGGAACTTCATGCCCGTCACGCCCGAGGTGGACCGGCCGAGCGGACGCATGGCGTCGTCGTCGGCCGTGAAGCGGATCGACTGCCCCTTGCGCGAGACCAGGATCAGGTCGTCCGTCGCGTCGACCAGCCGGGCCGAGACCAGCTCGTCGGTGTTGCCGTCCTCGTCCTCGCGCAGGTTGATCGCGATGAGACCACCCGAGCGCGGCGAGTTGTACTCCGAGAGGCGCGTCTTCTTGACGAGACCGCGACGGGTCGCGAGCACCAGGTACTCCGCGGCGTCGTAGTCGCGCAGGTCGAGGACCTGGGCGATCTTCTCTCCGGGCTGGAACGCCAGGAGGTTCGCGACGTGCTGGCCCTTGGCGTCGCGGCCGCCCTCGGGCAGCTCGTACGCCTTGGCCCGGTACACCCGGCCGAGGTTCGTGAAGAACAGGAGCCAGTGGTGCGTCGTCGTGACGAAGAAGTGGTCGACGATGTCGTCCTCGCGCAGCTGCGCGCCGCGCACGCCCTTGCCACCGCGCTTCTGCTGGCGGTAGTTGTCGCTGCGGGTGCGCTTGGCGTAGCCACCGCGCGTGATCGTGACGACGACCTCCTCCTCGGCGATGAGGTCCTCGATCGACACCTCCCCGTCGTAGGGCAGGATCGTCGTGCGACGCTCGTCGCCGTACCGGGCCACGATCTCCTCGAGCTCGTCGCCCACGATCTGACGCTGGCGCTCGGGACGGGCGAGGATGTCGTTGAGGTCCTTGATCGCGGCCTCGAGCTCGGCGTACTCGTCGATGAGCTTCTGACGCTCCATGGCCGCGAGGGCACGCAGCTGGAGGGTCAGGATGGCACGGGCCTGGATCTCGTCGACCTCGAGCAGCGCCATGAGGCCCTCACGGGCGTCCTCGACCGTCGCCGAACCACGGATGAGCGCGATGACCGCGTCGAGCGCGTCGAGCGCCTTGAGGTAGCCGCGCACGATGTGTGCCCGCTCCTCCTTGGCACGCAGGTCGAACCGGGCACGGCGCATGACGACGTCCATCTGGTGCGTCGTCCAGTGCCGGACGAACGCGTCGATGCTCAGCGTGCGCGGCACGCCGTCGACCAGCGCGAGCATGTTCGCGCCGAAGTTCTCCTGGAGAGACGTGTGCTTGTACAGGTTGTTCAGGACGACCTTCGCGACCGCGTCTCGCTTGAGCACGATCACGAGGCGCTGCCCCGTACGACCGGACGTCTCGTCGCGGATGTCCGCGATGCCCTGGACCTTGCCGTCCTTGACCAGGTCCGCGATGCGCAGCGCCAGGTTGTCAGGGTTGACCTGGTAGGGGAGCTCGGTGATGACGAGGCAGATCCGGTTCTGGATCTCCTCGACGTTGACGACCGCGCGCATCGTGATCGAGCCACGACCCGTGCGGTACGCCTCCTCGATGCCCTTGTGGCCGAGGATCGTCGCGCCGGTCGGGAAGTCCGGGCCCTTGATCTTGGTCAGCAGCACCTCGAGGAGCTCCTCCTTGGAGGCCTCCGGGTGCTCGAGGTGCCACTTCACGCCGTCCGCGACCTCACGGAGGTTGTGCGGGGGGATGTTCGTGGCCATGCCGACCGCGATGCCGGCCGAGCCGTTGACCAGCAGGTTCGGGAACCGCGAGGGCAGGACGACGGGCTCCTGGGTACGGCCGTCGTAGTTGTCCTGGAAGTCGACCGTCTCCTTGTCGATGTCCCGGACCATCTCCGTGGCCAGCGGTGCCATGCGGCACTCGGTGTATCGAGGGGCCGCCGCCGGGTCGTTGCCGGGGGACCCGAAGTTCCCCTGGCCCGCAGCGA
This sequence comes from Oerskovia sp. Root918, assembly GCF_001428945.1. Lineage (NCBI taxonomy): Bacteria > Bacillati > Actinomycetota > Actinomycetes > Micrococcales > Cellulomonadaceae > Oerskovia > Oerskovia sp. Root918. Next base: position 59,605 of record NZ_LMJG01000005.1, read on the forward strand.
GCGGGTAGCGCAGCGACCAGTCCTGGACCAGGCGGACCAGGGCGTCGTAGATCGACGTATCACCGTGCGGGTGGAACTTTCCCATGACGTCACCGACGACACGGCTGCACTTGGAGAACGCGCGGTCGGGGCGGTAGCCGCCGTCGTGCATCGCGTACAGCACGCGACGGTGGACGGGCTTGAGCCCGTCACGCACGTCGGGGAGCGCTCGTCCGACGATGACGCTCATGGCGTAGTCGAGGTACGAGCGCTGCATCTCGAGCTGCAGGTCCACCTGTGCGATCCGGCCGTGCTGCACCGCGACCGCGCCGTCGGCCCCCAGCGTCGCCTCGGTCCCGTCCCCGGGAAGGGTCCCCTGGTTCTCGTCCTGCTCGGGAGTCTCGTCCGTCACCGTCGTCTACCTCGTCCTGTCGTGGTCCTGCTGTGTGGTGAAGCTGTCGTCGCGGCTCGGAGGAAGCACGCCCGGTCGACCGTGAAGGTCTCCTGGTCAGCCGTCCGCCGTGTCGTCGCGCGGTAGGTCGTGGTCGGCGCGCGGACGGCCGGGTCTTCCACCCGGCCGTCCCTCGTCACCGACCACGTCCTACCCGCTAGATGTCCAGGAACCTCACGTCCTTGGCGTTGCGCTGGATGAAGTTCCGGCGCGACTCGACGTCCTCGCCCATGAGGATCGAGAAGATCTCGTCCGCGGCGGCCGCGTCGTCGAGCGTGACCTGGTTGAGCGTGCGGTGCTCGGGGTCCATGGTCGTGTCCCACAGCTCCGAGTAGTCCATCTCGCCGAGACCCTTGTAGCGCTGGATCCCGTTCTCCTTGGGGATGCGCTTGCCCGCGGCCTGACCCGCGAGCAGGAACGCGTCGCGCTCCCGGTCGGAGTAGACGTAGTCGTGCGGCGCGTTGGACCACTTGAGGCGGTAGAGCGGCGGCTGCGCGAGGTACACGTGGCCGTGCTCGATCAGCGGACGCATGTACCGGAAGAGCAGCGTCAGCAGCAGCGTGCAGATGTGCTGGCCGTCGACGTCGGCGTCCGCCATGAGGACGATCTTGTGGTACCTCAGCTTGGCGATGTCGAAGTCCTCGCCGATGCCCGTGCCGAACGCCGTGATGAGCGCCTGGACCTCGTTGTTGCCCAGCGCACGGTCGAGGCGGGCGCGCTCGACGTTGAGGATCTTGCCTCGCAGCGGGAGGATCGCCTGGTTGTGCGGGTTGCGTCCACGGACGGCCGAGCCGCCTGCCGAGTCACCCTCGACGATGAAGACCTCGCACTCCTCGGGCCGGTTGGACTGGCAGTCCTTGAGCTTGCCCGGCATGCCGCCGGACTCGAGGAGCCCCTTGCGCCGCGTCGCCTCGCGCGCCTTGCGGGCGGCGAGCCGCGCCTGCGAGGCCTGGATGGCCTTGCGGATGATGTCGCGCGCCTCGGTCGGGTGCGAGTCGAACCAGTCCGTGAGCTGCGAGCGGACGACCCGCTGCACGAACGACTTCGCCTCGGTGTTGCCGAGCTTGGTCTTCGTCTGGCCCTCGAACTGGGGCTCGCCGAGCTTGATCGACAGGACGGCCGTGAGGCCCTCGCGGATGTCGTCACCCGTGAGGTTGTCGTCCTTCTCCTTGATGATGGCCTTGGCCCGCGCGTACTCGTTGACGAGCGAGGTCATGGCCGCACGGAAGCCCTCCTCGTGCGTGCCGCCCTCGGTCGTCGAGATCGTGTTGGCGAACGTGTGCACGGACTCGGAGTAGGCGCTGGTCCACTGGAGCGCGATCTCGACCGAGATGCGCCGCTCCTTGTCCTCGGACTCGAAGTCGATGATCTCGTCGTGGATCAGCTCGACCTTCTTGGCCGCGTTGAGGTGCTTGACGTAGTCCACCAGCCCCTCGTCGTACTTGTACGACACGACGCGGGGCTTGAACTCGTCCTCCCCCTCGGGGGCTGCGACGAGGTCCTCGGCGGGGTCCGAGACCTGGCCCGTGACCTCGTCGTCGGTGTCCAGGAACTGACGGCGCTCGTCCGTGAGCGTGATGCGCAGCCCCTTGTTGAGGAACGCGTACTGCTGAAAGCGCGAGCGGAGAGTCTCGAAGTCGAACTCGGTCGTCTCGAAGATCTCCGGGTCCGGCCAGAACGTCTGCGTCGTGCCGGTCTCCGTGGTGGCCTCGCCCTCGACGAGAGGCCCGTCGGTCTTGCCGCCGTCCTTGAAGTTCTGGCTCCAGACGTGGCCGTCGCGCTTGATCACCGTCTGGACCTTGCGCGACAACGCGTTGACGACCGAGATGCCCACGCCGTGCAGTCCACCGGAGACCGCGTAGCCGCCCCCGCCGAACTTCCCGCCGGCGTGCAGGATCGTCATGACGACCTCGACCGTGGGCTTGCCCTCGGTCGGGTGGATGGCGACGGGGATACCGCGGCCGTTGTCGGTGACGCGTACACCTCCGTCGGCCAGAAGTGTCACGTCGATCGTGTCGGCGTAGCCCGCGAGGGCTTCGTCCACAGAGTTGTCCACAACCTCGTACACCAGGTGGTGGAGCCCTCGCTCACCGGTCGAGCCGATGTACATACCGGGTCGCTTGCGGACGGCCTCGAGCCCTTCGAGGACGGTGATGTTGCTCGCGTCGTACGTGCCGCCCGAAGGGTCCTGGTCCAGGCCGGGACCTCCACCGCTCTCCGGGGGCAGGCTCGAAGGGACGTTGTCTGTGTGCTCTGCCACGGGCGGAAGCGCTCCTCGTCATCTTGCACGCGACAGGTTCACCCGCTGGGGAGGATCGCTGCACGGCTCATCGGTTCCGGCTCGCGCGCGTGCCAGTCGGCGCGCGCGGAGTGACCCGGAATGACCTCACCATTCTACCTGGGAGGCAGCCAAAACAGCGGATTATGAGCCCTTCGGAGCGAGTTCTCCACAAGGTTCTCCACAGGTCGGTGGATCTGTTCGCCGACAGCCTTGCCCGCGCACGGCGCGCGACCGTCATATCGGGACGAATCGCCCTCTAGATCAGCCGTAGGTGTCGCGCGGGCCACGGCCCCGGACGGTCTTGGGACCGCGACGGAAGCTGGGCCCGGCCGGGCCCAGGACGGTCACGGTCTCGACCACTCCCTCACCGACCTCCTGCGCCAGCCGCTCGAGCAGTCGAGGGGTCAGCAGCTTGACCTGGGTCGCCCATGCGGTCGAGTCCGCGCGCACCACGAGGACCTTGTCCTCGAAGGTCTCGGGCACGCAGTGGTCGGCCACCTGGTCGCCGACCACCTCGCGCCAGCGCCCGATCACCCCGCCGACCGACACGTCCTGCACCCACCCCCGCTCGTGGAGCAGCCGCTGGACGACCGCACTGAACGTCTGGGGGTCGCGCCCACCGGGCCGGGCCCCTGACGACGGGGGAGGGTCCGCCAGGATCCGCCGGGAGGGCTGCCCGGGACGGATGCCCTTGGCCCGGGCAGCGGCCCGAGCCCGGTTGAGCGCCTCGCGCGCTACCTGGGCCGGAGGGGTCAGGTCAACGACCTCGCCCACGGGCAGGCCTGCGGGACGTGCGGGCTCGTCGTCCTCGTGGCCGGCGGCGTCCTCGTCCGGGTCCTGGCCCCGGTCACGCACGACGGGTCACCTGCCCGTCGAGGACGTCGAGCCGCAGCCCCTGGAGCTGGGCCGGGACGTCGTCGGGCACCGCAGCCGTGATGATGACCTGGTTGGCCCCGGCGACCAGGTCCGCGAGCCGGTCGCGGCGGCGCACGTCGAGCTCGGCGAACACGTCGTCGAGCAGCAGGACGGGCTCGCCGTCGGGCCCCCAGTCCGGCGACCACAGGAGCGAGCCCGACGCCTGAGGCGCCCCGTCCGTGAGCAGCCGGTACGAGGCGAGGCGCAGCGCGAGCGCGAACGACCACGACTCGCCGTGGCTCGCGTACCCCTTGGCCGGCAGGTCGCCGAGCGTCAGGACGAGGTCGTCGCGGTGCGGCCCGACGAGGCACACCCCGCGGTCGATCTCCTTGCTGCGCAAGGAGGTCATGGCGGTCAGGAGCTGGGCCTCGAGCTCGGCGACGCTCAGGGCCTGCCCTTCCTGCCCGACGACGTCACTCGTCTCCTCGAGCGCGGCCGCGAGCGAGGAGCGGTACGCGACGTGCGCCTCTCCCTGACCCGAGCTCACCTGCTCGTAGGCTGCCGCCACGTACGGCTGCAGCGCGTCGACGAGCTGGAGCCTCAACGCGATGATCTCCGCGCCGGTCGACGCGAGCTTGGCGTCCCAGACGTCGAGCGTGCGCAGGTCGGGCGACTGCGACCGCGAGGCACGCATGGCGCCCCCTGCCGACTTGAGGAGCGCGCTGCGCTGCCGCAGCACGCGGTCGTAGTCGCTCAGGACGCCCGCGAACCGCGGGACGAGGAGCACCGCGAGCTGGTCCAGGAACTTGCGTCGACCGTCCGGGTCGCCCTTGACGAGAGCCAGGTCCTCAGGGGCGAACAGCACCGTGCGAGCGATGCCGAGCACGTCCCGAGGCCGGCTCGCCGGTGCCCGGTTGATCCTGGCCCTGTTCGCCTTCCCCGGGGTGATCTCGATCTCGACCGTGCTCGCCCGGTCCCCGCGGACGATCCTCGTACGGATCACGGCCCGCGGCGCACCGGCGCGGACCAGGGCCGCGTCCGACGGGACGCGGTGGCTGCCGAGCGTCGCGACGTAGCCGATCGCCTCGACGAGGTTCGTCTTGCCCTGGCCGTTGGGCCCGACGAAGGCGTTCACGCCGGGCTCGAGCTCGACGTCGACGGAGGTGTACGAACGGAAGTCCGCGAGGGAGAGGTGGGAGATGTACATCTGGTCCTACGGCTTGCGGTCGACGAGGTCGACGAGGCGATCTTCGTCCACAGGGCAGGGAGCAACTGTGGACACGACGGTCAGGAAGGTGCTCCCACCAGTGTGACGCCTCGACCCGAGGTTGTGCGCGCGAGGTACGAGGCGGCGTCGGGCAGGAAGGACGGAACCCGTCAGGAGGCCGGGCCCGCGGGCTTGACCGCGTGCCCGCCGAACTGCTGGCGCAGCGCCGCGACCGCCTTCATCGCGGGCGACGCGCCCTGCCGCGACGCGAAGCGCGCGAAGAGCGCGGCCGAGATGACAGGGAGGGGCACTGCGCTGTCGATCGCCTCGTCCACGGTCCAGCGGCCCTCGCCCGAGTCCTCGACCCAGTCGCTGATCGCGCCCAGCTCGGGGTCCTCCTCGAGCGCCTTGACCAGGAGGTCGAGCAGCCAGGACCTGACCACCGTGCCCCGCGTCCAGGCCTTGAGGGTGCCCGGGACGTCCGTCACGATGTCCTTGGCCTCGAGGAGCTCGTAGCCCTCGGCGTACGCCTGCATGAGTCCGTACTCGATGCCGTTGTGGACCATCTTGGCGTAGTGCCCCGCGCCGACGGCCCCCGCGTGGACGAACCCCTCGTCACGCGGCCCGTCCGGGCGCAGCGCGTCGAAGACCGGCATCACGGCCTCGACGAGAGCCGCGTCGCCGCCCACCATGAGCCCGTACCCGTTCTCGAGGCCCCAGACACCGCCCGAGACGCCGACGTCCAGGTAGCCGATGCCACGGGGCGCGAGCTGTGCGGCGTGCTCGGCGTCGTCCGAGAAGTGGGAGTTCCCGCCCTCGACGACCACGTCACCGCTCGTCAGCAGCTCGCCCAGCTCGGTGACCACCCCGCGGGTGATGGGCCCCGAGGGAACCATGACCCACACGACCCGCTGCCCGGCCGGAAGGGCCTCGACCAGCTCTGCCAGCGTCGAGACGTCCGAGACGTCCGGGTTGCGGTCGAAGCCCGTGACCTCGATGCCGCCGGCACGCAGGCGCGAACGCATGTTCGCGCCCATCTTGCCGAGTCCGACCAGACCGATGTGCGTGACCATCGCGTGCCTCCGTGCCGTTGAGCTCGTGTACTGCGCGGGCCGGCCCCTGCTAGCTCGCGAAGCGGATGGGGACCAGCAGGTAGCGGTAGTGCGAGGAGTCCTCGCCGTCCAGCGACTCCTGACCGGTGAACTCCACCGGCTTGTTCGGGTGCGTGAAGCTGAGGCGGACGAAGTCCGTCCCCAGGGCCCCGAGCCCGTCCAGCAGGAACTGCGGGTTGAACGCGACCGAGATCTCCTCGCCCACGAGCACCGCCTCGAGGGCCTCCGACGCCTGCGCGTCGTCGCCCTGGCCGGCGTCCAGGACGACCTGGCCGTCCGTGAAGGACAGCCGGATCGGCGTGTTGCGCTCGGCCACGAGGGACACGCGCTTGGCCGCGTCGATCAGCGGAGCGGTCGCCATGACCGCGTGGATCGGGGTCTCGTCGGGGAACAGACGGCGGACCGCGGGGTAGTCGCCGTCCACGAGCTGCGAGGTCGTGTGGCGTCCGCCGGCCTCGAAGCCGATGAGGTCGACGCCCGTACCGGCCGTGAGACCCACGTTGACCAGGCCCGAGCTGCCGAGCGACTTGGCGACGTCGTTGAGCGTGCGGGCACGGACCAGCGCGACCGCGCTGAAGTCGGGGGTGCCGGGGGTCCACGTGAGCTCACGCAGCGCGAGGCGGTAGCGGTCGGTCGCGAGCAGCGTGATGCGCTCGCCCTCGATCTCCATGCGGACGCCCGTCAGGAGCGGGAGCGTGTCGTCACGGCTCGCGGCGACCGTCACCTGCGCGACGGCGTGCGTCAGCTCGTCGCCAGAGACCGTGCCCGAGAGCTCCGGCATCGCGGGCAGGGCCGGGTAGTCCTCGACAGGCATGGTGAGGAGCGTGAAACGGCTCGCGCCACAGGTCACGATGACCTTGTTGCCCTCGACCGCGAAGTCGACGGGCTTGGCGGGCAGGGCGCGGGAGATCTCCGCCAGGAGTCGGCCGGACACCAGGACCGTGCCCGGCTCGGTCACCTCCGCGGGGATCTCCGAGCGCGCGGAGACCTCGTAGTCGAAGCTCGACAGACCGATCGTCCCGACGGCGTCGGCCTCGATGCGCACGCCCGCGAGGACGGGAGCAGGAGGTCGGGTCGGCAACGTACGGGCCGTCCACGTCACAGCGTCGGCCAGGACATCACGCTCAACCCGGAACTTCATCCCACACCCTCTCGTCCATGGATCGATCTTCACATGTCAGGCACTCCACCGCGCGGTGCACAGGTCCGGAGAGTGTCTGTGCAGAACTCTGCACGCACGTCACGGCGCCCTGCCGGCCCCCTCGTCGTCGGGGAGGCCGAGACCTTGCTCAGGTCGTGCCCGCATGAACCCTACGCGAGTCTGCGCGGGGTGCGGTACCTCTGGCACGCTCGTGGACGAGCGATCTCGAGCGCTCGTGACCTGCGCACTTCTCGGCTTCTCTGTGACGGCGGTCACAGGCGCGAGTTGAGGCAGCGCTGAGCTCTCGGGACCAGATGAAGGCGTGTGGATTTTTCCTGGTTAGAGATCATTCGTCGTAGTCATCGGTGCTGTGCAAAGTGTGGAAAAGCGCTCTCTTCCCAGGTCAGATGCCCTTTTTCCATGTGGACGAACCGGGGACGGGCCTGTGGGTAAATCGGAGGCACTGTTGACGACGGGTTGTCCACAGTTCGCCGTCCACCGGTCAGGTCTCCTCTGTCCACACGATGTGCCCCTTCGTCCACAGTTATCCACAGGCAGGTGCACAAGCTTGTGAGTTGAGGGCTCGGCGGGATGAGCCGTACACAGGACAGAGTGGCTTGTACACAGGGGATTGGGGACGCAGTGGTCCACTTCTGGGGACAGCGATGAGTCGCTGGTGGACATACCCCCAGGCCCTGTGGACAACTCTGGGGATGGCGGACCTCTCCGTACGGCTTGTACACAAGAGCTCGAAGGCAGTGTGCGTCCGTCGAGGCCGCCGGAGGTGCGGCCACCTGCCGTCGTGGGTTCCGGCGCGTCCCTGTGCACAAGGTCCGGGGCTCCGGTTCGGCTGTCCCTCAAGAGGCCGCATAAGCCGCATTCCGGGCTGGTGAACGGTCGATGAGTTGTAGGGGAGGTCGTCGTGTTGACCGGGAGTCGCGGGTCCACGCCGCGTCCTGAGGGCCCGTGGTCGTCCTCCGTCGTGCTGGGGGGCGGGGTTCGGCGACGAGTCGGGCCGAGGTGGTCCGAGGGGCATCTGGGCCACAGACATCGGTATGAACGGCAGCTGGTGATCGTTGACGATCGACGGGACCCGCCGTCGGGCGCGCAGCGCGGGGGACGATCGTCGGGTGTGGCGACGTGCGTGGGACGGCCCAGGGTCCACGTGGTTGCCTGTGGACGGTGAGAGCGTGGGGCTGCTCGGGGCTGTGGCAGGGCCCGTTCGAAGGCCGGGAGAGGCACCGAGAGTGCCCCTCGGCGGGATCGAGAGCAGGACGGTAGGAACAGACGGAGTCGTCGAGCAGCGTCAGCCCCGGTGCTGCTGCTTGATCCTGCTTGTCAGCTCGGTCACCTGGTTGTACGTCGACCGGCGCTCGGCCATCTGCTCGGTGATCTTCCTGTTCGCGTGCATGACCGTGGTGTGGTCGCGGCCGCCGAACTGCTGGCCGATCTTCGGCAGGGACAGGTCGGTGAGCTCACGGCACAGGTACATGGCGATCTGACGAGCCGTGACGAGGACCCGGGAGCGCGAGCTTCCGCAGAGGTCCTCGATCGTCAGTCCGAAGTACGCAGCCGTCTGAGCGATCACGCTCGCCGGGGTGATCTCGGACGCGTCGTCGTCGGTGATGAGGTCCTTGAGGACGATCTCGGCGAGGGCGAGATCCACCTGCTGGCGGTTGAGGTTCGCGAAGGCCGTCACGCGGATGAGTGCACCCTCGAGCTCGCGGATGTTCGTGGAGATCTTGGAACCGATGTAGGACAGCACGTCCGCCGGCGCCGCGAGCCGCTCGCTCGCAGCCTTCTTGCGCAGGATGGCGATGCGAGTCTCGAGGTCCGGGGGCTGGACGTCGGTGATCAGACCCCACTCGAAGCGGCTGCGCAGGCGGTCCTCGAAGCCGTTGAGCTGCTTGGGCGGGAGGTCCGAGGTGATGACGAGCTGCTTGTTGGCGTTGTGCAGCGCGTTGAAGGTGTGGAAGAACTCCTCCATCGTCTGTTCCTTGCCCTGCAGGAACTGGATGTCGTCGATCAGGAGCACGTCGACGTCGCGGTAGCGCCGCTGGAACGTCCCGGCCTTGCCCTCGCTGATCGAGTTGATGAAGTCGTTCGTGAACTCCTCGGAGTTCACGTAGCGCACGCGGACGTTCGGGTACAGGTTGTGCGCGTAGTGGCCGATCGCGTGCAGGAGGTGCGTCTTGCCGAGGCCGGACTGCCCGTAGATGAAGAGGGGGTTGTAGGCCTTGGCAGGCGCCTCGGCGACTGCGACCGCGGCAGCGTGCGCGAACCGGTTCGAAGATCCGATGACGAACGTCTCGAAGATGTACTTCGGGTTCAGCCTCGTCGGTTCAGCGGGAGGACGCTGCGGCGAGGGAGCAGGCAAGGGGCGCTCGTGCTCGATCTCGGCCCGCAGGGGCATCGGTTCGGGCGAGCTCGCCGTGAGAGCGGCGGGGGACGGCGGCTCGGAGCTGAGCTCGGGATCGACCGTGATGCCGAACCGGACGTCACGGCCGAGTGCGCCGGACATCGCGGAGACGAGCTCGTCGCGCACGCGCGTCTCGAGGTAGGTGCGGGTCTGTTCGTGGGGGACGGCGATGAAGACGGTGTCGTCGAGGATCGCCAACGGCTTCGCGAGCTTGATGAATGCGATCTGCCGCGGCGTCATGTCGGGGCTGGCCTCGAGGACGGCGATGGTCTGTGCCCAGACATCTGTGATGTTCTCGTCAGGGTGGGGCACCAGGTGATTCCTTCGTCGTCGGGTGGAGCATGAGGAGCAGGACCGCTCTGGAGTGTGTCACGCAGACCGGTTATCCACATAGTTTTCCACAACCTGTGGGCTGCTAGCAGACTGGGCTTCTGACGTCACATCACGTGCCGACGACGGGCGACCGGTGGACCTCCGACCCAGGTCTTCGACGGACGGAGTCGGATCGGTGCATGCTGGAGGAACGACGGTCGTGCAGCCAGCCTAGACGTATCGGCTACTGCACGACATATCATGACAGGCTCGGCGCGTTCCAGCCCGGGTTTGACCCGAGGGGGTCCCGCGGCGTAACGTCATACAGCCGTTCCAGGTACTTTCGCGCGCCCTCACGGGGGCGAATCCACGGACACATCGTGGCGGGTACACGGACGGCTGGGATGCAGAACTGCATCTCTTCCAGCTGTAGCACTGCATCGTCGAGGACATAGACGGTGTACCTCCCCGACGTTCTTGGAGTACCTCGTGAGCAAGCGGACTTTCCAGCCGAACAACCGGCGCCGTGCGAAGACCCACGGTTTCCGGCTGCGTATGCGCACCCGCGCCGGCCGCGCCATCCTGGCTGCCCGTCGTCGCAAGGGCCGCGCCGAGCTCTCTGCCTGACAGCAGGTGCTGCCCGCGGCGCACCGCATGCGCCGTTCCGTAGATTTTGAACGGGCGGTGCGCAGCGGCGTGCGCGCGGGACGATCGACCGTGGTGGTTCATCTCACCCAGGATTCTGGGGGAGACGGGCCACCACAGGTCGGTTTTGTCGTATCCAAGGCTGTGGGCAACGCCGTGCACCGGAACAAGGTGAAGCGGCGTCTGCGCGCCGCCTCGCAGTCGTACCTGGATGCGCTCCCGCCGCAGACCCGCGTGGTGGTCCGAGCTCTTCCCGCATCGGCGTCCAGCGACTTCGCTCAGCTTGATCAGGACCTTGCGTCCTGCCTCAAGCGTGCTGTGACCCGGTGGGGCCAACGGACGGCGGACGCATGAGTGCGGCAGTCCCTGTGGAACCACCGGGTGTCAGCACCTCTGGGTGGGCGTCACGGTCGTGGCGCCTCGTCCGCAGGATTCCCCTGCTCGTGCTCGTCGGCCTGATCCGGGGATATCAGAGCGTCATCTCCCCGATGACTGGCCCGACCTGCAAGTACTACCCCTCGTGCTCGCAGTACGCGCTCGTCGCGATACGACGGCACGGTGTGCTGCGAGGCGTATGGCTTGCCGTCTGGCGGCTGCTGAGGTGCAACCCCTGGAGCAAGGGGGGCGTCGACGACGTTCCCGAGGCGCTGAGGAAGCACTCGCACTAGTCCTCCTGCCGGCGACGTCGGCGGGACCCAGTTTGTTGAAGGTTAGGGAGTAGTACGGATGGACTTCTTCAAGTTCCTCGAGCCGATCGAATGGGTCGTCGCGTGGATCATGTACCTGTGCCACCAGGGGCTCGTGTTCCTGGGCATGGGCGACGGGCCTGGTCTCGGTTGGGTGTTCTCGATCGTCGGGCTCGTGATCATCATCCGTATCCTCCTGATCCCGCTCTTCTTCAAGCAGATCAAGGCCTCCCGCGGCATGCAGATGCTGCAGCCGGAGATGCAGGCGATCCAGAAGAAGTACAAGGGCAAGTCGGACCCGGCGTCCCGTGAGGCAATGAGCCGCGAGACCATGGAGCTCTACAAGAAGCACGGGACGAACCCGTTCGCCTCGTGCCTGCCGATCCTTCTGCAGTCGCCCATCTTCTTCGCACTGTTCCGCGTGCTCAACGGTCTGGTGCCGATCTCGACGGGTGATGCCGACCCGATCGGCCCCATCAATGCAGCGGTCGCCAAGGACATCGAGAGCTCGTCGCTCTTCGGGGCCCACCTGTCTGATGTCTTCCTGAAGACGGATGACCTCCAGGCGAAGATCGTGATCGGCTGCCTCATCGTCGCGATGTGCGCCACGACGTTCTTCACGCAGCGCCAGCTGACCATGAAGAACATGCCGAAGTCGGCGCTCGAGGGCCCCATGGCCTCGACGCAGAAGATGATGCTCTACGTCTTCCCCTTCATCTTCGCCGTCTCCGGCGTGAACTTCCCCGTCGGTGTCCTGGTCTACTGGACGACGACGAACCTCTGGTCCATGGGGCAGCAGTTCTACACGATCAAGCGCATGCCGGCACCGGGGTCCGAGGCGGAGCGGCTCATGCTCGAGCGCAAGAAGCGCAAGGCTGCGGCCAAGGGGATCGTCGAGGAAGCTGCTCCGGTCATCGAGCAGCCGCGAGGACAGCGTCAGCAGCCCAAGCGCAAGGACCGTCAGAAGCCCGGTACGCCTCGCGTCATCACCGGAACCACGGCTCCGTCCGACAAGGTCGAGGATGCACCTGTCGACGACGAGACCGGCGGCACGGCACAGGGAACCGGTAAGGGTTCTCCGTCCCCGAAGAAGCCGAAGAAGTAGCCCTAGTCCTGTTCCGAGAGCACCGAGGATCCTTGCGACCCGGGGTTCTCCTGACCCCCAAGGAGTCAGCATGTCGTCGACCGACGCACCCGCTGCAGAAGACCACGCTCCCGACGAGATGACGCGCCTCGAGGAAGAGGGCGAGGTCGCGGCGGACTACCTCGAGGAGTTCCTCGATATCGCGGACCTCGACGGTGACATCGACATCGACATCGATCACGGCCGCGCAGCCCTCGAGATCGTGGCCGATGACGCGGCGTCGCTCCGGCACCTGGTGGGCAAGGAGGGTGAGGTGCTGGACGCACTGCAGGAGCTCACCCGCCTCGCTGTCCAGGCTCGGACGGGGGAGCGTAGTCGACTGATGCTCGACATCGCCGGGTTCCGGGCTCAGCGCAAGGTCGAGCTCACGGAGCTCGCCACCGTGGCGATCGCCAAGGTTCGTGAGTCGGGCGAAGAGTTGTCCATGGAGCCGCTCAACGCATTCGAGCGCAAGGTTGTCCACGATGTCGTGGCGGCTGCTGGGCTCACGAGCGACTCTCGTGGCACGGACCCGGAACGCTATGTCGTGATCCGGCCTGCAGGGGCCTCCTGACCCGATCAGTCGTTCAACAGTCGCTGAGCCGCCCGATGTTTCACGTGAAACATCGGGCGGCTCTGTCGTGTCGGGACACGGCGAGCCGGCGGACCGGTGTCGAGCTCAAGGATCGAGGGTCGTGTGACACACCGCCCTGCCCTGAGGCATCCGTCAGCGTGGCAAAGTCGACCCGGGCATCGACGTGCCCGCTGTCCCTGGTCCCACGCAGGAGCAAACCCTCTTCGTAGCGCAGCGGTAGACCAGTACGCCGGGGAGGGGCGGCAAGATCGTGAAGCTCGATCCTTGGAAAGGGGGAGGGCTCGGGTCTCGTGATCGCCCACGGATATCGAGGGCGAGATCTGCGCACACCCACGGATTGCGAGGGCGGGAGAACCGAACGGCCGGACCGCTCAAGGCCGGGACGTGACACCATGGACCCTGGTTGTCCAGCACTACGGGGATCTCGCCGCACAGGTGATCTGCATCGAAAGAGGAGTACATGACGAACGAGATGAGCGACGGCATCCCGAGCGACGTTTCACGAGAAGCGCTCGCGGATTCGCCCGAAGTCCAGCGGTACTTCGGAGACGCCTTTCCTCTCGTCTCGCGGTTCGCAGAGATGCTGCACGACCAGGGAGAGTTGCGTGGCTTGATCGGTCCGCGTGAGGTCTCTCGCATCTGGGAGCGCCACATCCTCAACTCCGCTGCGGTCGTGCAGTACCTTCCGACGAATGGAACGATCGCAGACATCGGATCCGGCGCGGGGCTTCCGGGCATCGTCATCGCGGCGATGCTTCCGGACGCGCAGGTGCTGCTGATCGAGCCCATGGAGCGTCGTTGCACCTGGCTGAACGAGGTGGTGGACGAACTTGAGCTCACCAACGTGGAGGTCAAGCGAGGCCGGGCCGAGGAGTACCACGGCGCCTTCCAGTGCGAGGCCGTCACGTCTCGTGCCGTGGCTGCGCTCGAGAAGCTTGCGAGGATGTCCCTACCTCTCGTGGAGCGCGGGGGAGAGATGGTGGTCCTCAAGGGCAGGAACGTCCAACAGGAGATCGAGCCGGCCCGGAAGGTTCTGCGAAAGTACAAGACGGAGGAGCCCCAGGTCCTGGAGGCCTTCAGCGTCGACGGCGTCGAGCCGACGACGGTGCTTCGGGTGCGTCGTACTCCTGCCTGAGCGGGCGAGCCCAGGGACGGCCGTGCAGGAACGTCCCAGGACGGATCCGTGAGGTAGCGTCGAGAACACGGGACTCGCGGGTATGAGGCGGCAGTGATGTCGCGTGATGGCCTTGTCCGCCGAGTTTCGGGGCGACACGCGCTCGAGACCCCGGTCAATACCGAGTCTTGAGCGCATGCTGTGAGGTGGGTCAATTGAGGGAGATGGGCGTGACTGAGAGTTCCGACCGGTACCAGAGCATGCCGTTCGATCATCGAGAAGCGGTGCCGTTCGCGGAGGTTTCACGTGAAACATCGTCGACCGACTCCGGGAACCAGGGCGCAGCGGCCTTGACGAGCGAAGACGATCGCCGTGCTGCCCTGATGGCCAGCCTGCCCGAGATGGACGACGACACGCCTCTCGCAGCCCAGCTCACCATCGATGCGCGGCGTCGGATCGACCTCCATGGACGACAGTTCCCCCGTCCTGCAACGACCCGCATCATCACGATCGCCAACCAGAAGGGTGGCGTCGGGAAGACGACGACGACCGTCAACCTCGCTGCTGGTCTTGCCCAGGCAGGATTGAATGTCCTTGTGATCGACAACGATCCGCAGGGCAATGCGTCGACGGCGCTCGGTGTCGAGCACCGCGCTGGGACGCCCTCTGTCTACGAGGTGCTGGTCGACGGCGCCCCGCTCGCTTCTGCGGTCCAGCAGTGCCCCGACATCCCGAGCCTCTGGTGCGTCCCTGCGACGATCGACCTGTCGGGTGCAGAGATCGAGCTCGTCTCCTTGGTTTCACGTGAAACACGGCTGCGGCGTGCGGTGGATGTCTACCTGGAGGAACGCATCGCTCAGGGGCTCGAACGCATCGACTACGTCTTGGTCGATTGCCCTCCCAGCCTCGGCCTACTGACTGTCAATGCCTTCGTGGTCGGCCGGGAAGTGCTCATTCCGATCCAGTGCGAGTACTACGCCCTGGAAGGCTTGAGCCAGCTCCTCAAGACGATCGAGCTGATCAAGGCGCACTTGAATCCCCAGCTGCATGTCTCGAGCATTCTCTTGACCATGTACGACGGTCGTACCAACCTCGCACAGCAGGTTGCGTCCGAGGTGCGCGAGCACTTCCCCGAGCAGACCCTCAGGACGACCGTGCCTCGCTCGGTACGCATCTCCGAAGCGCCGAGTCACGGGCAGACCGTCATCACGTACGACCCCAGCTCCACGGGTGCGCTCGCCTATCTCGAAGCCGCTCGGGAAGTTGCTGACCGTGGACGCCCCATACTCGTTCAACCCGTTGACGGAGCATCTCGCGACGTCTCCCGGCAGAACTACCTCGCCGAACGATGGGCAGTGCTGCCTAGCTACCAGGAGGATGCACGATGAGTGAGAAGCGCCGTGGGCTTGGGCGTGGTCTAGGGGCCCTGATTCCGACGAGCCCAGAGCGTGAACGCCCCGTGGACGTGTTCTTCCCGTCGGCGCCGCAGGCTGCAGCGCCGATCGAGCAGAACACCAACCCGAAGGGCGGGGGAGTGGGGTCGTCGGTTCTGGGCGGCTCGACCGTCCTGACCATCGAGCGCGAGAGCTCTGATTCACCGGCTGGATTGATCGGTCTGGACGATGCGACCAGTGACCTTGATGCGTCTTCTCGGCCACTCATCCCCACCGCGGCGTCGACTGCGGCAGGAGATGCGCAGGCCGGTGATGTTTCACGTGAAACACCCGCGACAACCGAGAGTGCGAACACCGCCACAACTTCGGAAGACGGCCTGGTCCCTGTCCCCGGCGCGACGTTCGCCGAGCTTCCCGTGGGGCTCATTCGCGCGAACTCTCGCCAGCCTCGCACCGTGTTCGACGAGGGCGAGCTCGACGAACTGGTCGGATCGATCAAGGAGATCGGTGTTCTCCAGCCCATCGTCGTTCGCCGTGACCCGGAGAACGAGGGCGCATACGAGCTCATCATGGGGGAGCGGCGCTGGCGTGCGACGCAGGCCGCAGGCCTGGACGTCATTCCGGCGATCATTCGCGAGACGGAGGACGCAGATCTTCTGCGCGACGCACTGCTCGAGAACCTCCATCGCAGCGCGCTCAATCCTCTCGAGGAAGCTGCCGCCTACCGTCAGCTGCTCGACGACTTCGGGTGCACACACGAAGAGCTCGGTACCCGGATCTCTCGCAGCCGGTCGCAGATCTCCAACATGCTGCGCCTGCTGCGCCTGCCCCCGCTCGTGCAGCGCCGGGTGGCAGCGGGAGTGCTCTCGGCCGGGCACGCCCGCGCTCTGCTGGGTCTCACGGACGGCGCAGAGATCGAACGCCTCGCTCAGAGGATCGTCTCCGAGGGGCTGTCGGTCAGGGCGACCGAGGAGATCGTCGCTCTTGGCGGGCTCGACGCGAAGAAGCCCGTGGAACGCGCACCTCGACCAGGGCAGCGCATCGCAGCGATCGACGACCTTGCGGTCCGGCTCTCCGACCGGTTCGAGACACGGGTCAAGGTGGACCTGGGCAAGAACAAGGGCCGATTGACGGTGGAGTTCGCGTCGGTCGAGGACCTCAACAGGATCCTTGACCTCATGGCACCGGAGGACCCAGGTCTGCTGCGTCAGTAGGACCAGACGCCAACATGGCGGCTGCCTGATGTTTCACGTGAAACACGAAGCCCCGGTGAGTACCAGCTCACCGGGGCTTCGTGCGGTCGGGAGGACGTTCGTCAGATCGCCGGGACTCGTGCCTCGACGCTCTGCGCGACGATCCGCCGATAGAGGCCGCCGAGGTCGAGGCCCGCTGCGTGGGCAGCCTGCGGGAAGAGCGAGGTCTCGGTCATACCCGGGGCGACGTTGACCTCGAGGAAGTGGGGCACGCCGTCCGGGTCGACGATCAGGTCCGACCGGGAGAGGCCGCGAAGTCCCAGGGCCACATGAGCGTCGACGGCGACCTGGGCCACGCGTGCAGCCACGGGTGCGGAGAGACGAGCGGGCGCGAAGTAGCTGGTGCGGCCCGGGTTGTACCGGGCGTCGTAGTCGTACGGACCGTCGGTGACGATCTCGACAGCGGGAAGAGCATGCGGACCATCGGGGCCGTCGACGACGCTGACAGCCACCTCGACACCCTGGACCGCCTTCTCGATGAGCGCGAGCTCGCCGTAGGAGAAGCAGTCCACCATGGCTCGCGGAAGGTCCTCGGCCCGTGACACGAGGGTGACGCCCAGCGCTGAGCCCCCCTGGTTCGGCTTGACCACGAGCGGCAGTCCCAGCCGGCTGACGACCGCGTCGAGGACAGGCTGAGCGCCGAGCTCCCGGAAGAGGCTCTGGGGGAGGGTCACGTAGTCGGGAGTGTCGATCCCCGCGCCCAGCACGACGTTCTTGGCGATGGCCTTGTTCCACGCCGCACGAGAGGCCCTGGGCCCGGTGCCGACGTAGTCCAGTCCCAGGAGCTCGAGCACGTCTCGGACGGACCCGTCCTCGCCGCTCGCGCCGTGCAGGAGCGGCCACACGACGTCCGGGCGGTCGCCGGCCAGGGTCGAGAGCAGCGAGGCGTCGACATCGAGCACCGTCACGTCCATCCCTGCTCCACGCAGGGACTCCGCGACGCGTCGACCCGACCGGAGCGACACGTCGCGCTCGTGCGAGAGCCCTCCGGCGAGGATGACGACGCGCTGCACCTCGGGACGGGATGAGGCGGCAACGCTCCCCGTCGTCGAGGCAGCGTCGGGCTCGACGACGTCCTCCGCAAGAATGGCATTCTCCGCAGCAGTACCCACGGTCTTGGTCCTCTCGACGTTCTGCAAGGTGCTCTCGTGCGCGGGGGTGGTGCTCACGCGAGGTTGGGGCCAGGGTTCTCGACGTCGGTCAGGTCCGAGTCCGGAGCGCCCGACGTTCCGAAGATCTCGACGAGGTCCCTCTCCGCGGACACCACGCCGGCAAACCGGCGGACGCCTTCGCGGATGCGCTCCGGCGTCGGGAAGCAGTAGGAGAGGCGCACGTGGTCCGCGCCGGAGCCGTCGGCGTAGAACGCCGTGCCGGGGACGTAGGCGACCCGCGCCGTGACCGCTCGCGGCAGCATGGAACGGGCATCGAGCCCGTCGGGAAGCTTGACCCAGGTGTAGAAGCCTCCGTCGGGAACGGTCCACGTCGCCGACGGCAGGTGCTCGGAGAGGGCGCCGATCATGGCGTCGCGACGCTCGCGGTAGAGCTCGCGGAACTGCTTGATCTGTCCCTGCCAGTCGCAGGTCTCGAGGTACGTCGCGATGGCGAGCTGCGAGGCGTTCGAGGGGCAGAGGATGGCCGACTCGCTCGCCAGGACCAGCTTCTCGCGGACCGCGTGCGGGGCCACGACCCAGCCGACCCGGTAGCCAGGTGCGAAGGTCTTGGAGAATGACCCGAGGTAGAGCACGCCCTCGTCGTCGAGCGAGCGCAGCGCCGGCAGGGGGTCGCCATCGAAGCCCAGCAGCCCGTAGGGGTTGTCCTCGATCACGAGGACGCCGAATCGCTGCGCGATCTCGAGGATGCGAGGGCGGCGCTCGAGCGACATGGTGACGCCGGCAGGGTTGTGGAAGTTGGGGACCGTGTAGAGCAGCTTGACGCGGCGTCCCTCGGCCGCGAGGCGGGTCAAGGTCTCCTCGAGCGCCTCGGGGATCAGCCCGTGCTCGTCGAGAGGGACGTGGACGATGTCCGCCTGGTAGGACCGGAACACGCCGAGTGCGCCGACATAGCTGGGGGCCTCGGCGACGACGACGTCGCCCGGGTCGATGAAGATGCGCGTCACCAGGTCGAGAGCCTGCTGCGAGCCCGTCGTCACGACGACGTCGTCGGGATGACAGTCGATGCCCTCGAGACGGACGATGTCGATGATGCGCTCACGGAGCTCCTCGGCGCCCTGCCCCGAGCCGTACTGGAGCGCGGTGGTGCCGCGGGTCGCGACGAGCCGCTGCATGGCGTCGGCGATGGTGTCGAGGGGAAGACCTTCGAGGTAGGGCATCCCACCGGCGAGCGAGACGACCTCGGGGCGATTCGCGACCGCGAACAGGGCGCGAATCTCCGACGCTCGCATGCCGTGGGCTCGCTCGGCGTAGGCGCCGAACCACGGGTCGAGGCGGGTGCCCCCGGAGGGAGCGGGCTGAGCGGGGTGCGTCGGTGTCGTGCTCACGATCCCCAGTCTCGCACGACGAATCGGGGGGAACAGTGAAGGGGCCGCTCCCCGGACGCCGTCAGGGGTCCTGTCGTGCCTCCGCGTCGGGTCGGCCGGGCCGGCGGTCGTCGCCCGTCGCCTGTCGGCCCGGTCGGCAGCCGACGACCGCACGACGCGGCGTCAGCGCGTTGGCCAGGGCGGAGCATCGATGGCCACGGAGCAGCGGGACGACGAAGGGGTGGCCGGTCGCGAGGACCGGCCACCCCTTCGAGGTGAGCTCCGCGCAGGCGCGGAGCATGTCAGGTCAGGAGAGCAGCGCGTCGATCTCCTCGACGAGGATGCGCTTGGGGCGCCCGCCGACGATCGACTTCACCAGCTCGCCGCCCGAGTAGAAGTTGAGCGTCGGGATCGAGACCACGCCGTACGCGGCCGTGATCGCGGGGTTCTCGTCCGAGTCGAGCTTGGCGATCTTGACCTTGCCTGCGTACTCGCCCGCGAGCTCCTCGAGGATCGGGGCGATCTGCAGGCACGGACCGCACCAGGTCGCCCAGAAGTCCACGATGACGGGAACGTCCGACTCGAGGACCTCGGCCTTGAACGTCTCGTCGGTGACCTTGACCGTGTTGCTCATCGGATCTCCTCCAGTGCCTGCGGCAGCTCGTCGGGGTTGGGGACGTCGGGGGTGCCCGCGATCTCGGGGAGGCCTGCGGCGTCCTCGAAGGCGTCGGCGAGCTCGGTGAGGTAGCGCTGGGCGTCGAGTGCCGCGGAGCAGCCGGAGCCGGCCGCGGTGATGGCCTGGCGGTAGGTGTGGTCGACGGCGTCGCCGCACGCGAACACGCCCTCGATGTTGGTCAGGGTCGGG
>NZ_LMJG01000006.1:0-49064 GCF_001428945.1 Oerskovia sp. Root918
GCGCCTCGGCGACGTGCGCGAGCATGAGCTTCGCGGTGACGTCACCGATCGCGTAGATGTGGGGCACGTTGGTGCGCATGACGTCGTCGATCGCGATCGCGCCGCGGTCGGTCAACGCAACGCCCGTGTTCTCGAGGCCGAAGCCCTCGACGTTGGGCGCGAAGCCCACGGCCATGAGGACCTTGTCGACCTCGATCGAGCCGGGCTTGTCGTCCTTGACGCCCTTGTAGGAGACGGTCACCGACGAGCCACCATCCACCACGGTCTGCACCGCGGTCGACGTCAGGATGTTCACGCCGAGCTTCTTGTACTGCTTGGCGATCTCCTTGGAGACCTCGATGTCCTCGTTGGGCAGTGCGCGGTCGAGGAACTCGATGATCGTCACGTCGACGCCGTAGTTCTTGAGGACGTACGCGAACTCCATGCCGATCGCGCCGGCTCCGACGATCGCGATCGAGCGCGGCAGCTCGCGCGTCAGGATCTGCTTCTCGTACGTGACGACGTTCTCGCTCAGCTCGACGCCCGGCAGCAGGCGGACCTTCGAGCCTGTCGCGATGATCACGTTCGCGAACGTCACGGTCTCGGTCTGGCCCGAGGACAGCGCGACGTCGATCGTGTTCGCGTCGCGGAACGTGCCACGCCCGTCGTACTCGGTGATCTTGTTCTTCTTCATGAGGAAGTGCACGCCCTTGACGCGGCCGTCGGCGACGTCGCGGCTCCGGTCGAACGCCTTGCCGAAGTCGAACGACACGTCACCGGTCATGCCGAAGAAGTCGGCCTGGTGCGTGAACAGGTGGGCGAGCTCCGCGTTGCGCAGGAGCGCCTTGGAGGGGATGCACCCGACGTTGAGGCACACACCGCCCCAGTACTTCTCCTCGATGATCGCGACGGACTGGCCGAGCTGGGCCGCGCGGATGGCGGCGACGTAGCCGCCGGGGCCCGCGCCGAGGACGACGACGTCGTAGTGGTTAGCCATGTGGACCAGCCTAGATCGTCTGCCCGACGGCGGTGCGACCGATCGCGTCACACGTCACCAGGGCACGGGGCCGGGTCACTGTCGACGATGCCGGCGGGCCCGGGGTGCTCTCGCACGGACGCCCCGCGACGGCGCACCGCCCGAGTCGTTACGATGCGCTACAGCCGCGTCGGATCCCGACCTCAAGGGCTCGTGGGCGGCGACACGGGCCTCGTGGAGACCTCATGTCCGTCGGACTCGTAGCACTGCTGGACGACATCGCAGCATTCGCCAAGCTGGCAGCAGCGTCCATCGACGACATCGGTGCCGCCGCGGGGCGCGCGAGCGTCAAGGCGACCGGCGTCGTGATCGACGACACCGCAGTCACGCCCCGGTACGTCGAGGGTCTGGCCGCGAAGCGCGAGATCCCGGTCGTCAAGCGCATCGCCCTGGGCTCGCTGCGCAACAAGCTCCTGTTCATCCTCCCGGCGGCGCTGCTGCTCAGCCAGTTCCTGCCGTGGCTCCTGACCCCGCTGCTCATGGTCGGCGGGACGTACCTCGCGTACGAGGGAGCCGAGAAGCTCTGGGAGATGATCTCGGGCAAGCACACGAAGGCGATCGACGACGCGGCCGCGAAGAAGGCCGTCGACGAGGACCGGGTCGTGTCGAGCGCGGTGCGCACCGACTTCATCCTCAGCGCGGAGATCATGGTCATCGCGCTCAACGAGGTCGCCGACGAAGCGTTCTGGTCGCGCGCGATCATCCTCGTGGTCGTCGCGCTGCTGATCACGGTCCTCGTCTACGGGATCGTCGGCCTGATCGTGAAGATGGACGACATCGGCCTGCACCTCGCCCGGCAGCGCACGGGGTGGGTCCAGTCGTTCGGGCGCGGCCTCGTGACCGCGATGCCGCGCGTCATGGCGGTCATCTCGACCGTCGGCGTGGTGGCGATGCTGTGGGTCGGTGGGCACATCCTGCTGCAGGGCACGTACGACCTCGGCTGGCACGGCCCGTACGACCTGCTGCACTTCCTCGAGTCGGGTGTGCACGGCGTCCCGGTCGTCGGCGGTGTGCTCACGTGGCTCGTCGACACCCTGGGCTCGGCGATCGTCGGCACCATCGTGGGTGCGGTCGTCGTCACGGTCGTGCACTTCATCCCCCGCAAGAAGGCGCACCACTGATCCTCTGACCACGTCCGAAGGCCTGCTCGCCCGCGACGTCGCGGACGAGCAGGCCTTCGTCGTCCCGCCCGCGACGCGTGTGGGTGGCCGGTCCTACCGTGGGAGGACCGCCAACGAGTCGCAGGAGGACGTCATGGGCTTGAAGTTCGGGTTCGTCGGGAGCTTCGGTTCCGCAGCAGAGCTGGTCTCCATGGCCCGCGAGGCCGAGGAGCACGGCTGGGACGGCTACTTCACGTGGGACGGCATCAGCCTGCCCGGCATGGAGGGCTACGACCCGTGGGGCATCCTCGCCGCGGCAGCCGTCCAGACCGAGCGCGTGACGCTGGGGGCGCTCGTGTTCGCGCTGCCGCGTCGGCGCCCGTGGGAGCTCGCGCGCCAGGCCCTTACGGTCGACCACCTCTCGGGCGGGCGGCTCGTGCTGCCCGCCGGGGTCGGGGTGCTCGACGACGCGGGCTTCAGCGCCGTCCCCGGCCAGCTCACGTCGCTGCGCGAGCGCGCCGAGCTGCTCGACGACGTCCTGGCCTTCCTCGAGCGTTCCTGGTCGGGCGAGTCGTTCTCGTTCGACGGGAAGCACATCTCGACGGGCGAGATGACGATCTCACCGCAGCCCGTCAACGGGCGCATCCCCGTGTGGCCCGTGGGGGTGTTCCCGAGCGAGAAGTCGATGAGCCGCGCGGTCCGTTGGGACGGCGTGACGGTCCAGCTCCGGGGCGACCGCGGCATGGACTCCCTGACACCCGATGAGACGCGCGAGGTCGCGACCTGGGTCGCCGAGCACCGCGACCCGTCGGCCGGTCCGTTCGAGCTCGTGGTCCAGCGAGACTTCGTGACCGACCTCGACGCCGCAGCGCAGGACGCGCGGGCGCTCGAGGCGGCGGGCGCGACCTGGTGGATCGAGGCCGGCTGGGACCCGTCCAAGGTCACCGCCGAGTCTCAGCTCGCGAGGATCCGCCAGGGACCGCCGCGCCCGTAGGTGTCACCCTCGGCGGGCGTGTCCGTCACCGTCGGCGACGGCCCCGGTCACCTTCGCGGTGCGGCCCGTCGCCCTCGCCCCGCACACGCCGACGGCGCCGCTCCCCACCCAGGGGAGCGGCGCCGTCGGGCCGTGCGAACCGTTCGCGACCGTCAGGTCACGCGGACGGGCGAGCCGCCTCGATGTCGACCGTCGGCAGGTGCTTCGCCGGCAGCGTCTTGGGGCGCCACGACGCGCGCGTCTGCTCGAACGCCGTGATGTCGGCCTCGTGCTGGAGGGTCAGACCGATGTCGTCGAGCCCCTCCATGAGGCGCCAGCGCGTGTAGTCGTCGATCTGGAATCGGACCACGACGTCGTCTGCCGTCGCGGTGCGCTCGACCAGGTCGACCGTGACCTCGGTGCCGGGCTTGGTCTCGAGGACCTTCCACAGCAGCTCGATGTCCTCCTGCGCGACGATGCCCGCGACGAGGCCCTGCTTGCCCGAGTTGCCGCGGAAGATGTCCGCGAAGCGCGAGGCCAGGACGACCTTGAAGCCGTAGTCCTTGAGGGCCCACACGGCGTGCTCGCGCGACGAGCCGGTGCCGAAGTCCGGGCCAGCGACCAGCACGGAGCCCGACGAGTACGCGGGCTGGTTCAGGATGAATGCGGGGTCCCCGCGCCACGCCGCGAACAGCGCGTCCTCGAAGCCCGTGCGCGTCACGCGCTTGAGGTAGACGGCGGGGATGATCTGGTCCGTGTCGACGTTGCTGCGGCGCAGCGGGACACCGACACCGGTGTGGGTGGTGAACTTCTCCATGATGCTTCTGCTTCCTCGATGAGTCGGTCGTCAGGGGGCCTGCCGGTGCGGCACCACCGGATGGGCGGCGCCGCGTCCGGTGTCAGACCTGCAGCGGGACGCGCGGGTCGAGCGGCGCGAGCGGCGTGCCGTCGAACGACGTGATGTCGACGTCGGCCGGCAGGTCCAGGTCGGCCAGCGAGGACAGGGTCCCGCGGATGGCCGTCGCGGCCGCGACGAGCGGCGAGACCAGGTGGGTGCGTCCGCCCTTGCCCTGGCGACCCTCGAAGTTGCGGTTGGACGTGGAGGCCGAGCGCTCGCCGGGGGCGAGCTGGTCGGGGTTCATGCCCAGGCACATGGAACAGCCGGCGTTGCGCCACTCGGCACCGAAGTCGAGGAAGATCTGGTCGAGCCCCTCGGCCTCGGCCTGGAGGCGGACACGGGCCGACGCGGGCACGACGAGCACGCGCAGCGAGTCGGCCTTCTTCTTGCCCTGGACGACCTTGGCGACCGAGCGCAGGTCCTCGATGCGGCCGTTGGTGCACGAGCCGATGAAGACCGTGTCGATCGCGATGTCGCGCAGCGGAGCACCCGGGGTCAGGCCCATGTACTCGATCGCGCGCTCGGCGGCGACGCGCTCGTTCTCGTCGGCGATCTCCGCGGGGACCGGGACATTCGCGGACAGGGGCAGGCCCTGGCCGGGGTTGGTGCCCCAGGTGATGAACGGCTCGAGGTCGGCCGCCTCGAGCACGACCTCCTCGTCGAACGTGGCGTCGTCGTCGGTCTTGAGCGTCTTCCAGTACTCGACCGCGGCGTCCCAGTCGGCGCCCTCGGGCGCGTGCGGACGGCCCTTGAGGTACTCGAACGTGGTCTCGTCGGGAGCGATCATGCCGGCGCGCGCGCCTGCCTCGATCGACATGTTGCAGACCGTCATGCGAGCTTCCATGGTCAGCTTGCGGATGGCCTCGCCGCGGTACTCCAGGACGTAGCCCTGGCCGCCACCCGTGCCGATCTTCGCGATGATCGCGAGGATGATGTCCTTGCTCGTCGCGCCCGGGGGTAGCTCGCCGTTGACCGTGATCGCCATGGTCTTGAAGGGCGCGAGCGGCAGGGTCTGGGTCGCGAGCACGTGCTCGACCTCCGAGGTCCCGATGCCGAACGCGAGGGCCCCGAACGCACCGTGGGTCGAGGTGTGCGAGTCGCCGCACACGACCGTCAGGCCGGGCATGGTGAGCCCGAGCTGAGGACCGACCTGGTGCACGATGCCCTGGTCCGCGTCACCGAGCGAGTGGATGCGCACGCCGAACTCCTTGGCGTTGTTGCGCAGCGTGTCGATCTGGGTGCGGCTCGTGAGGTCCGCGATCGGCAGGTCGATGTCGAGCGTGGGGGTGTTGTGGTCCTCGGTCGCGATCGTCAGGTCGGTGCGGCGCACCTGCCGGCCGGCGAGACGCAGGCCCTCGAAGGCCTGCGGACTGGTGACCTCGTGGATGAGGTGCAGATCGATGTAGAGGAGGTCGGGCGACCCGTCGGTGCCACGTCGCACCAGGTGCGCGTCCCAGACCTTCTCCGCCAGCGTGCCGGCCATGTTGGTTTCTCCTACCTGTGTCCTGCGGTGGTCGCTCACGCGGGGGCCGTGGGCGACGATCGGGGGGTACAACTCGGTCGTGGTCCGGGTGATCTTCCCGGTCCTTCGGCGACACCGACACACGCTAACTTGCATCTCACTGTGCGAGACGTCAATATCGACCTATGGACAATTCTAGCGGAGTCGGCGTGCTGGACAAGGCGGCGTCCGTTCTGGGCGCTCTGGAGTCCGGACCAGCCACTTTGGCCCAGCTCGTCACCGCCACCGGACTCGCCCGTCCGACGGCTCATCGCCTCGCTGTCGCGCTCGAGCACCACCGCATGGTGGCTCGCGACATGCAGGGCCGTTTCGTCCTCGGACCGCGCCTGAACGAGCTCGCGACCGCAGCAGGCGAGGACCGCCTGCTCGCCGCCGCCAACCCGGTTCTCACGGCGCTGCGCGACCACACGGGCGAGAGCGCCCAGCTCTACCGCCGCCAGGGCGACCATCGCATCTGCGTCGCCGCGGCAGAACGCCCGGTCGGACTCCGTGACTCTATCCCCGTGGGGGCGACCCTCACGATGGGCGCGGGCTCGGCCGCCCAGGTGCTGCTCGCCTGGGAGGAGCCGGACCGCCTGCACCGCGGCCTGCGCGAGGCCGTCTTCACGGCCACCATCCTCTCGGGGGTCCGACGGCGTGGCTGGGCACAGTCCGTCTCGGAGCGCGAGCTCGGGGTCGCCTCGGTGTCGGCGCCCGTGCGTGGACCGTCGGGGCGGATCGTCGCCGCGGTCTCGATCTCGGGACCGGTCGAGCGCCTGACGCGCCAGCCGGGCCGTCTGCACTCGGGCTCCGTCGTCGCCGCGGCCAACCGCCTGACCGAGGTCCTCCGCCGCGCCGGCGAGTGACCGTCCACCGACCCTGACCGAGGGGCGGGCGCCGCGAGGCGCCCGCCCCTCGGCGTTCCTGACTGGCGTTCCTGCCGGTCCTCGCCGCACCCCTCAGCGCCCACCTCGGGGCGGGCCCCGTGCGTAGACTCGGGCGATGAGTCTTCTCGCTGCCGAGCACGCGCTCCAAGCCGCCCAGCGCGCCGGCGACGTCGACGCGCTCGACGCGCTGCTGCATCCTCGGTGCGTCGGCGCCGGCCCGGACGGGTCCGTCTTCTCCAAAGAGGACGACCTGGAGAGCTACCGCTCGGGGTCGCTGCAGATCACCCGCCTGGAGGAGGAGTCGCTGGACGTCCAGGAGGACGTCGCGAGCGGAGTGACCAGGCTGGTCGCCGCCGTGGAGGCGGTCCAGGGCGGCACCGCAGTCTCCGCGCGGTTGGTCTACACGCGGCTCTGGGTGCGTGCAGACGGGGGTTGGCTGGTTCTGGCGGCCACGCTCGCACCGGCCGCTGAGCCTGGCTGACCGGGCCCGTCCGGCGCGCCGCGCCCTCTGAGCAGCAACCTCGTCCGGCGCTCCGCGCCCACTGAGCAGCCTCGTCCGGCGCTCCGCACCCTCTGTGCGACCTTGTCCGGACACGGGACCCACGACCGATTCGGGCGAAACGCTAGACTCGTCGTCGGCGCGCCTCCGACGGCGCCCGGTCTGCTCTGGTCACCATGTCGAGCAGAGCACCACCGCCCCGATCGACGACCACGTGAGGACCACACGATGCCCGGCAAGGCCAAGACCATCCTGATGTGGGTCGTCATCGTCTTCCTGCTCTACGCGGTCATCAAGAGCCCCGACCGCGCCGCCGACATCGTCCAGGCGATCTGGGACGTCATCATGGGCGCGTTCGCGAGCTTCGGACAGTTCGTCCAGTCCCTCATCGAGTAGTCGACGGCATGGCGCGCGAGCAGCTGGAGGTGGAGGCGCCCGGGCGCCCTCCTCGTCTGAGCGCGCGTCACCTGCGCCGCTACATCCTTCCCGGCGAACGCGTCGTGCTCGC
This sequence comes from Oerskovia sp. Root918, assembly GCF_001428945.1. Taxonomy (NCBI): domain Bacteria; kingdom Bacillati; phylum Actinomycetota; class Actinomycetes; order Micrococcales; family Cellulomonadaceae; genus Oerskovia; species Oerskovia sp. Root918. The sequence goes on from NZ_LMJG01000006.1 coordinate 7,382, forward strand.
CACACGAGCCCACTGGGGCAAGCTCGCCGAGCCGGTCGCCACGACCTTCGCCGCGTTCCTCGTCGTCGCGTGGCTCGTGAGCGCCTCCGGGCCGACCGTGGGCGACGGGGCCCTCATGCTCTGGTGGGTGTGGCTCGCGGTCGCGGTGCGGCTGCTGTGGAAGGTCCTGGACTGGCGCAACGAGTGGTTCGTCGCGACCGACAAGCGCATGCTGCTGATGTTCGGGCTCGTGACGCACAAGGTCGCGATGATGCCCCTCGGCAAGGTCACCGACATGAGCTACAGCCGCTCGATCGTGGGTCGCGTGCTCGGGTACGGGCAGTTCATCCTCGAGTCCGCGGGGCAGGACCAGGCGATGAGCCGCATCAACTGGGTCGCCAAGCCCGACGCGACGTACCGCAAGCTGTGCGACACGATCTTCATCCCGGGCGGTCGAGGCGGACCGGGCGCCGCGAACGGTCAGAACGGCTCGGGCAGCGCCGGCGGACCTGCCGGCCAGCAGCAGCCCGGTCCCCCGACGTCGGGACCCGCGACCCCTGCTCCCCCACCACCGCCACCTCCTCCGCCCGCCTCGGCGCACCTCGCGTGGGCGCCGACGAGCGTCGGGCCGGAACGGGACCCGGCGGCGGCCGCGACGCAGCCCGTCGCCGTGCGGTCGATGCAGAAGGACGGCCAGGGGCACCTCTTCGTGGCGCCCCGCGGGAGCGCGCCACGCCTCGCCGGGACCGACCGGCCGGTCATGGCACCACCCGTCCCCCCGCCCCCTCCAGCGGACCTCCCAGACGGCACCGACGGCGAGGCGGACGGTCCGGCCTGGGAGGTCTCGGACGAGGACCGTGCGGCGTTCGTGCGGATCGACCATCGCACCGACTCGCCCGTGCGGCGCACCGAGCCCCCGGTCCCTCCGCCGCCGGTCTGACCTCGGGGGACGCCGCACCGTCGCCACTGCGGCGGTGCGTCTCGTCGATGTCCCCGAACCTTCGGGTCCTTGGACCCTGGCTGCGCGCCGCCCCACAACCTACGGTGCAGTAACCACCCGCTCGGCGGTGGCAGCAGCGCTCGCACCAGGCATGAGAAGGGTCCACCTGTGACCACGCTTTCCTTGACCGTCCCGTCGTCGTGCCCGCCGCTCCCGCGGGTCATCCAGGGCGGGATGGGCATGGCGGTCTCGTCCTGGCACCTCGCGTCCGCGGTCGCGCACGCGGGACAGCTGGGCCTCGTGTCGGGCACGGCCCTCGACCTGGTGCTGGCACGCAGGCTGCAGAACGGTGACCGCGACGGGGCGGTCCGTCGAGCGCTCGCCGCCTTCCCGGTCCCCCGGTTCGCCCAGCGCGTGATCTCGCGCTACTTCCGTCCCGAAGGGCGCAGCGAGGGGCAGCCCTACGCGCCGGTCCCGCGCCTCGCGCTGCGCCAGACCCGCCTCGCGCAGGAGCTCATGGTCCTGGGCAGCTTCGTCGAGGTGTGGCTCGCCAAGGAGGGGCACGACGGGCGCGTGGGGATCAACTTCCTCGAGAAGATCCAGATGGCCGCACCCGCCGCGGCCTACGGGTCGATGCTGGCGGGTGCCGACTACGTCGTCACCGGGGCCGGGATCCCCCGGGACGTCCCGCACCTGCTCGACCAGCTCGCCGAGCACGAGCGCGTCGAGTTCCCGGTGACGGTCGTCGGAGGGAGCAACCACACGGTCGACTTCGATCCCGAGTCGCTCCTCGGAGAGTCGCTGCCGGCCGTGCCCCGGCCGACGTTCCTCGCGATCGTCTCGGCTCATGCCCTGGCCGAGCACCTGGTGCGCGAGGACCGCACCCGCCCGGACGGGTTCGTCGTCGAGGGGCCTCCTGCGGGCGGTCACAACGCACCGCCCCGCGGACGGCTCACTCTCGACGAGGTCGGACAGCCCGTGTTCGGCCCGCGCGACCAGGCCGACGTCTCGAAGGTCGCGGCGTTGGGGCTGCCGTTCTGGATCGCGGGCGCGCAGGGGACACCCGAGGCGCTCGTCGCAGCCCGTGAGGCGGGAGCCGCCGGTGTCCAGGTGGGAACCCTCTTCGCGCTCGCGACCGAGTCGGGACTCGACCCCGCGCTCCGCGACGACGTCCTGAACCGGTTGCGCGACGGGACGCTCGACGTCCGGACCGAGGCCCTCACGTCCCCCACGGGCTTCCCGTTCAAGGTCGCACAGCTTCCTGGCACCCTCGCCGACGCCGGCCTCACCGCTGCCCGTCCCCGGCTGTGCGACCTGGGATACCTCCGCACGCCCGTGCAGAAGGACGACGGCAAGGTGGCCTACCGGTGTCCCGCCGAGCCCGTCCACATGTACGAGCGCAAGGGCGGAGCCGTGGCGGACACCGTCGGCCGGTCCTGCCTGTGCAACTCCCTCGCCGCGAACGTCGGGCTCGGGCAGACCCGCGCCGACGGGTACGTCGAGCCACCGCTCGTGACGCTTGGCGTCGACGTGGCCAACGCCTCCCGGCTCGCCGAGCGACACGAGGGCTCCTGGTCGGCCCGCGACGCCCTGGACTGGCTGCTCGGCGACGAGCCCGCAGGGGGCGTGACGGACCTCACCGCAGGACCGGCGGTCATCGGCTCCTGAGACGCACGAGATGAGCGGTCAAGTCCCTGCCGAGGAGCGGTCCCGAGATGTCGCTCCTCGGCAGGCCGCCCTGGCCCACGAACGACGAAAGCCCGACCATCTTCTCGATGATCGGGCTTTGCGCTGGTACCCCCAACGGGATTTGAACCCGTGTTACCGCCGTGAGAGGGCGGCGTCCTAGGCCGCTAGACGATGGGGGCCTGGACCGCTCTCACACTCCGAAGAGTGATCGAGCGTCATCGAGGCCCGGTCATCTGACGATGGCCAGGCCTCGTACTACGTACCCCCAACGGGATTTGAACCCGTGTTACCGCCGTGAGAGGGCGGCGTCCTAGGCCGCTAGACGATGGGGGCCTAAGCTCGTCACCCCGAGGGGCGCCGTGCCGTTGAGAACTGTACTGCACGATTCGTGTCGGTTTGACCGACGCGATGCGCTACTTGCTCTGCGCTGGGGTACCAGGACTCGAACCTAGAATGACGGTACCAGAAACCGTTGTGTTGCCAATTACACCATACCCCAAGGAGGTATCGGCACCGCGCCCTCTTCCCGTTCCCGGGCTTCGGGTGAGCGCCTCACCGAGAGAAAACATTACCGGAGAGTCCCGGTCCGGCCAAATCGCCCTCGGTTGCCCTGTCAGCCCCTGCCCGATCCCTCCCGCGCCCCGCGGTGAGCCTCCGTCCGGAACGGACGTGCCGCCGTCGGGCACCGCCGCGTCCGACACGTCGCATGCAACCGCTCGGAAACGGTGGACCACGCCCTCCCGACGTGGCACCGTCGAAGACATGAGCACCGCAGCGCCTCCCGAGCCGTCGTCCGCCAGCATCCCGCGCGCGTCCCACGCGGAACGCGCATCCTCGTTCGGCGCGGGCGCCGGCGACTACCGGGCCGTCCGTCCCTCCTACCCCGACGCAGCGATCGACTGGATGCTGCCCGCCGGGGCCCGCCACGTGCTCGACCTCGCGGCCGGGACCGGCAAGCTCACCGAGAAGCTGGTCGCGCGCGGCCTCCACGTGACCGCGGTCGAGCCCTCCGACGGCATGCGCGCCCAGCTCCAGGACGCCGTGCCCGGTGCCCACGTCCTGCCCGGCACGGCCGAGCGCATCCCGCTCGAGGACGGGAGCGTCGACGCGGTCCTCGTGGCCCAGGCCTGGCACTGGTTCGACGTCGCGACCGCCGTCCCGGAGATCGCACGCGTGCTGCGCCCCGGCGGGCGGCTCGGCGTCGTCTGGAACGTCCGCGACCACACGGTCGACTGGGTCGAGCAGTTCACCGAGATCATCCACCGCGGCGACTCGCTCGAGCCCGTCCACCGCACACCGTCGCTCGACGGGGTCGACGAGGCCTTCACGCCGCTCGTGCACGCGACCTTCCCCTGGGCGGACCGCCTCCCCGCCGCGGGCCTGCGCACGCTCGCCGCGACCCGGAGCCACCTGCTCACGCTGCCTCCTGCCGAGCGCGACGAGCTGCTCGACGCCGTCGACCACCTCGCGGCGACGCACCCCGCGCTCGCGGGGCTCACCGAGATCGACCTCCCCTACCGGGCCGAGTGCTGGCGAGCGGACCGTGTCCTCGGTACCGACGCGGGCATGGTCGACGAGTGAGCGCGCAGCCCGAGGACGCGGACCTCTCGCCGGTCCGTCTCGTACCGGGTCCCGTCACGCCCGACGACGTCCGCACCGCCGCGCGCTGGCTCGCCGACGGCGTGGCGCACCACCCGGACGCCGCGTTCGACGCGCAGGCCGGGCCCGTGCGGTGGTCGTGCTGGGCCACGGCCGAGCACGTTGTCGACGACCTCCTGGCCTACGCGCTCCAGGTCGCGGGACTCCCCCTGCTCGACTACCTGCCGCTCGCCGGCCCCAAGGGTGAGGACGAGATCGCGCACGTCAAGCGCGAGGCCGGCCCGGCCGGGATGGCCGAGGTGCTCCGCGCGGGCGGCGAGCTGCTCGCGGCCCAGGTGGGCGCCCGCCCGGACTCGGCCCGCGCCTACCATCCGTACGGGCTCTCGGACCCGCAGGGGTTCGCGGCCATGGGGATCGTCGAGATCCTCGTGCACGGGCGCGACATCCTCGAAGGGCTCACGGGCGTCGCCCCCTCCCTGCCCGAGGGGCTCAGCGCACGGGTGCTGACGCGGCTCTTCCCCGACCTGCCGGACGCGACGCGCGGCCTCCCCGCGGCCGAGGTCCTCGTGTGGGCGACGGGCCGCCGCGAGCTGCCGGGCCTCGCGCGCCGCACCCGCTGGCGCTGGGACGCGACGGTCCGGTAGGGCGAGCGCCGAGGCGGCGCCCGGGACGTCCGGGCGCCGCCTCGCCGATGCGCGGGCCTCTGCTCCGGGCCCAGCCTCGGCGTCGACAGAGCTTCCTCCACCGTGCGCGAGGAGGCTCAGGTCAGCGCCAGCACCGCAACGAGCGAGGTTCCGGTCACGACCGCGGCCGAGGCCGTCCCGAGCACGAGCGCGCGCCGGCCCGTGCGGACCAGGTGCGCGACGTCGACCCCGAGGCCCATCGCGAACATCGCCGCGGTGAAGAGCAACGTCGTGACCACGGTCGTCACCTCCACGACGGACGCGGGCAGCAGGCCCGTGCTGCGCACCAGCACGGCCGCGAGGAAGCCCACGACGAACAGGGGCACCGGGGGCGTCCTACGGGCCGCACGGGCCCCCGTGGCGGCCTCGACGTCCGCAGGGCGCGCCACGCGCTCCCGACGCGCCCGCAGCACCCCAGCGCCCGCGACGAGCGGCGCGAGCAGCACGACCCGGGCCAGCTTGCTCACGGTCGCGGTCGCGAGCGCCGCGGCGGAGATCGCACCTCCTGCGGTCACGACCTGGGCGACCTCCTGGACGCTCGCCCCGATCCAGAGCCCGGCGCGGTCGTCGGCGAGCCCGAGCAGCCCGGCGAGCCACGGCAGGACGAAGATCGCGAGCGACCCGAAGATCGTCACGAGGGCGAGGGCCGTCGCCACGGCGTCGTCGGCCTCGCGGCGCGACTCGTCGTCGTCGCCTCCCCCGACCACGCCCTGCATGGCCGAGATCGCGGCCGCGCCGCAGATCGAGAACCCTGTCGCGACGAGCAGCGACGTCACGCGCGGGACGCGCAGCGCCCGCCCCAGGGCGAGCGTCGCGCTGAAGGTCACGGCGACCGTGAGCGCCACGACCGCGAGGCCGCGCCAGCCGAGCGCGAGGACCTCGGGCAGCGAGAGCTGGAGCCCCAGCAGGACCACGCCCGCGCGCAGGACGCGCATCGCGGTCCACCGCGTCCCCTCCTGGGTCCGGGCGGTGAGGGCGTCCGCCCACCGCGCGGCACGCGTCGTCCGTCCGACGGCGTCGCTCGCCCCGTGCGCGCGGCGCAGGCTTCCGAGCACCGAGCCGACGACGGCCCCGACGAGCAGGGACAGCACGAGGGGCGAGAGCGGGACCACCTGGGCGAGGAGGTAGGCGACGACGGTCGCGAGCGCGCAGAGGGCGAGCCCTGGGGCCGCGCGGCGGATCCAGGGGGCCGGAGCGGCGGCCACGGTCGAGGGGGCGGGGCCGGGCGTGGTCGGCCGGCGGGCGGCGGGGTCGACGTCCGGGGTGGGGGTGTCGAGGTCGGTCGTGGGGGTCATGCTTCCACCGTGCCGCGACGAGAACGGCGCCGGAAGGCCTACCTGGCGACCGAGCCATAGGATGAAGCTATGGCCGAGACCGCCCCGCAGCACCTCCCGAACACCCCTCCCCCGCGCCGGGACCGGACGTCGCTGGGCCTCCTGGAGCTGCTCGTCGCGACCGACAGCCACGGCTCGATCAGCGCCGCCGCACGAGCGCTGGGCATCTCCCAGCCCAGCGCCTCGGCCGGCATGCGGCGCCTCGAGAAGCACCTGGGGCTCGAGCTCGTCGCACGCTCGACGCGCGGCGCCCGCCTCACCGAGACCGGGCGCGCGACCGCGACCTGGGCCCGCGAGGTCCTCGACGCCTCGGACCGCTTCGAGACGTCGGCCGCGGCGCTGCGCGAGGCCCCCTCGGCCCGGATCCGCCTGGCGGCCAGCCTGACGATCGCCGAGTACCTCGCCCCTCGCTGGCTCGCGACGCTCGCGCTCGACGGTCTGACCCCGGTGCCCGGGGCCGGGGCGGCGACCGGTCCGGTGTCGGGACCGGGCGGCTCGTCGGAGCAGCGCGGCTCGTCGGTGGCCGCCCGAGGGCCCGCCTCCCCCGACGTCGAGCTGCTCGTGCGCAACTCCCGGACCGTCATGGAGCTCGTGCTGTCGGACGACGCCGAGCTCGGCTTCATCGAGAGCTCGACCCTGCGTCGGGGGCTGCGCAGCCGCACCCTGGCCCACGACGAGCTGGTCGTGGTCGTCGCGGCGACGCACCCGTGGGCCGGGCGGCGACGGCGCACCGCGACGGTCGAGGAGCTGGTGAACGGTGGGCTCGTCGTCCGCGAGCGCGGCTCGGGAACACGCGAGACGCTCGAGAAGTCGCTCGTGGCAGCCGGCGCCCGCCTCCCCGACCACCTGCCCTACCTGGGCTCGACCGCGTCGCTCAAGACCGCGGTGCAGTACGGCGGCGCGGTCGCCGTGCTGTCCCGGCTGACGGTCGCGGACGACCTTGCTCGCGGCACGCTCGCAGAGATCCAGGTGCCCGGTCTCGACCTCTCACGGCGGCTCCGGATGGTCTGGAAGGACGGCACCGAGCTCTCGGCGGCGGCCCGACGGATCGCGGCGGTCGCGGCCGGGAGCGCCGGAGCGCCGCGCTCGAGGACCGTGCGGTAGGTCACGGGCCAGCGATCAACCTCACCGCGAGATAGAACGTGCTGCGCGAGGTAGGACGCGCCGCGCACTACCTCACGCAGCGCGTTCTACCTCGCGCCCGGCAGCGTCAGCGCCCCGCGAGCACCAGGTCGCCGACCTCGTCGAGCGTCGCCACGACGTGCACCCCCGCCGCGCGCGCGGCCTCGGGGTCCTCCTCGTGCGGGCCACCACGCCGGGTGCCGGGACGGTCGATCCACACGCCCGTCAGACCTGCGGTGGCCGCGGCCCGCGCGTCGACGTCGAGCTCGTCGCCCACGTAGAGCGTGCGCGCCGGGTCCGTGCCCAGGCGCGCGCACGCCTCGAGGAAGACCCGCGGGTCCGGCTTGCCGAAGCCCAGGGTGTCGACACCCACGAGCATGGGCACGTCCGAGAGCCCCGACCGGGCCAGCTTGTCCGTCTGGAGCGCGACCGACGCGTTGGAGAGCGCGCCGACCTTGACCCCTGCGGCGGCGAGCCGCCCGAGGACCGGTGCGGCGTCGTCGTGCGCGCGCCAGCTCTCCTCGAACATGCCCCAGAAGACCGTCTTCCACGCCGCGTACCCGTCCTCGTCGAGGACCGCACCGCCGAACGTCTCCTGCAGCTCGTTCGCACGCAGCATGCGCTGCCCGTCGAACGTCAGCTCGCCGCGCGTGTACGCGCGGTACCAGCCGTGCGGGTCGCTCCGCCAGAGCGCGAGGACCTCGCCGTACCGCTCGACCGGCAGGTGGGGCAGGTGCACCGCGCACACCGCGTCGATCGCGAGCGCGAACGCGCCGCGGGTGTCGACGAGCGTGTCGTCGACGTCGAACAGGACACCGTCCACACCGTCGACAGCACCGCCGGGCGCCACGTCCCCCGCGAGGGGAGCGACACCGTCGGGGAGCGAGGGCAGCACTGCGCCGGGCGCCGGCTCGGACGCGGTCACAGCGACGCGCGCAGCGCCCGCAGACGCGCCAGGGTGGACTCCTTGCCGAGGATCTCCATCGACTCGAACAGCGGCGGCGACACGCGGCGACCCGTCACGGCCACGCGCAGCGGCGTGAACGCGAAGCGGGGCTTGATGCCCATCTCCTCGACCAGGACGGCCTTGAGCGCCTCCTGGATCGGGTCCGTCGAGAAGTCGGCCAGGGCGTCGAGCACGCGGATCGCGGCGTCGAGCACGGCCGGGGCCTCCTCGCGCAGCGCAGCGCGCGCCTCGTCCTCGACGGGCACCGCGTCGTCGGCCACGAACAGGAAGCCCAGCATGCCCTTGGCCTCGCCGAGCAGGACCATGCGCTCCTGCACGAGCGGTGCGCCCGCCGTGACGAGCGCCTGGTGCTCGGCCGAGAGGTCCGCGAACGAGTCGGCCGGGACGAACCCGCCCTGGTGCAGGTACGGGACCAGGCGGTCGCGGAAGTCCTCGGGGGCCAGCATGCGCAGGTGCGTCGCGTTGATGGCCTCGGCCTTCTTCAGGTCGAAGCGGGCCGGGTTCGGGTTGACGTCGGCGACGTCGAACGCCGCGACCATCTCCTCGACCGAGAAGATGTCGTTGTCCGCGGAGATGCTCCAGCCCAGCAGCGCGAGGTAGTTGAGCAGCCCCTCGGGCGTGAAGCCGCGCTCCTTGTGCAGGAACAGGTTCGACTCGGGGTCGCGCTTGGAGAGCTTCTTGTTGCCCTCGCCCATGACGTACGGCAGGTGGCCGAACTGGGGCATGACGTGCGCGACGCCCAGCTCGAGCAGCGCGCGGTACAGCACGACCTGGCGCGGCGTCGAGGACAGCAGGTCCTCGCCGCGCAGCACGTGCGTGATGCCCATCAGGGCGTCGTCGACCGGGTTGACCAGCGTGTACAGGGGCTGGCCGTTGCCGCGCACGATCACGTAGTCCGGGACCGAGCCCGCACCGAACGAGATCTCGCCGCGCACCAGGTCCGTGAACGCCACGTCCGTGTCCGGCATGCGCATGCGCAGCACGGGCTCGCGGCCCTCGGCGCGGAACGCCGCCTTCTGCTCGTCGGTCAGCGTGCGGTCGAACCCGTCGTAGCCCATGGCCTTGGGGCGACCGGCCGCGACGTTGCGCGCCTCGATCTCCTCGGGCGTCGAGAAGGACTCGTACGCGTAGCCGCCCTCGACGAGCCGGCGGATGACGTCCTGGTAGATGTCACCGCGCTGCGACTGGCGGTAGGGCTCGTGCGGGCCGCCGACCTCGACTCCCTCGTCCCAGTCCATGCCGAGCCAGCGCAGCGCCTCGAGGAGCTGCTGGTAGCTCTCCTCGGAGTCGCGCGCGGCGTCGGTGTCCTCGATGCGGAAGACGAACGTCCCGCCCACGTGCCGGGCGTACGCCCAGTTGAACAGCGCCGTGCGGATGAGGCCGACGTGCGGCGTACCGGTGGGCGACGGGCAGAAGCGGACGCGGACGGGCGAGGAACCAGGTGCAGGGATCACGTCCCACAGCCTATCGCCGCCAGGTGGCCGCGGGGCGTGCACGGCCCGTCACGGGCCGCCGAGCACCCGGACGAGCAGGTCGAGCGCCCGTGGGACCTCAGGCTCGGTGGGCGTTCCGTACCCGACGACGAGCCCTGGCACGCCCTGGCCCGGCACGTGCCGGTGCTCGGCGAGGCCCGTGACCTCCAGGCCGAGGTCGGCCGCACGCTGGACCACCGCGGCCTCGTCCACCGCGCCCGGGAGCCCGATGAGCGCATGCAGCCCCGCAGAGATCCCGGAGACCTCGACGGCGCCTCTCCCGACCAGTCCCGCCAGTCGACCGACCAGCAGGTCCCTGCGTCGGCGGTACCGCCCCCGGACCGCCCGGACGTGGCGGTCGTAGCCGTGGGACTCGATCAGATGGGCCAGGGCGAGCTGGTCGGCGCTCCCCGTCCGGTAGTCGGCGTGGGTCTTCGCGTCCACGACGGCGTCGAGCCACCGCTCGGGAACGACCAACCACCCGAGGCGGACAGCCGGACCGATCGTCTTGGAGACGCTCCCCGCGTACACGACCTCGTCCGGGCCGATCCCCTGGACCGCCCCGACCGGCTGCCGGTCGTAGCGGAACTCGCCGTCGTAGTCGTCCTCGATCACGAGGCCTCCGGTCGAGCGCGCCCAGTCGAGGAGAGCGCGCCGCCGGGCGGGCGCCAGCGTCGACCCCGTCGGGTACTGGTGGGCGGGGGTCACGACGACGGCGCCCACCTCGTCGAACCCCGCACCTGCGAGCAGATCGGCTCGCGCCCCGTCCCCGTCGACCGGGAGCGCCCGGACCTCCAGGCCGGCCCGGCGGACGATCTCACGGTGGAACCCGAGGCCCGGGTCCTCCATCGCGACGTGGCGGACGTCGGCATCGTGGAGCACCTGGGCGACCAGCGCGAGCGACTGGGCGTACCCGGTGGTGACCACGATGCGTCGGGGGTCCGCCACGACACCGCGGGTGCGTGCGAGGTACTCGGCGAGTGCCGTCCGCAGCTCGGGCCGACCCCGTGGGTCCCCGACCCCGAACGCCTCGGTCGATGCCGTGGCGAGCGCGGCCCGGGTGGACCTGGACCACGCGGCGCCGGGGAACGTCGTGGCATCGGGGCTGCCCGGTACGAGGCGGAGCATGCGCACCGGACGCAGGTCCGGCACCCATCGCTCGGGAGGCGCCTGGGGGGCACCCCTTGCCGACGAGACCCGCGTGGCATCGAGTGCGGCGACGCGGGTCCCCGACCCTGCCCTGGCCTCGAGGTACCCCTCGGCGACGAGCTGGTCATACGCCGCAGTGACGGTCCCGCGAGCACAGCCCAGGTCGTGCGCCAGAGCCCGGGTCGAGGGCAGTCGGGAGCCGGGGCCGAGCCGTCCTGCACGGATCGCGTCACGCAGCGCGCCCTCGAGACCGGACCTCTTCCCGGTGCCGCCGCCCATCTCGAGGTGCAGGTCCGCTCCGGAAGTGGACCACTGATCATTCATGCAAATGGACCTTACCGCTGGTCCGCGTGCTCCGTACCGTCGGACGCATGACCACTGAGACCACGCTCCAGACCGTTCCTGTCCCCTCCCGCCTCGCCGCCGACGAGCTCGCTCCGCTCATGAGCCGCGCGATGGCGTCGTTCGCCGCCGCGACCCGGAAGTCCTCGATCGAGCCCGCGCTGCTCGACCTGGTCTCGGCACGCGCTTCGCAGATCAACGGCTGCGCCTACTGCGTCGACACGCACAGCGCTGACGCGATCGCCGCGGGCGAGGACCTCCGCAGGGTCCTGAGCCTGTCCGTCTGGCGGGAGACACCCTTCTTCACGGCTCGCGAGCGCGCGGCGCTCGCGCTGACCGAGGCGGCCACCCGGTGCGCCGAGGGTCCGGTGCCCGCCGAGGTCGTCGAGGAGGCTGCCGAGCACTTCGGCCCGGCCGAGCTCGCCGAGCTCGTCTGGGCCGTCGCCGCGATCAATGCGTGGAACATGGTCGGGGCGACGCTCCACCCCTGGCCGCTCGACTGACACGACCGTCCCGGTGCCCGGTGCGGCCGTCGCCCCACCGGGCACCGAGCACGCCCCGCGGGCACAATCGCGTACATGTCCTCCTCCTCGCAGTCCACGCCCGACCCGGGCCGCACCGGTGCGAGCGAGCTCATCGCCGACGCGCTCGCTGCGGTCCACGAGGCGTTCCGCGACCTCGACGAGGGCACGGTCGCGACGTACATCCCCGAGCTCGCCACGGCCGACCGCTCGCTGTTCGGCGTGGCCCTCGCAGGAGTCACGGGCAGCATCTACACCGCGGGCGACGCCGACACCCCCTTCACCATCCAGTCGCTGTCCAAGCCGTTCGTGTTCGCGCTGGCCCTCATGGACCGGGGGCTCGCCGAGGTCCTCGAGCACGTGGGTGCCGAGCCGAGCGGCGAGGGGTTCAACTCGATCCGCCTGGACCCCGCCACGGGGCGCCCGCCCAACCCCATGGTCAACGCGGGCGCGATCGTCACGACGTCCCTGGTCCGCGGGGACTCCGAGGAGGAGCGCTTCGCACGCATCCTCGACCTGCTCGGCGCGTTCGCGGGGCGCCCGCTCGACGTCGACGGGCGCGTCTACGTGAGCGAGTCCGAGACGGGAGACCGCAACCGCGCGATCGCCTACCTCATGCACAGCGCCGGCTCGCTCACCGCGGGCGTCGAGGCCACGCTCGACACCTACTTCCGCCAGTGCTCGGTCCTGGTCACGGCCCGCGATCTCGCGGTGATGTCGGCGACGCTCGCGAACGGGGGCGTCAACCCGGTCACGGGCGAGCGCGTGGTCGACGAGGTCGTGACCGAGTGGGTCCTGGCCGTCATGGCCACGAGCGGCATGTACGACTACGCGGGCGAGTGGCTGCTGCGGGCGGGACTGCCGGCCAAGAGCGGGGTCTCGGGCGGGCTCGTGTCGGTGGGCGTGGGGCAGTTCGGCCTGGGCCTGTTCAGCCCGCCGCTCGACGCGCGTGGCAACAGCGTGCGCTCGGTCGCGGCCGCGCAGGAGATCTCGCGGCAGTTCGACCTGCACCTCATGCACCGCCCCGACCGCGACGTGCCGACGCTCTACCGGAGCACGCGCGCCGACCGGCTGCGCCAGCTCGCGCACCGCACGCCCTCCCAGCTCCGCCGGCTCCGCGACCTGGGCTCGGCGATCTCGGTGCGGGCCGTCCAGGGCACGGTCGAGTTCGCGGCCGCCGAGACCATCCTGCGCTCGGTCGACGAGCTCCCCTCGCCCCTGCCGAGCGGCGAACGATGGCTGATCCTCGACCTGCACCGCACCTCGCGCGTCGTGACGCTCGGGGCCCAGCTCCTGCGCGGGCTCGTCGCACGCCTGCAGGGGCAGGGCGTGCACGTCGTGGTGGTCGACCCGTTCGAGCGCGGGTTGCTGCCCGGGGTCGACCAGGAGCTCACGACGTTCGAGGGCGCGCAGCGCTGGTGCGAGGACCGGCTGCTCGAGGCGGCACGGGCCGCCTGACCCGGGGCGCTCGACCGGGCCGACGCCCGTCGTCGGCCGAGAGAGGGCCGCCGTCCCGCGAGGAACGGCGGCCCTCCGCCCCCACGACGGTCAGGTAGGACGTCAGTTGCGGCGGACCACCGGGTTCGCCAGCACGCCCAGGCCCTCGACCTCGCACTCGACGCGGTCGCCCGCCTCGATGCGGCCCACGCCCGCGGGCGTGCCCGTGAGGATGACGTCGCCCGGGAGCAGCGTGAACGCCTCGGAGATGTACGACACCAGGTAGGGGATGTCGAAGATCATGTCGCGCGTGCGGCCGTCCTGGCGGATCTCGCCGTTGACGCGCGAGCGCACCGCGACGTCGTCGATGTCGAGGTCGGTGTCGATCCACGGGCCGAGCGGGCAGGCCGAGTCGAAGCCCTTGGCGCGGGCCCACTGACCGTCGGTGCGCTGGGCGTCGCGTGCGGTCACGTCGTTCGCGATCGTGTAGCCCAGGATGTACGACGCGGCGTGCTCGGGGCTCACGTCCTTGGCCATGCGGCCGATCACGACCGCGAGCTCGGCCTCGTAGCTGACCTCCTCGGAGAAGTCGGGCAGCACGATGGGGTCGTCCGGACCCACGACCGAGGTGTTGGGCTTGAAGAAGATGAGCGGCGACGTCGGGACGTCGTTGCCCATCTCCGCGGCGTGGGCCGCGTAGTTCCGGCCGACCGCGACCACCTTGGAGCGCGGGATCACGGGCGCGAGGAGGCGGACGCCGTCCCCGAGCTCGATCCGTTCGCCCGTCGGCAGGACGGGCATGTAGAGGGGGTCGCCGTTGAGGACGGCGAGATAGGTCTTGCCCGCCTCCTCCTGCACGAGGGCGTAGCGGGGGTCTTCTCCGGTGGTGAATCTGGCGATGCGCACGAGCCCAGCCTACCGACGAGAAGGCCGCGGTCCCCTGGGCGGGGATCCGCGGCCTTCTCGTGGTGGTCGTGGTGGCGCGTGCGGCGCGTCGCGCCTGCGGTTCGTCAGCGTGTCCGTCGCAGCGGCGAGGCCCGACGGCGGCGCTAGGCCCGGGCGAGCACCTCGCCGTTGAGGACGGCGAACCATCCGGCGGGCTCCTCTGCCCAGCGCAGCCACTCCTGCGCGAGCTGCTCGAGGGCGACGTCGTCCGCGAGCGCCGACTCCTTGGCCTGGACGGCGAAGTTGGAGGCGATGCAGCGCTCGGCCCACAGGCCGCCCCACCAGGCGCGGTCGGTGGGGGTCGAGTAGCACCAGACGCCGGCCGACGGCACGATCCCGGCCGGGTCGAACCCGGCCTCCTGGACCCAGGCGAGGAGGCGACGGCCTGCGTCGGCCTGGTAGCCGTAGGCGTGCGTGACCTCGTGGTAGAGCTCGTTCCACTCGGTGAGGCCCGCGGACTCGGGGTACCAGGTCATGGCGGCGTAGTCGGCGTCGCGCACGGCGACGAGGCCGCCCGGCTTGGCGACGCGCTTCATCTCGCGCAGCGCGGCGAGCGGGTCGGAGAGGTGCTGGAGGAGCTGGTGGGCGAACACGACGTCGAACGTGTCGTCCGCGAACGGCAGCTCGTAGGCGTTGGCCTGCTGGAACGAGACGTTGCTCAGTCCTGAGCCGGCGGCGAGCTCACGGGCGCTGTCGAGCACCGCGGCCGAAGCGTCGACACCGATCACGGTGCCTCCGGGCACGTGCCGCGCGAGGTCGACGGTCACGGTCGCGGGACCGCAGCCGACGTCGAGGATCGAGTGGTCGGGGCGCAGGTGCGGCAGGAGGAACCCGGCGGAGTTCTCCGCGGTGCGCCACCGGTGCGAACGCAGGACGGACTCGTGGTGGCCGTGGGTGTACGACTCGGACTCCATGCTGGGAGTGCTGCCCAGGGCCCCGGTGGGGGCATCGGGTGCGTGGGTGTCGGGCGAGGCGTCGACGGTGACGTCCTGGTCCGGCGTGGGGGTGTGGGTCATGCTTGCACGGTAGAACGCTTCCACGGTTCCCACAGCCCCGTTCTCACATCATGGGCGGTGGAGGGTCGGGGTGCGGGTCGCGCGTCGTCGCGAGGCCCGGTCGGGCGCCCCCGCGGCCGGTGCGTCCTGCACGTGCGAGCCGGCTCCGGGGGGCAGGATTCTCCCGTGACCACCCCCGCGGCCGACCTGTCCCTCCCGAGCCTCGCGACGCCGTCGGGCGGGTTCTGGCGGCGGCACGCCGACCTTCTCCTGCCCGCGGGAGACCGCGTCCCCGGGGTGGACCTGGCGCGCGGGCTCGCGATCCTCGGGATGTTCGCGGCGCACGTGGGCGTCACGTCGGACGACTTCTCGACCGGGGAGGGCTGGCTCTCCCTGGTGCACGGACGGTCCTCGATCCTGTTCGCGGTGATCGCGGGCGTCTCGCTCGCGCTGGTCTCGGGGCGTCGCACCCCGCTGACGGGGGTCCCGGCGCTCCAGGCGCGCACGCGCATCCTGGTGCGGGCCGTCCTGCTCCTCGCACTGGCGGGCCTGCTCGACGTGCTCGGCACCCCGGTCGCGCTGATCCTGGGCTTCTACGCGGCGTACTTCGTCCTGGCGCTGCCGTTCCTGCGGTGGTCGCCGCCGCGGCTGGCGGGTCTCGCGCTGGTCGTGGCGGTCCTGGGGCCACCGGTCGCGTACTGGTGGCCCGAGATCATGCTGCGGGCCGAGCTCTGGCTGCCGATGGACGGCTCGGGCGCTCTGACGGACTTCCTCCTGACGGGCACGTACCCGGCCCTCGTGTGGATGGCGTTCGTGCTCGCGGGGCTCGCGGTCGGGCGGCTCGACCTGGCCTCGCGCCGTCTGCAGGTGTCGTTGCTCGGGGGCGGCCTCGTGACGTCGTTCGTCGCCTACATGGCGTCGGCGCTCGTCACGGGCAGCTGGCTGACGGCGGTGCTCGCGGGGAGCGGCCCGACGGCACTGATCGAGCAGCAGGCCGCGGACGCGTCGGGCGTCTACCAGCCCGAGCCGCTGCCGTGGTCCGCTCCCCTGCCGACGCCCGAGTACCTGTGGCTCGCGGGGCCGCACACGAACACGACCTTGGAGGTCCTGGGATCGGGCGGGTTCGCGCTCGCGGTCCTGGGCCTGTGCCTCCTGCTGGGATCGAGCCGTGCGGTGCTGCGCGTCCTGGCCCCGCTCGCGGCCGTGGGGTCCATGGCACTGACGGTGTACTGCCTGCAGGTCCTCGCGATCTGGGCGTGGGAGGACCAGCTCATGAGCGCGACCGGCAACGGCGAGCTCGCGCTGCTCGTCGTTGCGAGCCTGGTCTTCGCGACGGTGTGGCGCTGGGCGCTGGGGCGCGGTCCGCTCGAACGGTTCGTGGGCTGGGTGGCCGGGCGTGCGGCGTCGATCCCCGCGGCACCGGCACCGGATCCCACCAGCCGGGACGACGGCCCGACGGCGCCGCCCACCCCGCGAGGCGACGTACAGTCGGGCGCATGACGACGTCTTCACCCACCGCCCCTGTCCGCCCCGAGGTCCGTCGCCTCGGCTCGTCCGGCCTCGCGGTCTCCGCGATCGGCCTGGGCTGCAACAACCTGGGCCGCCCGCGCACCGCGACCGAGACCCTCGAGGGCTCGACGGCCCTGATCGACGCCGCGCTCGACGCCGGCATCACGTTCTTCGACGTCGCGGACGTCTACGGCGCCCGCCCCGGCCTGAGCGAGGAGCTGCTCGGCAAGGCGCTGGGCAGCCGCCGCGACGACGTGGTGGTCGCGACCAAGTTCGGCATGCCCATGCACGGCGCGAACGGCGAGGACTTCCGGGCACGCGGCTCGCGCCGGTACGTCGTCAAGGCCGTCGAGGCGTCGCTGCGGCGCCTCGGGACCGACTGGATCGACCTCTACCAGTTCCACACGCCGGACAAGCGCACGCCCGTCGAGGAGACGCTGTCCGCGCTCGACGACCTGGTCCGCGCGGGCAAGGTCCGCTACGTGGGGCACTCGAACCGTGCGGGGTGGCAGATCGCCGACGCCGAGTACCAGGCGCGCCTGGCGGGCACCGTCCGCTTCGTGTCGGCGCAGAACCAGTACAACCTGATCGACCGCGAGGCCGAGCTCGAGGTCCTGCCCGCAGCGAAGGCGTACGGGCTGGGCGTGCTGCCGTTCTTCCCGCTCGCGAACGGCCTGCTGACGGGCAAGTACGCGGACGGCACCGGGCCCGACGACGGCCGCCTGGTCCACAGCAAGCCGCACCTCCTCGAGTCCGCGCCCTGGCGGGCGCTGAAGGCGCTCCACGCGTTCGCGCGCGAGCGCGGCGTGACCGAGGTCGAGGTCGCGTTCGGGTGGCTGCTGGCCCAGCCGCAGGTGTCGAGCGTGATCGCGGGAGCGACCCGGCCCGAGCAGGTTGCCCAGAACGCCGCGGCCGGCGCCTGGGTCCCGTCGGCCGACGACCTCGCGGCCCTCGACGCGATCTTCCCTCCGGCCCGCAAGGTGGCGCCGTTCTGAGCCCCGCGAGGACGGGGCGACGGGCCAGGGTCACCGGGCACCCCACCCCGTTCCGACCTACCCTCGAAGCATGGGAGAGAACACGGGGCTCGACCCGCAACCAGTCGTCCTCGGCGTTGCCCCCGGGCAACCCGACCACATCCTCCACGACGCGGCGCGCTTCGCGACGCAGTTCGGCACCGAGCTGATCTGCGCGCACGTGAACGCCGGTCGCTTCGCGGTGTCGGAGGACTCGGCCGGGGCGGTGACGTCGGCCCCGATCGACCCGGACTACCACGACGAGCGCGAGGACGCGTTCGACCCTGCGCTCGCGGCCCGTCTCGCCGCGGTGCTCGACCCGAGCGGTGTGCGCTGGAGCACGAGGCTCCTGGTCGGGGACACCGCCGATGCGCTGGCCCACCTCGCCGAGACGGTCGACGCGGCGATGATCGTCGTGGGCACGCACGAGCGCGGGTTCGGCGGGGGCGTCCAGGAGTTCTTCAACCGCTCGATCGCGGTCCACCTCGCGCACCGGCAGAACCGGCCCGTGGTGGTCGTCCCGGCCCGACCCCCCGGGGTCGAGTCGCCGCTGCCCTGGGTGACGCGCTGATGGCCGCCGCGACGAGGCCCAGCTACCTGCGCTGGGCCTCGATCGGTCTCGTCATGATCGGAGGAGCGTTCGGCGCCGCGGGGCGCGAGGGCGTCTCGCTCGCGGTCCCCGACATCGACCAGCTGCCCATCGCGATCCCGATCGTCAACATCGTCGGAGCGTTCCTGCTGGGCTACCTCTACGAGGCCGTGGCCCGCCGCCTGCCGGGCGATCCTCGTGGCCCCCGGCTCAAGCTGCTCCTCGGTACCGGCTTCTGCGGCGGCTTCACGACGTACAGCTCGCTGGCCACCGACACCGCGGTCCTGCTCGACAAGTCGCGCGTCGACCTCGCCCTGATCTACGTCCTCGCGACCGTCCTCGTCGGTGCGGTCGCGACCTTCACCGGGATCGTCGTGGCGACCAAGGTCAACGCCCAGAAGCAGACGACCGACGAGGGGACGAAGCGATGACCCTCGGCATCTTCCTCCTCCTCGCGATCGCCGGTGGCCTGGGAGCCGGGACGCGCTTCGTGGTCGACGGGCTGATCCGCTCGAAGGTCAAGACGGCCTTCCCCTGGCCCACCGCGATCATCAACATGTCGGGCTCGCTCGTCCTGGGCGTCCTGACCGGCCTGGTCGTGAGCAAGATCGCCTCGACCGACGTCAGCGCCGTGATCGGCACGGGCTTCCTGGGCGGGTACACGACGTTCAGCACCGCGAGCTACGAGGCCGTCCAGCTCATCAAGCAGAAGCGCTACGGGACGGCGTTCGCCTACTCGATCGGCATCCTCGTGGTGTGCGTCGCGCTCGCCTACGTGGGCTACCGCTGGGGCGCCTCGCTCTGAGGAGCCGGTTCGTCGCCGTCGGCACGAGCGAGAACTCCCGTCACGCCCGACGGCGGCGCTCCCCTTCTCGGGGAGCGCCGCCGTCGGGCCGTGCGTGCCGTGGGAACGCCGCTCAGGACCGCTTGAGCGCCGGGACGAACGCCGCGATGATCAGGAACACCCACGTGGTGAGGATGTAGGGCCACGTGTAGACCGGGCCGCTCGTGAGGTCGTGCATCAGGAGCGTGACCGCGGCCGTCGCGACCGTGCCGATCAGCGCGTAGACCCAGGACGCGGTCGTGCTGCGCAGGAAGACCACCGCGAGCGCGATCGCCGTCAGGACGCCCGAGTAGCCCTCGAGCCCGTTGGCCGTGTTCTGCAGGTTCTCGCCGAACGCCAGGGCGCACAGGCTCCCGACGACGCTGCCCATGACGGCCGCGAGGCCCACCTTCCACGAGGCGACGAACAGTCCCAGCAGGATCAGCGCGCCGCCCCACAGGCTGTTGACCAGCACGACCTCCGACACGTTGGTCAGCAACGAGCGGAAGAAGGCCGTCGTGGTGTCGTCGGCCACGTGCGTGCCGGCCGAGGAGACGTGCAGGCTCGTGGTGGTGACGTACATGATCCCGGCGACCGTGCAGAACGGGGCCGTGGTGGCAGGCAGCGCGAACCGCTTGAGCGGCTCGGTGCCGAACAGCCATACGAAGAACCACGTCACCGGGGCGCACAGCAGACCACCGATGAGCGCGACCACGTACGACCACGCCTGGTCGCCGCCCATCGCCGCGAACACCGCGGCACCGACCAGCGCGCCGCAGAAGCCCTGCAGGCCCATCTCGACGTTGTCCGCGCCGACCTTCATCAGGTAGCCCGCGGCCGTCGAGGCGACCGTCCCGACGACGACCAGCAGGGCCATGCGCCAGTCCGCGACCACGAAGGCCGCGAGGATCAGCAGACCTGTCCAGACGTTCTTCTGGAAGAAGATCTGCGACAGGCCGTGGGCCAGGGAACCGGCAGTCACCGCCGCCGCGTTCGAAGGTGCTGTCGCTGCGTTCGTCGCTGACATGTCATCTCCCTGCTGGTCGGGTGTCGGGTCGAGCGGTCGGTGGGGCGGGGGCGTCCTGGGTCAGGAGGGACGAGGCCTTGGCGTTCATGGGACCTCAGCTCTTCCGGATCAGCGGAGCCTCGACCCCCGTGAGGAGCAGGCGCACCGCCTGCCAGGCCGCGGTGTTCGCGTGGGCCACCGCCTCGGTGTCGTCCCCGACGATCCGCACCCAGACGCCCGTGTCCCCCGGCAGGGCGCTCACGCCGAGGAACAGGTCTTCCTCGAACCGTTCGGCGAGCACCGAGTGCAGCAGGTCGGCGAGCTGGGCCGCGGGGGCCAGCGGCGTGAGGACGTAGAGCATCGACAGCACGTCCCTGTCGCCGAGCACCGCGAGGCCACCGGTCTGCCCGTCCTCGGGCGTGAGCCGCACGCGGTCGAGCGCGACGATCTTCCCGTCCGGGCGCCGGACCTCGAAGTCCGAGGCGAAGACCGTGTACCGGTGCCGCTCGTCCCGTGCCAGTCGGCCCGCGAAGACCGTCTCCCCTGCCACGAGCGTGGCCGACTCGTCGAGCGTGACCCGCGTCCGCTGGTAGAGCCGCGAGTCGGCGAACGGGATCACGGGATCGGGCAGGTACTCGGCGTAGGCGCCCGCACCGACCTCGATGTTGGTCTGGGCGACCGCGTAGTCGTGCTCCATCCGGTACACCTTGGTGTGCGCCGACGTCGTGACGTGCGCGGACGTCCCCGGACCGAACGTGAGGTCCGTCCGGAGCCGGTCACCCTGGAGGATGCCCCCGCCCGTCGACATGAGGTACGTGTACGGCATGTCGGGGCGCAGCGGGTCGTAGTACAGCGGACGCATGATCTGGAGCGGCGACTTCTGGTAGTGGTGGACCACCTCGGTGCCGCGTTCGTTCTTGCCGAACTCGATCTCGAGGAGCCCCACCTTGCCCGGGCTGCCCGTCGCCAGCGTGTCCAGGGTGCTGCCGTGCTGCAGGACCTCCCGCGGGACACGGTCCGGCTCGTAGTGCGGGGGCTGGAGGCGATAGCCGCCGTAGGCGTCCGCGCTCGCCCACGAGTCCCCTCGTGGGCCCGCGGGTCCCGGCGAGCCGGTCGGCTCGCCGGGCACCGCGTGCAGGGGTGCCGCTTCCGGCACGTCGGTCACGAGCTCCGCACTCATCCGACGAGCGCGCTTCGTCGGCCGTTCCACAGCGTGAAGATCTGCTCGTACAGCTCGTCGAGCCCCTGTCCCGTCAGCGAGTTGGTGAGCACGACGGGCTTGCCGTCGCGGACCCGTCGCGCGTCCGACTCCATGACCCCGAGGTCGGTCCGCACGTACTGCGCGATGTCGATCTTGTTGATCACCAGGATGTCCGACTCCGTGATACCCGGACCCCTCTTGCGGGGCATCTTCTCCCCCTCCGAGGTGTCCAGCACGAAGATGAACACGTCCGCGAGCGAGGGCGAGAAGGTGAGCGTCAGGTTGTCGCCCCCCGACTCGTAGATCAGCGTGTCGACCTCGGGGAACTTCTCGAGCATCTCCGCGCCCGCCGCGAGGTTCATGGTCGGGTCGTCGCGCACCGCGGTGTGCGGGCACGCCCCCGTCTCGACGCCCACGACCCGCTCGGGGTCGAGGATCCCCGCGAGCTCGCGTCGCACGTGCTGCGCATCCTCCTGCGTGTAGATGTCGTTGGTGATGACGGCCGGCTGACGCCCGGCCGCGAACAGCTTGGGCACCAGCGCCTCCGTGAGAGCGGTCTTGCCCGAACCCACCGGTCCGCCGATGCCGATCCTCAGGACGTTCTCGCTCATTCGACTGCCTCGTCTTTCTCGTCTGCCTGTATCTCTTGTCTACGTCTCGTCCGACGCCCTGTCCACGGTTCCTCGCGGACACCGCTCAGCTGGCGAACAACCGCGCCTCGGCACGCTCGTGCTGTGCCGACATCACGTCGGCGAGAGGCACGCACCCACCCATGTCCGTCAGGTCTCGCGTCACCGCATCGGCCGTCGCGGCCTCGATGACCGGCCCGACGGCGTGCAGGACCACCTGTGCGTGCCGGTGGTCCGTGAGACGTAGGCGCAGGGCCGCACCCACGAAGCTCACCGCGAACGCGAACATGTCCGACGCCACCGCCTGCTCGGTGCTCACGCGGGTGCCGGCGTACGCGACCGCGGTCGCGACGGGCTGGCATCCCGGCGTCTCCTTGGCCGTGATCCGTCGCCCCCACTCCTCGAGCTCCGGCCCCCCGATCGCCTCACGGGCGATGTCGGTGAGCTGGTGCCCGCTGCGGACCGAGGCCTTGCGCATCTCGGCGTTGAGCTTCGAGGCGAAGAGCATCTGGTCCACCTCCTGGACCCGGTCCCAGTCGGCGTCCATCGCCGCCTCGTGGGCCCGGGCGAGCGCTGTCGCGTCGCCCGGGCCCACGGAGTGCAGCAACAGACCCGTGAGCAGCCCCTCGACGTCTCCGCGGTCGACCAGGCGCGCCTGGCTGAACCCTTCCAACCCGTGCGACATCGTGTAGAAGCCGCTCGGGAAGGCCGAGTCCGACAGCTGGAGGCTGACGAGGAGGGCACTCACGTCGGTCCTCGTCCGGGCCGTCTCGATCATGACCATCCTCAGGCGAGGAAGAAGAGCTGGGTCATGGGCAGGGACTCGGCCGGCTCGATGTGCGCGGGCTTCCCGTCGAACGTCACCTTGTACGTCTCCGGGTCGACCTCGATCACGGGTGCGACGTCGTTGCGGACCATGTGCTCCTTGCCGATCCCCCGGCAGCGGCGCACCGGCAGGACCTGGCTCTTCAGGCCGAGCTGCTCCGGGACGCCCTTGTCGATCGCGGCCTGGGACATGAACGTGATGCGGGTCTTCTGCAGTGCCTGCCCGAACGCGCCGAACATCGGCCGGTAGTACACGGGCTGGGGCGTGGGCAGCGACGCGTTCGGGTCGCCCATGAGGGCCCAGTTGATGAGACCGCCCTTGACGACGACCTTGGGCTTCGCGGCGAACGAGTCCACGGGCCACAGCACGATGTCGGCCATCTTGCCGGGCTCGAGCGAGCCGACGTAGTCGGAGACGCCCTGCGTGATCGCCGGGTTGATCGTCACCTTCGCCAGGTAGCGCAGGACACGGAAGTTGTCGTTGTCCCCGGTCTCCTCGGGCAGCGGGCCGCGCACCGCCTTGTTGTGGTGGGCGGTCTGGAAGGCACGCGTCACCGACTCACCGATACGCCCCATGGCCTGGGAGTCGGACGAGAACATCGACAGGACGCCCTCGTCGTGGAGCACGGTCTCGGCCGAGATCGTCTCCGCACGGACACGCGAGTCGGCGAACGCGACGTCCTCCGGGATGTCGTGCGACAGGTGGTGGCACACCATGACCATGTCGAGGAGCTCGTCGACCGAGTTCACGGTGTACGGCAGCGTCGGGTTGGTCGAGGACGGCAGCACGTTCGGGAAGCCCGCGGCCTTCATGATGTCCGGCGCGTGCCCACCGCCCGCCCCCTCGGTGTGGTACGTGTGGATCGTGCGGCCGTCGATCGCCGAGATCGTGTCCTCGACGAAGCCCGCCTCGTTGAGGCTGTCGGTGTGGATCGAGACCTGGACGTCGAACTCGTCGGCCACCGTCAGCGCGTTCCGGATCACCGCCGGGGTGGCCCCCCAGTCCTCGTGCACCTTGAGCGACGAGGCTCCGGCCTCGATCTGCTCCACGAGCGCGGCAGGCAGCGACCCGTTCCCCTTGCCGTGGAAGCCCATGTTGACGGGCATCTCCTCCGCGGCCTGGATCATGCGGTGCAGGTGCCATGCGCCGGGGGTCGTGGTGACGCCGTTCGTCGCGTCGGTCGGCCCCGTGCCGCCACCGAACAGCGTCGTGATGCCGTTCGAGAGCGCGGCCTGCGCCTGCTGCGGCGAGATGTAGTGCACGTGGGAGTCGATCGCCCCGGCGGTCGCGATGCAGTGCTCACCGGCAAGGACCTCGGTCGTGGCGCCGACCACCAGCCGCGGGTCGACGCCGCTCTGCAGATGAGGGTTGCCCGACTTGCCGATACCGGCGATCTTGCCGTCCTTGACGCCGATGTCGCCCTTGATCACGCCGAGGACGGGGTCGAGGATGATGGCGTTGGTGATGACCAGGTCGAGCGCACCCTGAGCACTGGTGGCCTGCGGGTCGGCGGCCATGCCGTCACGGGCGCTCTTCCCACCGCCGTAGACGACCTCGTCGCCGTAGTGACCCTCGTTGTAGTCCTTCTCGATCTCGATCACGAGGTTCGAGTCGGCGAGGTGCACCTTGTCACCGGTGGTCGGACCGAACAGGTCCGTGTACTGCTTGCGGGAGATGATGGCCATTACTTCTTCCCCTTCTTCGCAGCTCCGGTGGTCCGCGCTGCCGGCTTGCCGTCCTTGAACTGTCCCTCGGTCATCCGCGCGAGCGAGTCGATCCGGGTCTGACCCGAGTCGAGCCCGCCGTCGACCAGGTTGTTGAAGCCGACGAGGTGACGGGAACCGGAATAGGCCGTCAGCGTGACCTCTCGGGTGTCGCCTGGCTCGATGCGCACGCCGGTGCCGGCGGGGATGTCGAGGTGCTTCCCGTACGCCTTCTCCCGCTCGAAGAGCAGGGCACGGTTCACCTCGAAGAAGTGGAAGTGCGAACCGATCTGCACCGCGCGGTCACCGGTGTTGCTGACCTTGAGCGTCACCGTCTCCCGGCCCGCGTTGATCTCGATGTCTTCGTCGGTGTGGTGGTACTTGGGGCTACCTAGCATCGTTCTTCCCTCCACTTGCTGCTGTTCGCGTCGCGGCGCTGCCTTCGACGCAGTGACCAGACGGTCTCGACGACCGCTCAGTGACGATGGGTGAGTACCTCGTCGTTGGAGGCGCCGTGGGCTGCAGGTGCCTCGTGATGCTTGCTGTCGTGCCCGTGCGCGGTGTTGGCCGGGGCGTGCGCGGGCTCCCCTCCGCCGTGCGGGTGCGGGTGCGGGTGGGGATGGGGATGCGGATGGGCATGACCGCCCTGGCTCTCCTCGAACGCGTGGGAGTGCGCGTACCCGTGACCGTGGTCGGCGAGCAGCCCTGTCTCGATGCCGTCGTGCCCGTGGCTCAGGCTGTGCCCGGCGGCAGCGAGCCGCTGCCGGACGACCTGGAGGATCGCCTGCTCCGACATCAGCGGACCGTAGAACCTGGCGCTCGCGAGCTCGCCGATCCCCCACGGTGCGGAGCTGGTCCTGGCGAATCCGGCCGGGACCACGACGGACTCCTCCGAGCCCAGCAGCCGGGCACGACGCACCGCGTCCGCGACGTCGCCGTCCTCCTCGACGCATGCGACCTCGACCTCGAGTCCCGCCCCGTGCGTCCGCACCAGGTGCGCCACGCGGTACAGCTCCGCATCGTCGAACGGGTTCGACGCCCGGGCCGTGATCACGAGGGCCGCGCCGGGTCGGCGCTTGGCCGTCTCGGTAGCGGCCTTGCGGAGCCACGCGATCAGGTGGTCGATCGTCCCGAAGTCGTCGCACAGGACCACTCGGCCCGCACCGTCCCCCGCGCTCAGCCACTTGAGGGTCTTGGCCACGTCCGCGACCATCGTCGGGTTCCTGCCGAACGTCATGGGCAGTACCGCAACCGGTGCGTCACCGGAGGTGAGCAGTGCACTCACCGTGTTGTGCAGGACGCGCCCCGCCGGCGAGACGACCACACCGGGCAGTGCGTCCCGGAGGAATCCGAGGTCAGCCCCGTCATCGCTCTCGTGCCCCCCGACGACGACGAGCCGCGCTTCGTCGTGTGCCCCTGCCGACATATGTCAGGCCGCCACGGGGTCGTGACACGAGACGAGCTTGCTGCCGTCGACGAACGTCGCCTCGACCTGGAGAAGGGAGAGCCTCTCGCGAACGCCCGGCATGCAGTCCTTCTCGGAGACGACCTTCTTGCCGAGCTCCATGCACTCGGCCACGGACTTTCCGTCCCGTGCGGCCTCGAGAATTGCTTCCGAGATCAACGCCTGCGCCTCGCTGAGGTTCAGCTTGGTACCACGCTCACGACGCTTCCGCGCGAGATCTGCCACTTGGTACACATACAGCTTGTCGATTTCTCGTGGGGTGAGATTCATTGCCTGCACGACCTTTCGGGGTGCGACCGGCAGCCGGAAGCCATCGGTCTTCGCGTCTGATGTCTTCGACCCTACGCGGGGCGCACGGGACTGCAACCCGAGGAGAGAAAGGGCTCTGAGCAGGAGTTTTATCGCCCGTGAATCCCGACCTAGATGCGACGTCGTCGCAACAGATCGTCATCACAATTCACCCGAAACGATCATGCCGAGGCACCCGGACATTCCTGTCGGGCCGGAACGGAACGCCCCGTATAGCCTGAACGCGTGGAAACCGTGTGGCTCGTCCTCGGAATCGTCATTCTTGGTCTCGTCCTGCTCGACGTCTTCCTGACCGCGCTGAACTACGACGAGTCGGGATTCATCGCCGGGCCGCTCGCGTCGGGTCAGTGGCGGCTGCTGCGTCGCGTCACACGCCGGATGTCCAGGCGGTGGCGCCCCCTCGCGCTGCGCCAGGTCACGGGGCTGCAGATCATGATCACGGTGATCGCCTGGCTGTTCGGGGTGATCCTCGGGTTCGGGCTGATCTACTACGGCCAGATGACCAAGACGGCGTTCTCGGTGTCGGGCACCGGGGCGAGCCTCGACTTCTTCAACGCGATGTACTTCAGCGCCGCGCAGCTCTCGACGGTCGGCGGATCCTCCCTGACCGCCGAGACGGACGTGCTGCGCTTCCTCAGCATCGCGGAGACGCTCACCGGCGTCGTCCTCGTCTCGCTGATCCTGACCTTCCTCCTCGGCGTCTACGACGTGATCCGCGACCTGCGCGCCCTGTCGGCACAGTTCTTCAGCGCCGAGCGGGGCGCCGGCTCGGCCGTCGCGAGCCTCGCCCCGTACTTCCAGCAGGGGCAGCCCACCGGCCTCGACGGGCACCTCGACGGGATCGCGAGCACGTTCTCGAGCTACACGGACGGGATCCGGCTCCACCACGCTGCCTACTACTTCCAGAGCGGGCGCGACCAGTTCGCTCTCCCGTACGCGATCCGGATGCTGGGCGGCACCCTCGGCGCCCTCCGCTGGGGCCTGCCGACCGGGCACACCGCGTCGACCGAACCGGACCTGATTCCCCTCTCGTTCCAGTTCCTGGAGTTCGGGGAGTATCTGCAGAAGAGGCTGCGCTGGTCGAGCGTCGACGTCCCGGAGATCGTGAGCGCCGAGGAGTTCGCGCGCCTCGCGCAGGAGAAGCGGCACCGCGGCCGTCGGGACGAGTGGGTCACCCGTTTCGTGGACCTGGAGCGCGACATGGCGGAGCTCGCGGCGATCGAGCCGCTCACCGACCTCGACGACTCCTACCGTCGTTACACCGAGTGGCTGCCCTTCGCCTACCGAGCCCAGCAGATCACGCTCGCGGTCAGCCAGGACCTGGACTACCAACCGATCATCGTCACCGACAAGCCGGTCTCGATCCTGCACAGCGACGACGCGCTGGCGCTCCAGAACCTCGAGGAGGACATCCCGGGCCCTGTCGTCGAGGCGCTCGGCCCCCGCGACCGCGGCGCTCGCAGCCGGCTCTCACGCTGGGAGACCTTCGTCGACCAGCACGTCTCGCTCGTCGACCCCGGCTACGCGCGCCTCCGCGCGGCCGGACGTTCCGTGCTCGCGGCGAGCGCCGCCGTCGTCTCCTTGTACTTCCTGTTCGAGGCCACGGGGCGCGACGGGATGCAACCCGCGATGTTCGGCGGGTTCGTGGCCATGCTCAGCACCGGCATCTCGGTCGACAAGACGCTGCGCGGGCGCAAGATCACCAGCATCCTGCTGATCGTGCCGATCAGCCTCGTGGTCGCGCTCGGTGCGCTGGTCTCCGACTCGCCGGCCTGGACCGCGGTGCTCGTGGTGTCCGTCGCGACGCTCGGGGTGTGGCTCGGCCGGTTCGGGCCACGCTGGGGCGCCCTGGGCCAGGTCACGTTCGTGGCGTACTACTTCGCCCTCATCCTGCGCCTGCACCTCTCCGACGTGCTCCTGTACGTGACCGCGGCCGCGCTCGCGATCGCCTGGGCGTTCCTCCTGAACTACGTGATCCTCCCCGAGCGCCCCCGCAAGGTGCTGCAGGGCGGCATCGAAGGCTTCGGTCAGCGCCTGGTGGCCTCGATGGACTCGCTCATCGACGCCGTGTCCTGGGCACGCTGGGACCCCGACATCCGCAAGCGTGTGAGCCTCGACATGCGTGAGCTGCACCGTGGGGCCGCGTTCCTCGCGGGCCAGCTGACCGGCGAGGAGAGCGCGACGGGCCTCGACCCTGCCCGCAGCGCCGAGCTGCGCCTGCACGTGTTCGACACCGAGCTCGCCGCCGTCAACCTCAAGACGGCGGCTCGCAACGTCACGGGTACCGCGATCCCTCTCGAGCTCCGGGGCCGGCTCGCGGGACGGCTCGAGCTGCTGCAGGCCCACCTCGCGGAGATCGCGGCCCGGCCGCTCGACGGATCCGCGCCGACCGCCCCGACGCCACACCTCGCACCCTGGCAGGACGAGCGCCCGCCGGCGGACTGGCCCCAGGCAGCGCGTCTGCTCTACCAGGCCGCCAACGAGCTCCACCGCGCGGCCGACGTGCTCCGGACGGCCGAGACCGCGGGCCTCGACCCCGACGCACCCCCGCTCACCACGGTCGATCCCGACGACGCGCAGGTCGACGACGCGGGCCTCGACGAGCTGGCGACGTCCGCACCACCGACGGACGGGAAGAAGCCCCTGTCGCCCATGACGAGACGGGCCGCACAGGTCGCCGTGGCGACGGGCGCGGCGCTCGGCGTCGGCGAGGCCGTGTCTGCGACCCACCAGTACTGGGCGACGCTCGCGGCGTACCAGGTGCTGGGCGGCACCGACGGCGAGACGTTCGTCAAGGGCGCCCAGCGCATCGCGGGCACCGTCGTCGGTGCAGCCGTGGGCTTCGGCATCGCGATCTGGACAGGAGCAGACCCCGCGATCATCGTGCCGCTGCTGGCCATCGCGGTGTTCGCCTCGACGTACTACCGGCCGGTCTCACCCGCGGTGTCGAACTTCTGGACCACCATGATCTTCGCGCTCCTGTACGAGTTCCTCGGACGGCTCACCACGCAGGCGCTCGAGATCAGGATCCTGGAGACGCTCTTCGGGGCCGTGGTCGCTCTGCTCGTCGCGTGGTTCGTCTTCCCGACGCACACGCGCACCAAGCTCAACAAGGACATCACCAAGCTGGTCACGGACATCGAGATCGTGATCGTCGCGGGCCTCGAGCGGCTCGAGGGCGGGAGCAAGATCTCGAGGAAGGCCATCGACAAGCGGCTCCTGGTCATCAACAAGGACGTCCGGCAGGTCAACGCCACGGCCGCGCCGCTGCGTCGGACGTCGGGCTCGCTCGAGGTCGACGGCATCGAGGGGCGCCTCACGGCCGTCTGGTCCCTGACCTACTACACCCGCCATCTCGCGCACGCGGTCGAACGCATGATCGAGGCGGGGGGCGACCTCACGTCCGAGGACTGGGAGAACCTGCGCCGCACCACGAGCCACAACATCGGCGCCCTCCGCGCCGCGCTCGCCGACAGGCTCCCGACCAAGGTCGAGGAGAACCTCGACGTCAGCGCCGACTACGACCCGACCGGGCCCACGACGCGCAGCGAGGACGTCGTGCTGCGCCAGCTCGAGCGCATCAACCAGACGCTCGTGGTGCTCATCGAGAGCGTCGCCCCCGGGGCCACCGAGAAGGACGACGCCGCGGCGAGGTCGACGCTCTGACATCCGGGCCCGGCAGGCGTAGCGTCGGAGGCATGGCCACCTGGGACGACGTCGGTCGGGTCGCGTCGGTCCTCCCCGACACCGAGGAGCACCGGCCGCGCGAGTGGGCCGTGCACGGCCGGAACTTCGTGTGGGAGAGGCCGCTGCGCCGTCGGGACCTCGACGAGCTGGGCGACCTGGCGCCGGACGCCGCCCCCCTCGCGTTCTACGTCGCCCACGAGGGCGAGAAGCTCGCCCTCGTGGGCGACGAGCCCGGCACGTTCTTCACGACGACCCACTTCGCGGGCTACCCGATCGTCCTGGCTCGCCTCGACCTGGTCGCGGTCCCCGAGCTCGAGGAGCTCGTCGAGGACGCGTGGCTGGCGCGGGCACCGAAGCGCCTGGCCCAGTCGTTCCTCGACGCGTCCGAGTAGGTACGGCCTGACGCCTAGGAGGCCCACCGTTCGCGCGCACCCTCGCGCGCTCCGGCCCCCTGAGCGCCAGGTTCCGCCTGGGTGACCTCGGCCCAGACGGCGTCGAGCGAGAGGCCGAGGACGTCGGCGATCGCAGCGACGGTCGGGAAGGCAGGGGTCGCGACCCGGCCCGTCTCGATCTTCCGGAGGGTCTCGGGCGAGACGCGGGCGTCGAGCGCTACCTCGAGCATCGAGCGATCCCCCCTGGCCCGACGCAGGAGGGCGCCGAGACGCTGTCCGCGCTCGACCTCGGCTGGTGTGAGGGGCAACCTGACCATGGTGCCGATTCTAGTACCGGGATGATATGACCGGTATAGTTATCGGAAACACGAGAGAGGCACTCCATGATCGAGATCCTGAACCCGACCGAGCTCGCCCAGGCACGCGAGACGGGCGCTCTGGTCGCCCACGTCCTGCAGACCCTCAAGGCCCGCAGCACCGTCGGCACGAACCTCCTGGACGTCGACCGGTGGGCGCAGGCCATGATCACCGAGGCGGGAGCACAGTCCTGCTACGTCGACTACGCCCCGTCGTTCGGGCGGGGACCGTTCGGCCACTACGTGTGCACGGCTGTCAACGACGCCGTGCTGCACGGGATGCCGCACGACTACACGCTCGCCGACGGCGACCTGCTGACGCTCGACCTCGCCGTGTCGCTGGGCGGGGTCGCTGCGGACTCCGCCCTCAGCTTCGTCGTGGGGGGCTCGGAACCTCCCGAGAGCGTCGCGCTCATCGGGGCGACCGAACGGGCCCTGGCCGCCGGCATCGCGGCCGCGCGGCCTGGGGCCCGTGTCGGTGACATCTCGCACGCCATCGGCTCGGTCCTCAGCGAGGCGGGGTACCCGATCAACACCGAGTTCGGTGGGCACGGGATCGGGTCGACCATGCACCAGGACCCTCACGTCGCGAACACGGGACGTCCCGGCCGGGGGTACCGGTTGCGCCCTGGCCTGCTGCTCGCGCTGGAACCGTGGGTCATGGAGGACACCGCGGAGCTCGTCACCGATGCGGACGGATGGACGCTCCGCAGTGCGACGGGCTGCCGGACCGCACACAGCGAGCACACGATCGCGATCACCGACGAGGGGGCCGAGATCCTCACGCTGCCGACCCCCTCGTGAGGTCAGGGCTCCGTGCACCGCTGCAGGCCTGACGCGGTCGACCGGGACGCCCGGTGCGCCCCGGTGCTCCCTCGACGCTCTCGCCCGGCCCGCCGGGCCGTTCCGTCCTAGGCTCGGCTCATGACGTTCGCCGAGGTGATCGAGGTCGTCGGCAAGGTGGTCGACGCCGCAGGGGTCGCCGCGATCGTGGTCGGCGCCCTGTACGCGACGTTCCTGTCGGTGACCCGGCGCCATGAGGGCAACGTCTACCGGTTGTTCCGGCGCCGCCTCGGCAGGTCGATCCTGCTCGGGCTCGAGCTGCTGGTCGCGGCCGACATCATCCGGACGGTCGCCATCACCCCGACGCTCGAGAGCGTCGGGGTGCTCGCGGCGATCGTCCTCATCAGGACGTTCCTCAGCTTCTCGCTCGAGCTCGAGATCACGGGCCGGTGGCCGTGGCAGCAGGTGCCCGGTGCACCGGATCCGGACAAGGCCAGACCTGACCCGGTGCCCGACGAGACGTAGGTCAGCCGATCTTCTCGATCGCGGAGAATCCCGAGAAACTCACGACCGAGAGCGGGATGTCCTGCACCGTGAAGATCACGTTGCCCTCCTCGGCGTTCTGGATGTCGAGGATCTCAGCTCCTTGGTACTGGGATGCGGTCCCCAGAGGCATGATCGATGTGACGTCGACCGTGCCCTGATACTGCCCGGGCTGGATATCGGTGCCGACGAGCCAGTCGCCGTTGCCCAACGAGTCGACCGGAGCCGCCGAAGGGGCTGCTGGGTCGATCAGCTCGATGTCGGTGACTCCCGAGAAGCTCACAACCGAGCCAGCCACGTCCTGGACAGAGAAGATCAGGAAGCCCTCGTTCGCGGTGCGGATGTCGAGGATCTCGTCGCCGTTGCTCTGCGACGCGGTCCCCAGCGGAAGGATGCTCTCCTCGACCTTCGCCCGGTACTGCCCCGCCGCAATCTGCGTGCCCACCAACCAGTCGCCGTTGCCCAGCGCACCTGCTCCGTCCTCCTCGGGAGCCGGGTCGGCGGGGGCCTCGTCGACCGCGGCGTCCTCGTCGGCGGGCGCCTCGGGGGCGACCTCCTCGACCGACTCGGTCGCCACGTCGTTGACGGCGCTGTCGACTGCGGAGATGAAGATCGCGTTGGAGATGATCACCCCGATGCCCGCCACAACCGCGATGATGATCGCAGCGATGGACAGGCCCTTGCCCGGAGCACCCTTCGAGGCCTTCACGAGGCCGACGATCCCGAGGACCAGTCCGGCGAACGCGAGTATCCCGCCAAAGATGTTGACGACCGGGATGAGGCACAGGACGAGGCCGAGGAGCGCGAGCACGAAGCCCGTGATCGCCAGGCCCGACGACCCCTGCTGCGCCGGGGGCTGCGAACCGTACCCGGGGCCCGGTCCGTACTGGCCGGGTCCAGTCGGCTGGCCGGGGTAGCCCGCCTGCTCGCCGCCGGAGGTTCCGGGCTGGCCGGGGTACGCGGCTGGCTGGCCCGGGTATGCGGCCGGCTGACCGGGATACGCGCCCTGCCCAGAAGGGTCCGGCTGACCGGGGAATGCGGGGCCGGGCTGTTGCGGGTCATCCGGGGCCGGAGGCTGCGGCTGTCCGTACGGCGGCTGAGACATGGCGCTCCTTGCGACCGGTGGCCGCTGTCATGGGCCGTCACCGACCCCCCTGCGGTCCGGCGCGATTGCTGGACCCTGGTGCCATGTTCTCGTGTCCTCGCGCCGTTCCGCTCCTGCTGGTGGGGTGAACTTCGCTCGCCGAGCCGCCTACCCTGGGACCATGCCCTCCCTCGACGTCTCCGACCGCGCCCTCGCGCCCGAGGTGCGCGGCGCCGTCGGGCAGGTCCTGGACAGCGACACGTGGCTCCCGCTCGCTGCGGCGCACGCCACGCGTGCCGACGCCCTGACCGCGGGCTGGCGCGAGCGCAAGGCCCAGGGCGAGAAGCACGCGGTCGAGGACTTCCTCTTCACCTACTACCCCACGCGCCCGGCTCAGCTGCGCCGCTGGCACCCGGGTGCGGGCGTCACGCTCTCGCCCTCCGGTGGGCTCACGCCCGACGACGTCGCTCCCCTTCTCGCCGAGCGTGCGGACTGGCGGTGGCACCGGGCCGACGCGGCCGGCCAGGTGAGCCTCGACGTCGAGGCGTTCCTCGCCGACCGGGGCGACACCGTGCGCTACGCGCGCGAGCTGCTCGCTGCTACGGCGTCGCGCCCGGCAACGCTCGGGTGCTTCGGGTTGCACGAGTGGGCCATGGTCTACCGCGACCACGCCGAGGGGCGTGACCACCGCCACCCGCTGCCGCTGCGGCTCGGGGCACAGGGGACGGACGAGGTCGTCGCGTCGCACCCGGTGCGGTGCTCGCACTTCGACGCGTTCCGCTTCTTCACCCCGGAGGCCGTGAGCCTCAACCGGCTGCAGCCCACCCGGGAGACTCAGCCGGCGCTCGAGCAACCAGGCTGCCTGCACGCGAACATGGACCTCTACAAGTGGGCGACCAAGCTGTCCCCCGCGGTGCCGAGCGGTCTGGTGCTCGACGCGTTCGAGCTCGCTCGGGACATCCGCTGGGTCGACATGAGGGCGAGCCCCTACGACGTCTCGTCCTACGGCGAGGCGCCCGTGGCGGTCGAGACGTCCGAGGGGAAGGCCGAGTACGTGCGGCTGCAGCGCGGGTTCGCCGAGCGCTCGGCCGTGCTGCGCTCCCGGCTGCTCGAGGCCTGCGAGCGCCTGCTGGGCTGAGGGACGCCACGGATCGGGGTCGGGTCAGCGACGACAGGCCGACCGAGCTTCCCGAACCCTCACGGCTCGAGATCAGTCCAGCCTGACGGGCTCACTCGCTCGTCCGCATCCCTCGTGCTCCCCGAAGACCACCGGCGAGGCACGCCGGGCTGTTCCGCAGCCCAGGGGGAGGGAGTGTTTTCCGCGTAGCCACCACAATTGTGGTGGCTACGCAGAAAACACATCCCACCCTGGGTACCTGCACCACCGGGGGCCGGCCCTCCCCGGGCTCCCTCACCACCGAATCCCGGCGAGTCATGAGGCACGGGGCGGGTCCTGGCAGGATCGGGGCATGTCGCGCCCGCCCCTCGCCATGATCCCGACCGGCCCCGTGCCCGTGCCACCCGCCGTCCGCTCGCTCGTCGACGCCGCCGGGGGCGGCGACCTTGTCCCGGTGTGGCGGAACAACCTCGGCGGGCTCACGTTCCGCTGGGGCGCGAGCGGCACGAGCGGCACGAGCGGCACAGGCGGCACGGACCGGTACGTCAAGTGGGTCGCCGCGGGCACACCCGAGATCGACCTCCTCGCCGAGGCAGAGCGGCTCGCGTGGGCGTCGCAGCACACGGCCGTGCCCCATGTGCTGGACGCCGGGCAGGACGAGCTGGGCACCTGGCTCGTGACCGAGGCCATCGACGCGGCCTCGGCCGTCGACCCGCGCTGGGTCGCCGAGCCCGCCACCGCGGCAGCCGCGATCGGCAACGGGCTCCGCGTCCTGCACGACGCCCTGCCCGTCGAGGGCTGCCCCTTCACCTGGAGCGTCGAGGAGCGTGTCGCGCGCGCCGACGAACGGATCGCCGACGGCGAAGGCCCCACCGAGTGGTTCCCCGAGCACGCAGCGCTCACCGTCACCGAGGCGCGCGCCCGGCTCGACCTCGCGCCGCCCGTGGACCGCCTCGTCGTGTGCCACGGCGACGCGTGCGCACCCAACACGCTCGTGCACACCGACGGGTCGTTCGCCGCGCACGTCGACCTCGGCTCGCTGGGAGTCGCCGACCGCTGGGCCGACCTGGCCGTCGCGGCCTGGAGCACCGAGTGGAACTACGGGCCCGGCTACGACCGGATCGTCTACGACGCCTACGGCATCGAACCGGACGAGGAACGGATCGCCTACTACCGGCTGCTCTGGGACCTGGGCTGAGACGCTCCCCCCTCCCCTGCCCGACGACGGGGCGCACCGCCACGCGCGAGGCGCGCCACGCCGTCGGGCAGGGAATGGGCACGAAGCGGACGTTTCGCGTTCATCGTCGGCTCACCCCGTAGCCACCCGGGTCAGGTGGGATCGGGACGGCGCCAAGGTCGCGCCGCCCAGCTGCCGCGCTCGCGCGCGGGACCGGACGAAGGACTGACATGACGCAGACGATGGACACCCCTGTCCGCCCGGTGCGGAGAAGCGTGCCCGCGCTCGCCCTCCTCACCCTGGTCGGCGGGCTCGTGCTCGCCGCCACCCCCACCCAGGACGCCTCCGCGGCGACCGCACCCCCCGCACCGCTGCTCACCACGGCGGACACCACCTGGAAGTACCTCGACGACAACACGGACCCGGGCACGCCAGAGAACCTGCTGTCGTGGACCCAGCCCGCCTACGACGCCTCGGCGTGGAAGTCGGCCAAGGGGTCGTTCGGGGCCAAGGGCGGCAAGCTCGCGGCCGTCGGGCCGCACACCCCCACGACCCTCCTGACCCAGTACATCGAGGGGACCACGACCGACGTCCCCACGTTCTTCTTCCGCTCGACGTTCGAGTTCGACGCCGACACGGCGGACGAGCTCGAGAAGGTCGTCGGCAACGTCGTCTACGACGACGGGCTGGTCGTCTACGTCAACGGCGCCAAGGTCGCCGGCTTCCACGACGAGCGCGTCACGAGCACGACGACGAACCTGCAGTACGCGGGCTCGGGCGCCTCCGACCCGATCGCGGCCTCGTTCGACCTCGACCCCGAGGCCCTGCTCGACGGGACCAACACGATCGCGGTCGCGCTCTACCAGGACCGCGCGTCGAGCTCGGACGTCTACTTCGACCTGACCTCGCTCACGCCGGTCGCCGAGGACGCCCCGGTCGTGGTCGCCCCGCCGACCCGCGTCATCCTCACCCCGACCGAGACGCCCGAGACCTCGCAGTCGATCTCGTGGCTCGCGGGCAGCGAGGCCGACACCACGGGACAGGTCGAGATCCGCCCCGCCTCCGGCGGCGCGACCCGCACGCTGCGCGCCTACGCCGCTGGCGCCGTCAACGGCAACGCCAAGCAGCACTTCTCGGTGACCGTGCCCGGCCTCAAGCCCGCGACCGAGTACTCCTACCGCGTCGGCGTGCCCGGCGCATGGACCGGGTGGAAGACCTTCGGGACGGCCGACCCGGCCGAGACGGACTTCTCCTTCATCTACTACGGCGACGCGCAGATCGGCCTCGACAGCACGTGGCCCAAGGTCGTCGCCCAGGCGCAGGCCACGGCCCCCGACGCGATCGGCTCGGTCCACGCGGGCGACCTGATCGACTCGGCGAGCAACGAGACCCAGTGGGTCAACTGGTTCAACGGCATGGAGGACGCCGCGGCGACCAGCAACGTCATGGCCGCCCCCGGCAACCACGAGTACTCGGGCGACAAGAAGCTCGCCGCCTGGAAGGCGAACTTCGAGTACCCGCTCAACAACCCCACGACCGAGACCGTCGGCGAGCTCGCACAGCTCGCCGTGGGCGACACCCCCGTGGCCCGCCAGTACGCCGCCTACTTCGCGCACTGGAGCGAGTTCGCGGCCGAGACCGTGTACTTCACCGACTACCAGGGCATGCGCTTCATCACGATCAACGCGACCCGCGACACCGCGTTCCTCACGCCCGACGCGCTGCCCGCGTGCACCGGCACCGACTGCCCGCAGGCCAAGGTCGCCGAGCTCTGGACCCAGTTCCAGGCCGCGTGGCTCGACACCGTGCTCACCGAGAGCCCGTCGAAGTGGAACGTCGTGACCTTCCACCAGCCCGTCTACTCGACGTCGTCGGGCCGTGACGAACCCGTGCTGCGCAAGTACTGGGTCCCCGTGTTCCAGGAGCACGACATCGACCTCGTCATGATGGGTCACGACCACACCTACGCGCGCGGCTACAACGACGAGGACCGCACCGACACCGAGGGCGTGACCGACGGCCCCGTCTACATCGTGTCCAACTCGGGAGCCAAGCACTACGACCTCGCGGCCCCCGACAAGAACGTCTGGACCAACAACGGCGCGACCCAGGTGCTGCGCGGCGAGAAGATCACGACCTACCAGGTCGTCGACGTCACGGCGGACACCCTGACCTACAAGTCCTACATCGCCGAGAAGGTCGCGGGCGCGAGCACCGACCTGCCCGTGGGCGCGGTCTACGACGAGTTCACGGTCACCAAGCGCGACGACGGCACCAAGTGGGTCACCGAGGCCGGCGTCGCCGTCCCGAGCGAGGTGACGTTCACGACGCAGCCCGCCGCCGCCGTCACGGTCGAGTCGGGCAAGAACGTGACGATCTCCTCGACTGCCGTCTCGACCTCGACGGCCACGCCCGCCCCCCGCGTCGCCTACCAGTGGCAGACCGCCGCTGCGGGCACCGACGCGTGGACCGACATCGCCGGTGCGACGTCGAAGAACCTCCTGCTCAAGAAGGTCTCGGCCACGACCGACCAGCACCGCTACCGCGTGGTCGCCACGGCCGGGAAGTCCTCGACGACCTCGGCCGTGAGCACCATGACCGTGACCAAGGCGCCGACGACGCTCAAGCTCGCCGCGTCCTCGCTGCGCACGGGCGCCAAGCCGCGCGTGACCGCCAACGCGTCCGTGGCCGGGACGGTCGAGGTCACGGTCGTCTCGGGGATGTTCCTGACGACCGCGAGCGTCCCCGTCGCGAAGGGTGCCACGACGACGGTCACGCTGCCCCAGTCGCTGCCCTTCGGCGTGAGCGGTGCGACCGTCCAGGTCACCGCGACGCTCACCCCGACCGACTCCGTCGAGTTCGCCGGCACGACCGCGGAGTTCACGACGAAGATCGGCTGACACCGGTCGGTTGCACCTCGGCCGGCCGGCTCCCGCGTTCTGCGGGGGTCGGCCGGCCGTGCCTCGCGGGACACCTGCGCACCTGCGCACCGGTGCCCGGTGCCCGGTGCGAGCATGGTCCCGTGCTCCCGACCCGCTCCGCGCTCCCGCTCGCCTCCTCGGTCCTGGCCCTCGCTCTCCTCGCCGGGTGCACCGCTCCGGCGCCCGCGCCCACCTCGGCCCGTGACGACCTCGAGCCGACCACCTCGGTGAGCGACGCCGTCGGGCAGGAGGACCAGGCCCCCGCTCCCCCGCCCGCCGGGGCCGGGCTCGACTACCAGCTGGGCGGGGCCTACCCGCCG
Organism: Oerskovia sp. Root918; assembly: GCF_001428945.1. Taxonomy (NCBI): domain Bacteria; kingdom Bacillati; phylum Actinomycetota; class Actinomycetes; order Micrococcales; family Cellulomonadaceae; genus Oerskovia; species Oerskovia sp. Root918. The sequence continues at coordinate 46,009 of NZ_LMJG01000006.1, forward strand.
CCCGACGGCGTGACCGTCGTCGTCCGCGACGTCACCGACTCCCCCGCGGGCGCGGGCTACGACGTCTGCTACGTCAACGGGTTCCAGACCCAGCCCGGCGAGAGTGAGACCTGGCTGCGCGACCACCCCGACCTGGTCCTGCGCGACGACGGCGGCGAACCCGTCGCCGACCCCGGCTGGCCCGACGAGCTGCTCCTCGACACCTCGACCGACACCGCGCGCCGCGAGATCGCGCAGGTCGTCGGCGCACAGGTGGACGCGTGCGCGGACGCCGGGTTCGACGCGGTCGAGCCCGACAACCTGGACTCGTTCACCCGCTCGTCGGGGGCGCTCACGCGCGACGACAACCTCGCCCTGGCCGCGCTGCTGATCGACCGCGCGCACGCGCGAGGACTCGCGATCGGGCAGAAGAACACGGTCGAGCTGGGCGAGGACGGTCCAGCGCTCGGCTTCGACTTCGTGGTCGCCGAGGACTGCGCCGTCCACGACGAGTGCGGCGACTACGCCGCCGCCTACGGCACGCGCGTCCTGGAGATCGAGTACGACGACGAGCCGGACCTCTCCGCCCGCCTCGCCGACGCGTGCGCGCGCGGGGTGCCGGTCGTGGGACGCGACCGCGCGCTCTCGACGCCCGACGACCCGGGCTACGCCTTCGAGTCCTGCTGAACCGGCGCCCACACGTCGCCCGGCACGTCCCCGGGCAGGTCGGGGTTCCCGACCCCGACGAACCGGTCGCCCGCCCCGCTCGCCCGCAGGCGCTCGAAGTCCTTGAGCGCCCCGAAGGCCCACCGGCCCAGCAGCGTGATCGCGACCAGGTTCACGAGAGCCATGAGCGCCATGGCGACGTCCGCGACGGCCCACACGGCCTCGAGCTCGACGAGCGACCCGATCCCGATCGCCGCGAGCACGAGCGTGCGCAGCGCGGTGAGCGCCTTGGCGCGGATGCCGAGGAACGTCAGGTTGACCTCGGCGTACGAGTAGTTGCCGAGCACCGAGGAGAACGCGAAGACGAACACCAGGATCGTCATGGGCCACACGGTCCACGACCCGAGCTGGGCCGCGACGGCCTCCTGCGTGAGCGAGGCCCCGGCCGCGTCGGTCGTGCTCCCCGGGTCGAACACCTCGGGTCCCGCCATGAGGATGATGAAGGCCGTCGCCGAGCACACCACGATCGTGTCGACGAACACGCCGAGCGACTGGATCAGGCCCTGCTTGGCGGGGTGCGCGACCGTCGCGGTCGCGGCCGCGTTCGGTGCGCTGCCCATGCCGGCCTCGTTCGAGAACAGGCCACGCTTGACCCCGTTGAGCAGCGCCGCGAGGATCCCCCCGGCCGTGCCCGCGACGGCCTGGTCGAGCCCGAACGCGCCCTCGACGATCTGCCGGACCACGCCCGGCACGGCGCCGAGATTCATGAGGATGATCGTGGCCGCGAGCAGGACGTAGATGCCCGCCATGATCGGCAGCACGACACCCGCGACCTTCGCGACGCGCTTGACCCCGCCGAACAGCACGGGCGCTGCGAGGATCATGAGGAAGACCGCGGTCCAGCCCGGCGAGACGGCGTGCCCGTTGTCCAGGGCCTCGCTGATCGTGTTGGCCTGCACCATGTTGAACGCGAAGCCGAACGCGAAGATCAGCAGGATCGCGAACACGATCCCCCAGCGTCGCGAGCCCAGTCCGCGCTGGATGTAGTACGCGGGGCCGCCGCGGAAGGAGCCGTCGTCGGCACGGACCTTGAAGATCTGCCCCAGGGTCGCCTCGACGAACGCCGTGGCCATGCCGATGAGCGCGACGCACCACATCCAGAAGATCGCGCCCGGCCCGCCGAGCGTCAGCGCGATCGCGACGCCCGCGATGTTGCCCGTGCCCACGCGCGAGGCGAGACCCACGCAGAAGGCCTGGAACGACGAGATGCCGCCCTCGGCCGCGCCGGTCGAGCCGCCGACCAGCCGGAACATGAGCCCGAACATCCGGATCTGGACGGCGCGCGTGCGCACCGTGAAGTAGATGCCCGCGCCGATGAGGACGTAGATCAGGACGTAGGAGTACAGGAAGTTGCTGACCGGGTCGATCAGCGCCTCTTGCAGGACGTCCATGGGGTTCCTCCAGCCCGACGGCGGTTCTGCCGTCCGCAGGACGCTAACCTCTCGCGGTGGTCCTTGTCGCGACGGGCACTCAGCGCGGCTGCTCGTGCGCGCGCTCGCCGCGCTGGGCCTTCTGCGCGGTCTCGGCGATCCGGGCGGCGCGGGTCGGCGCCCGCCGGGCGTCCGCGATCCAGCCGAGGACGAGTCGGCGCACCCCGGGCGGGAAGGCGTCCCAGTGCTCCCGGGCAGGCGGCACGGCGGCGAACGCCGAGGCCAGGTCGTCGGGGACGACCAGCGCCTCGGCGTCGTCGTACCTCGTCCAGGAACCGTCGGCCTGCGCGGCCTCGACGACCGCGCGCCCCGCGTCGGTCATCCTCCCGTCCGCCTCGGCCCGCGCGACCCGCTCCTTGCTCAGGCGCGTCCAGCGGCTGCCGGGGCGCCGGCGTGTGAGCCACATCATCGAGCGGTCGTCGTCGATCGTCTGCACGGTCCCGTCGATCCAGCCGAAGCTCAGCGCCTCCTCGATGAGCGCGTCGTAGTCGATCGGGGCGCGACCGCTGGCCCGCCGCCACTGCACGACCCAGACCCCGGGCACCTCGTCGTCGTGGTGGTCGACGAGCCACGCGCGCCACTCGGCCGCGGTCTCGGGGTGGAAGCGGGGCGCGTCCGCGCGCCGGTCGGTCACCATGCGCCCAGACTGCCACGGGACCTCCCGTGGGTCCCGGCGAGACCAGCGGGTCCCGTCGGGGCCCGGCCCCCGCGGACGACGAAGGGAGGTGCTGGTCCGGGACGCGTCCGGACCAGCACCTCCCCGGCTCGTGGGTCAGTCGCAGGTGGTGGCGTCGTAGGACGCCACGACCTCCTGCGACCGCCGGTCCTGGGAGACCACGACCGTGACCTGGCCGGCCTCGACCGCGCCGGAACGCGTCGCGAACGACGCCGACGCACTCTTGCCCGGCGCCAGCCCCACGA
>NZ_LMJG01000007.1:0-38992 GCF_001428945.1 Oerskovia sp. Root918
GCACGACCTTGCACCAGATCTCCAACCTGCCCGGACGCCCCGGACGCGGCATCTCCGTCCTGGCCTACAAGACCGCCCAACGCGTCATCGGCTTCAACTAACGTCGCGGCACGACCTTGCACCAGATCTCCAACCTGCCCGGACGCCCCGGACGCGGCATCTCCGTCCTGGCCTACAAGACCGCCCAACGCGTCATCGGCTTCAACTAACGTCGCGCCCACGCGTGGGGACCTTGGCCGGCGGACAGCAGGAGATCCCCCGGTGGTGTTTTCGTGTAGCCACCACAATGGTGGTGGCTACACGAAAACACCACCCTCCCCTCGGGGAAGGAGACCTGGGCTCCTGGGCACCTGGGCACCTGGGCACCTGGGCGCCCGGCCCCGTATCAGGGGCCTCGGACCTCAGCGCTCGGGGAGCGGGATCAGGGCCCGCACCACGAACCACCCGGACTCCGCGTGCACCGTGAGGGACCCGCCGTAGCCCTCGACGACCTGGCGCATGTTCCGCAGGCCGTACCCGTGGTTGAGCGCGTCGCCCTTGGTGGTGCGCGGGATCCCGTCGTCGAACTCCAGGTCGCCCACGTGGTAGTTCTCGAAGCGCACCAGGACGAGCGAGTTCTGGGTGTAGACCGCGACGCGGACGAGGCGGTTCTCCGGGTCCGGCAGGGTCGCGCTGCTCTCGATCGCGTTGTCGAGCGCGTTCCCGAACAGCGCGCTCAGTCCCATGGCGTCCATGAAGGACAGTGCCGCGCCGTCGACCACGCACGTCAGGGTGATCCCGAGCTCGGCGCACTGTGCCGTCTTGGACGTCAGGATCGTGTCGAGCACGGGGTTCCCCGTCTCGACCTGGGCCCCGTAGCCCTGGATGCTCTCCTCGAGCTGGTCGAGGTACGACGCCTTCGCGTCCGGGTCGTTCTCCGACCGGATCGCCGTGACGAAGTGCTTGAGGTCGTGGTACTTGCGGTGGACGATGTCGATGTTCCGCTTGGAGTGCAGGTAGTGCTCGTGCTGGGAGCGCAGCATCCGGTTCATCGCCTCGACCTCGACCGCGCGCTGGAGCTCGAGCCGCTGCCCCTGCTGCGCATAGAGAGCGACGTACCCCGCGAGGTCGACGAGCGTGCGGATGTAGAAGATCTCGGGACCGAACTGCGCGCTGAACGGCGTGTTCGAGCTCACGAAGCTCACGTTGCTCATGAGGAACGTGACGGCGGCGATCGAGGCCGCGCTCAGCAGGCCGCGCCGGTCGACCTCGAGTCGCTGGTCGGGCGGGAAGTGTCTCCGCTCGATGAGGTAGGCCGCGGTGAAGGCCGCGCCGTACACCAGGACCAGCAGCCCCACCTGGATGCCGACCCCCGTGAAGCCCTGGTCCACGGCATAGCTGTAGAGCTGCCAGTGGAGCGACGCGACCAGCTCGGCGAGCACGAACGCGCGCGCCGTGAAGTACCCGGCCTCGCGCGTCGAGACGTCGGCACACACCACGACCACGCCGAACATCGCGGCCACGGCCATCGCCATGCCGGCTGTCCACAGGGCGATCGGCAGCCCGTCCGCGAACGTCTGGACGGCCCACAGGAGGCCCAGGCCCAGGCCGAGGGACAGCGCCAGGACCGGCGGGGTGAACCGCTTGCGCAGGAGCAGGATGTAGACGAGGCACGCGGACCACTCGGCGAAGGCCGTGAAACCGCGGGGGATGTCGGTCGGGAGATCCCCGATCACGCGACGTGCCCTCCGACGTGGTCGGCGAGCGCATCGAGGAACGCGCGCTTGCGCGGGCGGCTGATCTGGAGCTCGTCCCCGCCGAGCATGACGCACGTGCTCTGCTTGACGGCCGTCACGTGGCGCATGTTCACCAGGTAGCAGCTGTTGCTCCGGAAGAACCCCTTCTCGCCGAGGTCGGCCTCGAACGCCTTGAGGGTGCCCGTGAACGAGTACGTCCGGTCGACCGCGTGCACGACCACCCGGTGCTTGATGCTCTCGACGTAGACGACGTCGAGCAGGTCGACGCGGGCCAGCTCGCCGTTCACGGTCAGCATGACCGAGTCGGTCCCGCTGCGCCGGACGCGCTCGATGCTGCGGCGCAGCTCCTGGGAGAACGCGAACCAGGGGACGGGCTTGACGAGATAGCTCAGGGCGTCGACCTCGTAGCCGTGGATCGCGTACTGGGCCATGTTGGTGACGAACACGATGACGACCCGCGTGTCGAGCGTGCGGATGTGCCGGGCGGTGTCCAGGCCGTCGAGGTCGTTCATCTGGACGTCGAGGAACAGGATGTCGAACTCGGGTCGATACCCCGTGACGAGCTCGCGTCCGTCGGTGAACGTGCGGACGTCGAACGTCACGTCGTTCTCCGCCTGGTAGCGATCGAGGTGATCGAGCACGATCTGCCTGCTCGCCGACTCGTCGTCGACCACGCCGATGCGGATCATTGGACTGCTCGACCTCCTCTGGGGTGACCCCCCAAGATACCAAGCATGGACGGGCTGGAATCCGTGCGAACAGGCGGATTCGGGCATCTCATGAGGTGATGCTCGGCGGTGGGGCGGCCGACGTCGCGCCGGGTGCGGCGCCTCCCGCCGAAGTGGCCGTCAGACCGTGTCGTCGGGCGGTGTGCGGGCACCGCCGAAGGGCCCGACAACCCCGGCAGGCCCGGCCGCTCCGGCGGTGCGCACCACGAGTCGCCCGGGCCCGGTCACGCGCGCTCGGGCACGAGCGACCTGGCCTCACGAGGCAGCGGCCTGACCTGACCGGCGAGCGCGAGGCTCAGCACCATGGCCGCGCAGATGGTCAGGAGCGCGTAGCGGCCCCCGATCTCGTCGGCGAGGAGGCCGAGCACCGGGGGAGCGGTGAGCTGGGCGAACGAGCTGAACGACGTCACGACGGACACGCGTGCGGGCGAGCGCAGCGGGTCGTCGGACGCCGCGGCGATCGCGATCGGGTTGGCCAGGGCCGCGCCGCAGCCCCACAGCACGATCCCGCACCATGCGAGCCAGATCTGCGGGGCCAGGCCGAACAGCAGGAGGCCCACGAGGGCCGAGACGCCCGAGGCACGCAGCACCGTGACGCGACCGAACCGGTCGATGAGGCCCGTCCCGGCGAAGCGGAAGACGGTCATGGCACCCACGAACGTCCCGTAGGCCATGGCGCCCACCGCCTCGCGCACCTCGAAGCCGTCGACCATGGCGATCGAGAGCCAGTTGCCCGCCGACCCCTCGGACAGCGACGAAGCCAGCAGGACCAGGCCGATGAGGATGGTCCGCGGCTCGCGCCACGCGGACAGGGCCGAGCGCATGCCCGCGCCGCGCCGGGGCGGCTTCTGCGCCGTGGCCCGGATGTCCCGGGCGCCTCGGGCGGTGCTGCCACCGTCGGAGCCGCCGGTCGCACCGGCCGAGGCGGCTCCGGCGGCGGCTCGCGATGCCTCCGCGCCGGACGCGCCGTCCGCCGCGTCGACGACGGCCCCCGACACCGCGGGCTCGGTCGCACCGCCCGCGGGGGACTCGGCGAGGTCGTGCTCGAGGTCGGCCGGGCTCACGCCCGGCGTGGTCGTGGCACCGGCCCGACGCTCGGGAGCGAACACCGTCGCGGGTCCGATCGTCACGGCGCGCGCGACCGCGACCGCGACCGTGACGATCACGAGCTGCACCGAGATGTGGATGTGGGCTGCGGAGAACGCTGCACCCACGAGGGCGCCCGCGCCCGCACCGATCGAGAAGGCCGCGTGGAAGTGCGGCAGGATCGCGCGCCCCACCTGCTGCTCGACGAGCGCGCCGTTGAGGTTGATGGGCACGTTCATGAGCGCACCGCTCACGCCGTTGAGGAAAGCGCCGACGGCGAAGATGCCGACGCTGCCCACCGCGGTGCCCCACGCGACGAGCAGCAGGGCCACGAGGTTGAGGGCCGTGGCCGCCACGAGGGTGCTGCGGCTGCCGAACCGGGACACGATCGCGCCCGTCGAGACCACCGCGAACAGGGCGCCGACCGCACCCACGATGAGGATCAGCCCGAGCTGGGCCGAGGAGACCCCGAGCGCGTCGCGGATCGAGGGCAGCCGCGTCATCCAGCTCGTGCCCACGATGCCGAAGAGCGCGAAGAGCGCCATCAACGACCAGCGGGCGCGACCGACTGCAAGGTTTCCTGACATTGGATGAACTCTATGCCGCGTGGGATCGCGCTCTCTCACTGTTTCCCTGGGCGGGACGACGCCGGGCTCAGAGCAGCACGGTCCCCTCGATGCACGTCACGGCGTCGCCACCGACCCACACCGTCTGCGAGTCGTCGCGCGTCACGTGGACGCGCCCGGCCCGCCCGAGCGCCGTCCCCTGGCTCGCGACGTACGCCTGCGGGAGCAGCCCGTCGGGCATGAGCCACTGCCCGACGACCGCGTTGAGGCTGCCCGTGACCGGGTCCTCGGGGATGCCCATGTCGAGCGCGTAGCCGCGCACCTCGACCGCCGCACCGTCGGGTCCGTCGTAGCGCCCGTCGCCGAGCGCGGCGTACGGCCCGACGACGCCGATCGCCAGGTCGCCCAGCCCCGTGAAGTCGGGGTCGAGCGCGAGGACCTTCTCGGCCGAGCCGAGCAGGAGCACGCGCCACCCGGGCCCGTTGTCGAGGAACCGGTGGTCGACGACGTCGCGCGCCTCGAGACCGAGCGCGCGCGTGATCGCAGCGAGGGTCGAGAGGTCGACGGGCTCGTCCGTGAGGAGGCCGGGCGCCGCGAAGGCGAGCCGACCACCCGGGGCGGCTCCGCCGTCGGGCGGGGCGGACGACGCGTCGCGTCGCAGCGGCACCAGGCCGATCCCGCACTCCTGGACCACGACCCCCGGCTCGCGCGGCGTCCCGCCCGCTGCGAGCCACGCGTGGCACGAGCCGAGCGTCGGGTGCCCCGCGAACGGGAGCTCGCCCGCGGGCGTGAAGATGCGCAGGCGGTAGTCGGCTCCCGCGGCCGCGCCCTCGGCGGACGGGGGGAGCAGGAACGTGGTCTCGGAGAGGTTGGTCCAGCGGGCGAACGCGGCCATCTGGTCGTCCTCCAGCCCGACGGCGTCACGCACCACCGCGACCGGGTTGCCCCGGTAGGGGGTCGTCGTGAAGACGTCGACCTGCGAGAACGGGCGGTTCCGGGGCGGAAGGGTCATGCGTCCGACGCTACCGCCCGGCCCGCGTCGGCGCGCCGGGTCGGCAACCGCCGACCCGGCGCGGGTGTCGTGTGCCTCAGCGCACGACGTCCTGACCGGCGTACGCGATCTCGGCGACGTCGACGACGCCCTCGCGGGCGTACGGGCCCACGACCCGACCGGTGAACGACTCGCAGAAGTCCGAGGAGAGGAACGCGCCGTCGACCCCGCCGACCTCGACCCACCCGCCGTCCTCCCAGACCTCGCCGCGCAGGCGGTCGCACGAGGCGCCCAGCACGGCCTTGCCGACGAGCGGCGGGTCCGCGACGATGCGCAGGCGCGCCGGCTCGTCGGGGCTGGTGCGCTCACGGCTCCAGGACTGGGCGAGGCCGCGGGCCGTCATCGTCAGGGTCACGACGTCGGTCGTCGCCTCGAGGTCGAGGTGCGAGCTCTCGTCGTAGCGCATCGACAGGCCGCCCGCGCCCTCGGAGACGTCGACGGTCGTGGTCACGGTGCAGGCCTCGGTGACCTGCCTGATCCCCAGGAAGGTCGGGTGGGTCGCCTCCATGCCCTCGCCCGTGCCGCGCAGCCGGGCCCACCCCGGGCGGGCCTCCAGGTCGGCGACGTCCCGGGGGAAGGCGCGCACGGCGACGACCTCGCCGTCGAACCCGTCGAGCGACGACGGCGCGTCGGACGGGAAGGTGACCGTGTGCTCGACCGGCTCGTGCCGTTCGTCGAGCACCACGGGCTCGGCGTGCGGCCACCCCTCGTCGTCCCAGGTCACGGGGGTGATGAAGGTCTCGCGGCCCATGGGGGCGAACGCTCGCGTCATGGAGCGCGGGCGCGTGCCCAGCAGCATCATGGCCCACGAACCGTCGGGAAGCTGGACCAGGTCGCCGTGGCCCGTGTTCTGCACGGGGCGGTCGGAACCGCGCGCCGTGACGAGCGGGTTGTGCGGGCACCCCTCGAACGGCCCCTCGGGCGACGGGCCGCGCGCGATCGTCACGGCGTGCCCGCGCTCGGTGCCGCCCTCGGCGATCATGAGGTACCAGTGGTCGCCCACCTGGTAGAGGTGCGGCGCCTCGGGGAACATGCCGCCCGTGCCCGACCACAGCGGGCGCGGCTCGCTCAGCGCGGCCCCTGTCTCGGTGTCGAGCCGGACCTGGGTGATGCCGAGGTGGACCGCCGTGCCGTCCTCCTCGAACCCGAGGCCCGACATGGTGATGTAGCACGTGCCCTCGTCGTCCCAGGCGATGTCGGGGTCGATGCCGAACACGTCCATGACGACCCCGTCGGACCACGGGCCGGCCGGGTCGTCGGCCGTGAAGAGGACGTTGCCCCGTCCCGTGCCCATCATGTCCGGCACGACCAGGTAGAACCTGCCGTCGTGGTGCCGGATCGTGGGGGCCCAGGTGCCTCCGCCGGTCGGCACGCCGGTCGTGCCGAGCTGACCGTCGCGCACCGCGACGTGGGTCAGGAGCTCGACGTGCTCGAGGTCGGTGGACCGAAAGATCGGGATGCCCGGGAGGTACTCGAACGTGGACGTCGCGATGAAGTACTCGTCGCCCACGCGGCACACGCTGGGGTCGGGGTGAAAGCCAGGGATCAGGGGATTGCGCACGGAGCGGTCCTTCGGTGGTGGGGAGCAGGCGCAGGCGTGAGCCCGACCGTCGTCGGCGACGTGCCACGGTCGACCTCGACCTGAATTCCTACCGAGTGGTTACTCGGTAGCGTACCCCGAAAGCCTACCGACCGGTAACTCTTGGTGTGCGGCTCCTCAGCGGTAGTCGTCCCACACGGGCGAGGGGAACAGGACCTGCTCGAACCGGGCCCACTGGTCCTCGAGCTCGACCGGCGGGTCGCGGAAGAGCCGGACCTGGACCCCGTCCATGGCCTCGATGCACATCTCGACCAGGCCGCGCTGGTCCTCCCAGGGCCCGACCTCGGGGGGCAGGCGCCAGGTGGTCTGCGAGTAGAGCCACCACACGCCGTCGGGGCGCTGCGAGAAGTACTCGTGGGCCGGGTGCTCGGGCGAGGCGGCCTCGGCGCCGAGCACCATGTAGAGGCGGATGAGCTCGGGGGTGCGCGCGTTGTTCCGCACCAGGTAGCGCAGGTACGCGGGGAGCGAGACGCCGTCGGGGTGGGTCGCGGCGGGGTCTCCCGTCGCGATGAAGTCGTCGGGGTCGAAGCGGCGGTCGTACCGCTGCTCGACGAGCAGCTGGAGCAGCCCCTCCTTGTTGCGCACGTAGTGCAGCAGGCCGGGCTGGGAGAGCCCGACGGCGTCGCACACGTCCTGGAGCGACAGACCGTAGAAGCCCTTCTCGGCGACGATCCGCGCGGCGGCCTCGAGGATCTGCGCACGCCTCTCGTCAGGGGTCAGGCGGACGCGGCGGCGAGGGGTCTCCTGCGTGGTGCTGGGCATTCCCTGACGCTAGCGCACCCGCAGGTCAGGGCCGAGGGCAGGGGGCCGCGGAGGTGGGCCGTGCGGCGCCCGGCCGTCCGTGGAGCCCGGTGACGGCGGGTGTCTCGCGATGTGGAGCCGGCCGTTCCGCGGGGCGCCTCGCGGCGCTCGGGGAGTTGACAGCCTCGCCGGGGGAGTCCTACGTTCCCTTCTATCTAGTAGGTACTCGGTAAGGCTTTTCCGTGCCGGGTATCGACGGCTCGGCGTGGAGTTGTCCGACCCCGCGCCAACGGCAGAACGAGCTGCCTCGACCAAAGAAGGTTGACATGGATGCACACCCCGTCGTCACGGTGGACGACCCCTCGGCGCAGAGCATGACCGAGGATCTTGCTCCCGACACCGGGCGCCCCCTGACGCGCGGCCGCGTCCTCCGGTTCGGCGCCGGCTTCCTGGCGTTCGGCCTCCTGTGGATCGTGGGCCTCCAGATCGTCGCGGCCGTCCTCCTGCCCCAGCGTCTGCGGGACATCGGCGTCGAGTCGCCCGAGACCCTCCTCGGGTCGATCAGCGCGATCACGGCGATCGTCTCGCTCGTGTCGAACCTCGTGTTCGGCAACCTCTCGGACCGCACGCGCAGCCGGTTCGGCCGCCGCGCCCCCTGGATCCTCGGCGGTGCCGTCCTGGGCGGCGTCTCGCTGACCCTGGTCGGCTTCCTGCCCAGCGCAGGGCTCATCACGCTGGCCTACTGCCTGAGCATGGTCGGCCTCAACATGATGCTCGCCCCCGCGGTCGCGGTGCTCGCAGACCGCGTGCCCAAGAGCCTGCGCGGCACCATGTCCGCGTTCTACGGCGGTGGCCTCGCGGCCGGTGCCCCGCTCGGCTCGCTCGTCGGCGCGCTGTTCATCACCAACGCCGTGCCCGGGTTCGTGCTCGGTGGCGCCTTCATGATCGGCGGCGCGGTCGTCGCGCTCGTCGTCTGGCCGCGCGAGCGCTCGGCCCAGGACCTGCCCCCCGCGGCCGGCGGGCTCAAGGAGCTGTTGCTCTCGTTCCGTCCGCCGCGCAAGGCCCCGGACTTCTACCTCGCGTTCGCGGGGCGCCTGTTCATGCTGGTCAGCTACCAGATGATCATGGCCTACCAGCTCTACATCGTGCAGGACCACGTGGGTCAGACCGTCGCGGAGTCGGCCGTCACGATCGCCACGATGTCCGGCATCCTGCTCGTCGTCTCGCTGCTCGGCGCCGTGGTCGCAGGGCCGATCTCGGACCGGATCGGGCGCCGCAAGCTGCCCGTCGTGGTCTCGAGCGTGCTCTTCGCGGTGGGTATCGCGATGCCGTGGATCTGGCCCTCGCCCATGGGCATGTTCCTGTTCGCGGGCATCGCCGGGTTCGGCTACGGCGTCTACACCTCGGTGGACCAGGCCCTCAACGTCGACGTCCTCCCGAACGACGAGGAGGCCGGCAAGGACCTCGGCATCCTCAACCTCTCGACGACGGCCGGGCAGACCGTCGGCCCGCTCGTCACCTCGGCGCTCGTGGTCGCGACCGGCAGCTACTCGCTCGTCTTCCCGGTCTCGATCGTCGCGGCCCTGCTCGGCGCGTTCTTCATCACGCGCATCAAGAGCGTGCGCTGAGCCTGCCCGCTCCCGCCACGCCCTACCGCCACACCACTGCCGCACCACTGCTCTGCCCGCTCGGGCCCGCTGGGCCCGCCCCGCCCGATCCCTGAGGAGAACGACGTGACCACCTGGGTGACCTCGACCGACGACGCACGCTGGCAGGACGGAGGTGAGCCCACCCCCGGAGCGACGGCCGACCGCGGACTGACCCTGACGGGTGCGCGCGGCCGACCGATCCGCGGGTTCGGCGGCACGTTCAACGAGCTCGGGTACCGCGCGATCTCCTCGCTCTCGGAGGCGGACCAGGAGCAGGTCTACCGCGAGCTCTTCCACCCCGACGAGCTCAACCTGCGGGTCAACCGGTCGGCGATCGGGGCCAACGACTTCGCGTCGTCCTGGTACAGCTACGACGAGGTGCCCGGCGACCTCGCGCTCGAGCACTTCAGCGTCGAGCGCGACGAGGAGGCGGTCATCCCCTACATCCGCCAGGCGCAGCGCTACCAGGACGACATGGTGCTGCACTGCTCGCCGTGGAGCCCGCCCACGTGGATGAAGAACCCGCCCGCGTACAACTTCGGCACGCTCGTCATGACGCCCGAGAACCTCGACGCGTACGCACGCTACTTCGTGCGGTTCGTGGAGGAGTACGCGGCGCGGGGGATCCGCGTGGACCAGGTCCACATCCAGAACGAGGTCTTCGCGGACCAGAAGTTCCCGTCGTGCGTGTGGAGCTCGGAGCAGCTGCGCACGTTCGTGCGCGACCACCTGGGCCCGGTCGTCGAGGCGTCGGGGCTCGACGTCGACATCTACCTGGGCACGCTCAACGGCCCCGAGGACATGGCGTTCACGGCCGCCGGGCAGAAGCTCACGAACTACGCGCGCTTCGTCGACAACATCCTGTTCGACGACGAGGCCCGCCGTCATCTCGCGGGCGTCGGCTACCAGTGGGCCGGGCAGCACGCGATCGCCCGCACGCACGAGGCGTGGCCCGAGCTCGACATCATGCAGACCGAGTCCGAGTGCGGGTTCGGCGACAACGCGTGGCAGGACGCCGAGTACGTCTTCCACCTGGTGCGCCACTACCTGCAGCACGGCGCGACGGGATACACGTACTGGAACATGGCGCTCGAGCCCGGCGGGCTGAGCACGTGGGGCTGGCCGCAGAACTCGCTCGTGACGGTCGACCCGGCCACGCGCACGTTCACCCGGAACCCGGAGTACTACGTGCTCAAGCACTACAGCGCGGGCGTGCGCCCCGGCGCCGTCCAGCTGGGCACGACGGGTCGGTTCGCGGCCCAGGGGTCGGCCTACGAGAACCCGGACGGCTCGGTGGCCGTGGTCGTGCAGAACGCGCTCGACCGCGCCGAGCCGTTCTCGTTCACCGACCCCGAGGACGGGTCGCGGTCGTTCACCGCGACGCTCGCGCCGCGCTCGCTCAACACGTTCGTCGTCCCGGCCTGACGGGCCACCCTCCGCCCTCCGTCCCCGCCGGGGCGGAGGGCGGAGCCGTGCCCGGCGCCGCGCGCCCCTGCGCAACGGTGCACCTGACCGTGCGTCGGGAACCCGCGGGGGGCCGGACATCCGCGGAAACCGGGCACGGCCGCGGAGCACGACGGCCGGTCGCCCCTCCCGCAGGAGGGGCGACCGGCCTTCGCCGTCGGGCGTCGTGCGCGGCGGGGTCAGCCCTCGAGGACCACCAGGTCCCACGGCCCGACGGCGAGCACGTCGCCCTCGGTGACCCGGGCGCCGTCGAGCACCGAGGTCGCGGTGACCGGGGACGGGACCTCGACCGTGCTCGCCGAGTAGTTGAGCAGGTACGTCAGCTCCCGGCCACGGCTGTTGGTGCCTCGACGGACCGTGACGCGACCCGCGAGGTCCTGGGGCCACGACCACAGGTCGGCGTCGCGCAGCAGGGCGCCGAGCACGTCGCGCAGGACCTCGGGCTCGGTCATGGTGCCGAGGTACGTCGCGGTGCCCCCACCGAAGCGGTGGCGCGTGATCGCGGCGTACTCGCCCCAGGCGGGGTGGTCGTAGGTCGCGAGGACCTCGGCCCCCTCGGGCCGCAGGAGCTCGAGCAGCGTCCGGGCCTCGGGCGTGCCGTCGACCGCGTCGGCGAGCCGGCCTGCGGGGGCGAGGCGGGCGCCGTCGGGCGTCGTGAACTGGTTGTAGGTCATGCCGAACACGTCCGTGAGCCCGTGGGGCGCGCGGTCGTGCCAGACCTTGACGTGCTCGTCGGCGACTGCGGTGCGGAACGTCGAGACCAGGTGGCCGCCCTGCTCGACGTACGCGCGCAGCGTCGCGAGGGTCGACTCGGGGGTCGTGTACAGGGCGGGTGTCACGACCATCGCGTACTGGGAGAGGTCCTCGACGTGCGGCGGGACGAAGTCCACCTCGACGTTCAGGTCGAACAGGGCGTCGTAGACCCAGCGCAGCACGTCGTTGTAGCCGATCGACGAGCCGAAGACCCCGTCGATGAACCCCGTCTCGAGCGTGAACCAGCGCAGCGCGGTGAGGGCCTCGTTGCTGACCATGATCGCGACACGGTTCGTCTTGCGCAGGTGCAGCAGCGACTGGCCGTGCTCGGCCCACTCGCGCCCGACGACCCCCGACTCCTCGTACGTGGGGTTGGGCTCGAGGTCGTGCGAGAGCAGGCCCTTCCAGTACGTCTCGAACGAGTTGTGGATCGAGTGCCAGTGCCAGTACATGACGCCGAACGCGCCGGACGCGAGGTGGCTGTAGGCCTGGAGGCGGAGCTGGCCCGGGTAGGGCAGCCAGCCCATCTGGCCCTGCGCCTGGGTCTCGAGGACGAGGTAGCTCGCACCGTCCTTGATCGAGCGGGTCATGTCGCCGCCGAACGCGATCTCCTTGCCCGTGAGGCGCGACTGCGTGGGGTGGTAGATGTCGACCCCGGCCACGTCGACCGTCCGCGCCGCGCTGAAGTGGTCGACCGCGGGCTGCAGGCCGTAGGACCAGCCGGGCGACCAGTCGAAGTCGAAGTTCTGCGTGAGGAACTGGTCGTCGCGCGCGTACTCGCGCACGATCTGGGCCTGCCAGCCCAGGTACTCGTCGACCAGCCCGCGGCGGTAGCGGTCGAACGCTGCGCCGAGCGAGCCGTTGACCGTGCCGCGCACGTCGGGGAAGTCCTCCCACGCGTCGACGCGGTTGGACCAGTAGTCGAGCCCGTACGCCTCGTTGAGCGCGCCGAGGTCGTCGTCGAACAGCGTGCGCAGGTGCTTGACGAACGAGCGCTGCACCGCGGGCGACGCGGTGTCGTAGAACTTGGTCTCGTTGTCGAGCTGGAAGCCGACGACCGCGGGGTGCTGCGCCGTGTGGTCCACGAGCGCACGGATGATGCGCTCGGCGTGCAGCCGGAACGCGGGGTGCGTGATGTCCATGATCTGGCGCGCGCCGTAGCGCCCGCGGCCCGTGCTCGTCTCGGCGAGCACCTCGGGGTAGGACGCGACGAGCCACGCGGGCACGGCGTAGGTCGGGGTGCCGACGATCACGTCGAGCCCGGCGCGGGCCGCGGCGTCGAGAGCGCGGTCGACGTGCGAGAAGTCCAGGACCCCGGGCTGGGGCTCGAGCGTGCTCCACGTCGACTCCGCGATGCGGATCACGGTGTGCCCGGCCTCGGTCATCATCGTCGTGTCCGTGGCGATGCGGTCGTACGGCAGGTACTCGTCGTAGTAGGCCGTGCCGTAGAAGATCTTGTCCATCTCTCACCCTTCGTCGCGTGGCCGGTGCCCCACGTCGTCGGGGGCCGTGGCACCACGACCGACACTACCGAGTATCTACTCGGTAGTGAAACCGTGGGGTGACCGCGGGCGAGAGCGTCCCACCGTGCGGCAGGTCAGGCGTGCGGCGGCTGGATGAGGTCCCACGCCGTGCCGTACAGGTCCTCGAAGATCGCGACCGTCCCGTAGGCCTCGTGGCGGGGCTCCTCGCGGAAGCGCACCCCGTGCGCGAGCATGCGCGCGTGCTGGGCCGCGAAGTCGTCGGTCTGGAGGAAGAAGGCGACCTCGTCGCCCGCCTGCCGCCCCACGCGGGCGCGCGCGTCGTCGGACGTCGCGAGGGCAAGGACCAGGCCCGTGCCCTCGCCGTCCGCGTCGGTCCCGGCACCCGGGCCGACGACGACGCGGCGCCACCCGCCCTCGAAGGTCTCGTCCTGGCGCAGCGTGAAGCCGAGCGCGTCCGTGAAGAAGGCGATGGCGTCGTCGAGGTCGTGGACGAGGTACGTGGCGTTCTCGAGGCGGAGCATGACGGGAGCCTAGCCGCGACAGGTGTCCCGGGTGTGGCGACCGCGGGGCGGTGCCGGACGCCCGGCACCGACCCGCGAAACATGACCGCGCGCGGTCAGACCTCGCGCAGGACCTCGCGCGTGAACTTCACGGACCGCTCGCGCAGGCCCGCGATGCGTCGCTCGACGAGCCCGGCCGGGTCCTGCCCGGCCTCGACGATGGTCGGCTTGCGGCGCACGTTCCTGGAGCAGCCGAACTCCGTGCAGATCAGGGTGCCGATCGTGTCGCCGTTGCGACCGGCCGTGCCGGCGCGGCGCACGACGTACAGCGACACGTCGTCGGTCGCGATGACGTCCTCGCACCACGCGCACACCGCGCGGCGACGCGACGCCGTGCCCTCGGGGGCGCGCAGCGCGAGACCCACCAGGGCGTCGTCGACGGTCAGGACGACGTAGGCGCGCAGCGGCGCCTTGCGGTCGACCCATCCGAGGTAGTCGAGGCGGTCCCAGCGCAGGTCCGCCAGGTCGGAGGGGAGCGTGAGCTGGGACGCCTCACGGCGCGAGGCGTTCACGAAGGACGCGCGGATCTGCTTCTCGGTCAGGGGGTTCATGGTTCTACCACTCTCGTACGGAGGGGCCGTCGTGAGCGCGGCGCGCTGCTCGGCCGACGAGGGTCGGCAGGTGCGTGCGTCGAGCGACGGCAGGAGGGGGCCGGTCCGTCCGGCGACACGAAGTCACCGGGGGACGGGACGTCCGCCGAGGTACGCCGATCGACCGACGTGACCGTGCGGTCCGTCGGGGGTGGCGCCGTGGGGCGTCAGGCGTGCTGGGCGGGCGTCCGGCCCGCGCCCGAGCAGGCCAGGACGGCCGCCCCGCTTCCTCGCTGCATCGTGATGCGCTCCAAGATCAGGTGGCCGTGGGCTCGTCCCACGGCACAGCTCTCCGTCGATGGTACGCCCGACGGCGGAGCAGCCCCAGGGGATATCGGTCACCCTCCGTCGTGGTCGCGCCGGGCGACCGCGGGCGGCGGGCGGGCGGGGGCACCCTCGGAGCGCTCGCCGGCCCGCCCCGACGTACGGTGGCGAGATGACGGACGCCCCGACGGGGAGCGCGAGCGCCCCGCAGCTCGTGCGCCACGCGCTGACCGACGTGTGGCGTACCGTCCGCCGGGCCGACCTCGCGATCGCCTACTGCTCCGTGGTCCTCGTGGTCGCGGCCGTGCTGTGGTTCCTCCCCGAGGGGACCCGCGACCAGGTCCTGGAGGACACGAGCACCAACCTTGCGAACCTCCGCGACCGCCCCTTCTCGGTGCTCCTCGCGAGCGCGTTCGTCATCTCGAGCGCGGGCGAGGTGCTCCTGGTGGTCCAGCTCCTCGTGGTGCTGGCCTACGCACAGCGCTTCGTCGGTCGGCTCGGGGCGCTCGCGGTCGGGTTCATGGGGCACGTCGGGGCGACGGTCTTCACGGCCATGGTCCTGACGACAGGGATCTTCCACGGGTTCGTCAACCCGGGCGTCGCGAGGGTCGACGACGTCGGGGTCAGCTACGTCATGGCGACCGTGATGGGGTTCCTCACCGTGGTGGTGCCGCGTCGGTGGCGCTGGTGGTGGATCGCGTTCGTCGTCGTGTACTGGGTCGGCCCCGGGTTCCTGGCGCGGAGCTTCACGGCGGTGGGGCACACGACCGCGCTGGTCATCGGGCTCACCGTCGCGTTCGTCGCGGGGCGGACGCGGCAGGCGGCCGGGTGGGCGGGCGACATCCCAGGACGGTGACCCTGCTCGGGGGATCTGGCGTCGGGTGGCCCGGCCGGGTGGGGTGGCCCGGCCGGGCGGGTGGCTGCGGGCCGCCCGCCCGCTCCCGGACCTGGTGGGCCGGGCGGGGGCCGCGGCCCGGGGCCACCGGGCATCTCTGCCGTGTGGACCCGGACCCCGGCGTCGAGCGGGCTCGGCCGTCGTGCGAGGCGCCCTGCGACCTTCGTCGCGGAGCCGGCGGCTAGCGGCCGATCGTTCCGTCGGACGCGGCGACGGGCACGCGGGGCCTCGACATCGCGACGGCCGTCACGACCGCTCCGACCAGGGCGAGGGCTCCCGCCCCGACGAACGCCGCGGAGTACCCCTGGGTCAGGTCGACCCGTGAGGGGTCGGTACCGGAGACGACGTGGACGACGGCCGTGAGCGCCGCGAGCCCGAGGGCGGAACCGATCTGATAGCTCGTGCTCACGAGGCCCGACGCGACGCCCGTCTCGGCCGCGGGTGCGGCGTTGATGGCGGTGCCGAGCGAGGGGACGAACGCGAGGGACATGCCGAGCGCTGCCAGGAGCGACGCGGGCAGGACGTCGACCACGTAGCTGCCGTCAGGACGGACGAACGAGAGCCACACGAGTCCGGCCGCCAGCAGGAGGAGGCCCGTCACGACGAGCGACCGCGCGCCGAACCTCTGCTGGAGCCGCGGAGCCCAGGCCAGCATGACCAGCACGACGAGACCGGTCATCGGGAGGAGCGCAGCGCCCGCCGCGAAGGAGCTCGCACCGAGGACCTGCTGCAGGTAGAGGTTCAGGAAGAACCACATCGAGACCCACGCGGCCCCCAGCAGGAGCTGCGCCCCGTTCGCCGCGCCGAGCTGGGGAGCGCGGAGCAGCCCGAGGCGGAGCAGCGGGTTGCGGCTTCGTGCCTGGATGACGAAGAAGATGCCGAGCAGGCCGATGCCTCCGGCCAGCACGCCGAGGGTGGGTGCGGTGAGCCAGCCGACCTCCGGGGCGTTGACCACGGCGTAGACGACAGCAGCGAGCCCGGCCGTCACGGTGAGCGCCCCGGCGACGTCGATCGAGCCCGAGGGCTTCCGGGGGGTGCGCGGGAGCGTCGTCGCGGTGAACGCGAGCACGAGGACCGCGATCGGCACGGTCACGTAGAAGACCCAGGGCCAGCTCGCGTACTCGGTGAGGACCCCTCCGAGGAAGACCCCGGCGCTGCCTCCGACCGGAGCCGCTGCGCCGTAGACCGCGAAGGCCTTGGGGAGGTCACGGCTCCCGCCGAAGAGCATCATCAGCAGGGTCAGTGCGGCGGGCGCGATCATCGCGGAACCGGCGCCCTGGATCGCGCGGCCCGTGATCTCGAGCCCGATGCTGCTCGCGGCTCCCGCCAGGATCGATCCGACGATCAGCACGACCCAGCCCAGCGCGAAGATCTTCCGGGCACCGAACACGTCGGCGAGGCGGCCGCCCAGCAGGAGCAGGCCGCCGAACGCGACCACGTAGGCGTTGAACACCCACGACAAGGACTCCGGCGTGAACCCGAGATCTCTCTGGATGTCCGGCAGCGCGACGCCGATGATCGACGTGTCCATGATGACGACGAACTGCGCCGTGGCGATCAACGCCAGGCCGAGCCACCGCTTCGTCGGCGACAGGGGTGGATGGGTAGACATGAGCTCTCCTCCTGAGGAACGGCCGGCGGGCCCGGCGTCGCAGAACCTATACCCATAGGGGGTATGGGTGTCAAGGATGGGCGAACACGCTGATGAGCGGCTTCCGGCTCGACCTGGAACTACCCCATAGGGGTATCTGACCGTCCAGTCCTCGCTGATCGCTCGAGGCGCTTCCCTGTCGCGAGCCCCGGGGGAGGGTCGTGCTTGCGCTATACCCCCAAGGGGTATACATTCACGGTCCAGAGGTACCCGGTGGGGGTATCGATTCACGAGAGGGAGGCTCCGCGATGGCCACGAACGAGTACCAGGTGTCGGGCATGACGTGCGGCCACTGCGAGCTGTCGATCCGCGAGGAGGTCGGACAGGTCGCCGGGGTCGAGGACATCCAGGTGAGCGCGCAGACGGGTCGGCTCGTCGTGACGGGACCCCAGCCCGTCGACGACGCGCAGGTCCTGGCCGCGGTCGAGGAGGCCGGCTACTCGGCCGTGCGATCGGCATGAGGACCGGTGTGCGACTGACCCTCTACGGGCTCGGGCTCGTCGTGGCCTTCGGCAGCGCGTTCGGCGTCGCCGGCGCCGTCGTGCCGGAGAGTGCCGTGGCCGGCTGGAACGGGGGGACCGAGACGGGCGGGCACGGCGACGTCTCGCACCCGCAGGGCCCCTGACCCAAAGGGCCCGACCCATTCCCACCAGTCGAGAGAAGGAGCTGCACATGAGCACAACAGCGCCCGCGGGCGTGACCACAGGGGTCGAGCTGGAGATCGGTGGGATGACCTGCGCGTCCTGCGCGATGCGGATCGAGAAGAAGCTGAACACGCTCGACGGGGTGGTCGCGACCGTGAACTACGCGACCGAGAAGGCCAGGGTCACGGTCCCGGACGGGTACGACCCGGCGGTGCTGATCGCCGAGGTCGAGAAGACCGGGTACACCGCCGCCCTGCCCGCGCCCCGAGGCGGGCGCAAGGACGGAGGACCCGCAGGAGGAGGTGAGGAGGACGACCCCGAGCTGACCTCGCTGCGCCACCGTCTGATCGGAGCGGTCGTGCTGACCGTGCCGGTCATCGCGATGGCCATGGTCCCGGCCTGGCAGTTCACGTACTGGCAGTGGGCGTCGCTCGCGCTCGCCTCGCCCGTGATCGTGTGGGCGGCCTGGCCGTTCCACAAGGCGGCGTGGGTGAACCTCAAGCACGGCGCCGCGACGATGGACACCCTGATCTCGATGGGCACCTCCGCGGCGTTCCTGTGGTCGCTGTACGCGCTGTTCTTCGGCACCGCGGGCACCCCGGGCATGACGCACCCGTTCGAGCTCTCGCTGGCACCGTCCGACGGTGCGGCGAACATCTACCTCGAGGTGGGGGCCGGGGTCACGATGTTCATCCTCGCCGGCCGGTACTTCGAGAAGCGCTCCAAGAAGCAGGCCGGCGCGGCTCTGCGCGCACTGCTCGAGCTCGGCGCGAAGGAGGTCTCGGTCCTGCGCGGAGAGGTCGAGACCAAGATCCCCGTCGAGGACCTGCAGGTCGGCGACGAGTTCGTCGTCCGCCCGGGCGAGAAGATCGCCACGGACGGCGTCGTGGTGACCGGCACGTCCGCCGTGGACGAGTCCATGCTCACCGGGGAGTCGGTACCGGTCGAGGTCTCCGCGGGAGACACCGTCACCGGCGCCACGACGAACGCGGGCGGTCGGCTCGTGGTCCGTGCGACCCGGATCGGGTCGGACACGCAGCTCGCGCAGATGGCCCGGCTCGTCGAGGACGCCCAGACCGGCAAGGCCGAGGTGCAGCGTCTGGCCGACAGGATCTCCGGCGTGTTCGTCCCGGTCGTGATCGTGGTCGCGGCCCTCACGCTGGGGGGCTGGCTGGGCGCCGGGTTCCCCGTGACCGCGGCGTTCACCGCGGCGGTCGCGGTCCTCGTGATCGCGTGCCCCTGCGCCCTGGGGCTCGCCACACCGACCGCTCTCCTGGTCGGCACCGGCCGCGGCGCGCAGATGGGCATCCTCATCAAGGGCCCGGAGGTGCTCGAGTCCACCCGCACGATCGACACCGTCGTACTGGACAAGACGGGCACGGTCACGACCGGCAGGATGACGCTCGTCGACGTGCTCGTCGAGCCCGGGGTCGATCGTGCCGAGCTGCTCCGGCTCGCCGGCGCGCTCGAGGACGCGTCCGAGCACCCGATCGCTCAGGCGGTCGCCAAGGGCGCCACGCAGGAGGTCGGTGCCCTGCCGACACCCGAGGACTTCGCGAACGTCGAGGGCAAGGGCGTGCAGGGCGTCGTCGACGGCCATGCCGTCCTGGTGGGCCGCGAGTCGCTGCTCGCCGAGTGGTCGCAGGAGCTGAGCCACGGTCTGGCCGCCACCAAGGCCCGCGCCGAGGGCGAGGGCAAGACGGTCGTCGCGGTGGGGTGGGACGGTCGGGCGCGAGGCATCCTCGTCGTGGCCGACACGGTCCGGCCGACGAGCGCCGAGGCGATCGCGCAGCTCAAGGGCATCGGGCTGACCCCCGTGCTGCTCACCGGCGACAACGAGGCCGTCGCCCGGCGGATCGCCGCGGAGGTAGGTATCGACGAGGTCATCGCCGAGGTCCTCCCGAAGGACAAGGTCGACGTGGTGACCCGCCTCCAGCGCGAGGGGAAGACCGTCGCGATGATCGGTGACGGCGTCAACGACGCCCCCGCCCTCGCCCAGGCCGACCTCGGGCTCGCCATGGGCACGGGTGCCGACGTCGCGATCGAGGCGTCCGACATCACGCTCGTGCGCGGCGACCTGCGGAGCGCGGTCGACGCGATCCGCCTGTCCCGCAAGACGCTCGGGACGATCAAGACCAACCTCTTCTGGGCCTTCGCCTACAACGTCGCGGCCATCCCCGTCGCGGCGCTCGGCATGCTCAACCCCATGCTCGCAGGGGCGGCGATGGCGTTGTCGAGCGTCTTCGTCGTCGGCAACAGCCTGCGCCTGCGCGGGTTCCGGAGCGTCGCCAGACCGTGACGCCCCGACCCTCACACCCACTGGAACCACGAAGGGAATCACCCACGATGACGAACGAACCCCCGGCGCCCACGAGCTGTTGCAGCACCGGCACGGCCGACCCGGACGTGGCGGGCACAGGCTCCGAGACCGTTCCCGGAGCGGCGAGCGACGACATGACGACCTGCCCGGTCATGGTCGGGAGCGCGGTCAGCAAGAAGGCTGCCGAAGCGGCGGGCCTGTATCGCGACCACGAGGGCGAGCGGTACTACTTCTGCTGCGCCGGGTGCGGGCCTGCGTTCGACGCGGACCCCGCCCGGTACGCCGCGGGCGTGGCGTAGCGGCGGACGCACGAAGGGCCCGCCTCCTCAGGACGAGGAAGCGGGCCCTTCGCTCTGCCACCGCGGCCGGACGGGGCGCGACGAGCGCGCGGTGACGGCCTGGGGGAGCGGGTCGGTCAGGCGGTACGACCGTTGCGCCCGCGCACCGCGCCGTAGATGCCCAGCACGATGACCGAGCCGACGATCGCGAGCAGCCACGTCTGGATCGAGAAGAACTCCTCGAGGGGCGCCGAGAACAGGACGCTCCCGAGCCAGCCGCCGAGCAGCGCACCGACGATGCCGAGGAGGATCGTCATGAGGATCGACCCGGTCTGCTTGCCCGGGAGGATGGCGCGAGCGATGAGTCCGGCGAGCAGTCCCAGAACGATGAATGCGATGAAGCCCATGTCATTCTCCTTTTGTCCCGAATGTGCCTTATTGGCCGGTAAGCACCTACCTTGACAGCGTTCCGCGCGGCTCGCACGTCGAATGGCGCAGATCGTCGGACACGTCACGTTCCGGGTGATTCGGGTTGCGACGAGCAGTCGGCGGTGGCACCGCGCGTCCCCGTGCGCGCGGACTGCACACCGGTGGGCGACCCGTCGGGCGCGCGCCGCGCCCCGGTCGTACCGTGGGGGAATGACCGAGGACCGAGGGATCCGGCAGTACATCGGCGACCTGGTGGCGGAGGAGCGGCGCCTGCGCGACGAGCTCGCCGGTGGGGAGATCACCGCGTCGGAGGAGCACGTGCGGCTCCGCGCGATCGAGACCGAGCTCGACCAGTGCTGGGACCTGCTGAGACAGCGCGACGCCGCGAGGGAGTTCGGGAGTGACCCGGATGCCGCGTCGATCCGGGATGCCGGTACGGTGGAGCACTACCTGGACTGACGGCCGGACGCCTCGCGTGCGTGACGTCGTCGGGCAGACGCCCCCCGCTCGCGCGGGGGAACCCCGCGAGACCCCACCGAACGACACGACCAGTACGGAGCGAAGAGCATGAGCAGCCAGACGACGCAGCGCAACGAGGCCACCGAGCGAGCCGGGGCCGTCGCCCGCTTCCTCGTGGCGTTCATCCTGTTCGTGGGCGGGATGGTCGCCTTCGGGTGGGCCTTCACGGTCGAGTCGGGCCACGCCTGGATCTTCTCCGCGGGCCTCGCGCTGGTCACGCTCGGCTGCTTCATCCCGATGGCCGGCCGGGACCGCTGACGCCGGACGGCACGCACGACGAGGGGCCCAGCACCGCACGGTGCTGGGCCCCTCGTCCGTCCCGGCGGCTTCCGTCCGCCGCGCGGCCGGGGCCGCGGGCGGTGTCGCTGTGGGGCGGTGTCCATGTGAGGCGGTGCCGATCTCAGGCAGTGCCTACCTTCGTGGCCACGCTCTCCTCGGGCAGGCTCGAGCCCGCGAAGACCTCCCCGGGTGTTCCGAGCGTCAGCCGAGCTGGGCGCGCACCGCGTTCGTCGCCGAGACGAGGTTCTCGAGGGAGGCCACGGTCTCCTCGTAGCGACGCGTCTTCAGACCGCAGTCGGGGTTGACCCACACGAGGCGCGAGTCGATCGACTTCACCGCGAGCTCGAGGAGGTCGGTGACCTCCTCGGTCGAGGGGACGCGCGGCGAGTGGATGTCGTAGACACCCGGGCCGATCCCGCGGGCGTAGCCGGCCTCGGCCAGCTCGGGCACGATCTCCATGCGCGAGCGCGCGGCCTCGACCGACGTCACGTCGGCGTCGAGCCCGTCGATCGCCCCGATGACCTCGCCGAACTCCGAGTAGCACAGGTGCGTGTGGATCTGCGTCTCGGCCTCGACGCCCGCGGTCGCGAGGCGGAACGAGCTCACCGACCAGTCGAGGTACGCGGCCTGGTCGTCCTTGCGCAGCGGGAGGAGCTCGCGCAGCGCGGGCTCGTCGACCTGGATGATGCCGATGCCGGCCGCCTCGAGGTCCGCGATCTCGTCGCGCAGCGCCAGGCCCACCTGGTTGGCCGTGTCGCCGAGCGGCTGGTCGTCGCGCACGAACGACCACGCGAGGATCGTGACCGGACCGGTCAGCATGCCCTTGACCGGCTTCTCGGTGAGCGAGGCCGTGAACGTCGACCAGTCGACCGTGATGGGGGCGGGACGCGTGACGTCGCCCCACAGGATCGGCGGGCGCACGCAGCGCGAGCCGTAGGACTGGACCCAGCCGTTCGCGGTGACGGCGAACCCGTCGAGGTTCTCCGCGAAGTACTGGACCATGTCGTTGCGCTCGGGCTCGCCGTGCACCAGGACGTCCAGGCCGATCTGCTCCTGGAGCTCGACCACGCGGCGGATCTCGTCCTGCATCGCGGTCGTGTAGTCGACGTCGGACAGCTCGCCCTTGACGTTGAGCGCGCGCGCCCGGCGGATCTCCGGGGTCTGCGGGAACGACCCGATGGTCGTGGTCGGCAGCAGCGGGAGGTTCAGCTTGGCCTGCTGGGCAGCCGCGCGCTCGGCGTAGTCGCCGCGCGAGAAGTCGCCCTCGGTCAGGGCTGCGGCGCGCTCGCGCACCGCAGGCACGACGACGCCGCTCGCCACCGCGCGCGAGGCCACCGCGGCGCGGGACGCCTCGATCTGCTCGGCGACCGCGTCACGCCCCTCGGTCAGTGCCCGGGCGAGGATCGCGATCTCGCCGACCTTCTGGTCGGCGAACGCGAGCCAGTCACGCAGGCGCGGGTCGAGGGTCGTGCCGGCGGCTGCGCCCGGCTCGGCGAACGTCTCGTCCTCGACGTCGTGCGGGACGTGCAGCAGAGAGGTCGACGTACTGACCGCGACTGCGCCGAGGTCCGCTCCGGGCGGATACGTCTCGAGCAGGTCGAGCTTCGCAGCGAGGTCGGCGCGCCAGATGTTGTGCCCGTCGATCAGTCCCAGGACGAGAGTCTTCGTCTCGAGCCCCAGAGGCAGGCCGTCAGGAAGGTCTGCGGCGACGCCGTCGAGCGCGATCGCCTCGACGTCCGTCCCGGCCAGGACCGCGAGGAAGTCGAGGTAGCGGCCGTCGGGACCGGGCGAGGTCTCGAGCCGCCCGTAGGGAGCGGCGACGAGGATCGCGGGGCGCTCGGGACCGACCGCGAGCTCGGAAGCGAGCGTGCGGTACGCCGACTCGACCGCTTCGGAGAGCTCGGCGGCGTTCGCGGGGTCGGTGACGAGGATCGGCTCGTCGAGCTGCACCCACGGTGCACCGGCTGCGGCCAGGGCGCGCAGCAGCTCGACGTACACGGGCAGGATGTCCGCGAGGCGCGAGAGCGGGCTGAAGCCGGGCGCACTGTCGTCGGCGGCCTTGGACAGCGCGAGGAACGTGACGGGCCCGACGACGACGGGCCGGGTCACGACGCCCGCGTCCTTGGCCTCGACGAACTGGCGCACGATGCGGTCGTCCGCGAAGCGGAACGGCGTGGACTCGCTGATCTCGGGGACCAGGTAGTGGTAGTTCGTGTCGAACCACTTGGTCATCTCGAGCGGTGCGTCCTCGCCCGCGCCGCGCGCGACCGTGAAGTAGCCCGCGAGGTCCAGCGCGCCCTTCTCGTCGGTGAGCGACGCGAAGCGCGACGGGACCGCCCCGAGGAGAGCGACGACGTCGAGCACCTGGTCGTAGTAGGAGAACGAGCCGGGCACGGCGCCCGACGAGGCGTCGAGGCCCAGGTCGACGAGACGCTGGGCGGCCGCGACGCGCAGCGCCGAGGCCGTGGCCTCGAGCTCGTCGGCCGTGGTCCTGCCGGCCCAGAAGGACTCGACGGCCTTCTTGAGCTCGCGGCGCGGGCCGATGCGGGGGTAGCCGAGGACGGAACCGGAGGGGAACGTGGGTGCACTCATGGTGATTACCTCTGAACTGGTCAGACCGATGCGCTGCCCAGGGCAGGCTCGGAGGAGGGAAGGGGAGTGCCGGAGACCCACGGCCCGCTGGCCAGGTCGGGGGTGCGGGACGAGACGCCGCTGGCGTCCCCCGCTGCCCCACCGCCGAGGTCGACTCCCTCGAGCAGGTCTAGAGCGGCTTGGTGCTTGTTGAAGGTGTAGATGTGGAGGCCGGGCGCGCC
The DNA here is from genome assembly GCF_001428945.1 of Oerskovia sp. Root918. Classification (NCBI taxonomy): domain Bacteria; kingdom Bacillati; phylum Actinomycetota; class Actinomycetes; order Micrococcales; family Cellulomonadaceae; genus Oerskovia; species Oerskovia sp. Root918. The sequence goes on from NZ_LMJG01000007.1 coordinate 24,101, forward strand.
GGCCGCGAGAACCTGGCGAGCGAGCTCGACCGAGTGCCGGATGCCCAGCGCGTGGCGCGCGGCCGGGTCCGGTTCCGCCTCGAGGGCCTCGACGACGCGACGCGGCGCGGGGACCCCCGTGAGCTCCTCGACGCGTGCGAGGCGGGCCGGGTCCGTCATGGGCAGGAGGCCCGCGAGGATCGGGATGGTCACGCCGGCGGCGCGCGCCTCGGCGACGAAGTCGATGTAGGACGACGCCTCGTAGAAGAGCTGCGTGATCGCGAAGTCCGCTCCGGCCTGCTGCTTCTGCCAGAGGCGGCGCACCTCCTGGGTGCGGCTCGTGCCCGCGGCGAGGTTGCCGTCGGGGAACGTCGCGACCGCGATGGTCAGGGGGCGGGCCGCGCCGCGCAGCGCGACGCTCGGGCTCGCGGCGCAGCGCGCTGCCTCGACCTCGCGCAGCAGGGCTACGAGCTCGGTGCTCGACCGCACGCCGTCCTCGGCGGGGCGCCAGTCGGGCTGGTCGCGCGGCGGGTCTCCGCGCAGGGCGAGGAAGCTGCGCACTCCCGCGTCGAGGAAGTCCGTGATGACGTCCTCGACGTCCTCGCGCGAGGCACCCACGCAGGTCAGGTGGGCGATCGGCAGCACGGGCGTGCCGTGCAGGAGCTGGCTGATGACGCGGCGCGAGGTCTCGCGGTCCGTGCCGGCCGCGCCGTAGGTGACCGACACGAAGTCGGGCGAGGTCGCGACGAGCCGGCGCGCGGTCTCCCAGAACTTGGGCGCGGCGTCGGGGCGGCGCGGGGGCATGAGCTCGAACGACACCGTGGGTCGCGGTGCCTCGTGCCCGAAGTGCCCCAGGTCGACGATGCTCATCGGGCGACCGCCGGGAGGGCGAGGGGCGCGCCGGCGGTGACCACGGTGGCCGTGCGCGGGGCGCGGTGGACGGTGCACAGGACCCCGCGGTGCGGGGTTGCGCGGAAAGATGCCTCGGTCATGAATCGCTCCATCGAACCTGGCTGTAGCACCCGTACCCGCGGGAGGCTTCCGTTGGGGGGTTGCTGCGGTGTCAACGAGCCAGGACTCTCGACCGCTCTGGATGGTGTTGACGATCGTAGGGGGAATCCATGATCTGAGCCAGTATCTGCTCGAAGAGTGAGACAGAAGGGTCTGGCGGTGCGGATTCGACCCGTTTCGCGGTTCTCGCGCACTCCCGCGCGGTGCTCCGTCGGTCCCGCGGGCGCTCTCCCAACGTACGCCCGTCGGTCGTCCCGGGGGAGGTCGGGGCGCCCGTCCGTGACGACTAGGCTCCGAGCGTGCCCCGCCGCCGCAGCCAGCAGACCGTCACGTTCGTGCTCGACGACTCTGCGGAGGGGAACGACCTCGACGCGCCGGGCGGGCCGGACCCGGCTGGAGGGCAGGGGGGACCGGCGCGCCGTGGGCGCTCCCCGCAGACCCGACGTCGGCGCGCGGGCCTCGTGCTCGGCGTCGCCGCGGTCGGGGTCGCGCTCGCCGTGGTGCTCGTGGACAGAGCGTCGACGCAGGACGACACGCACGAGGCGATCGAGCGGACCGACGGCGGCGTGCTCGACCTGAGCCACGCGCCACGCGACCTGTGGAGCGTCACGACCGACGGCGGGACGCCCTTCGTCGTCGACGACCTGCTGGTGGTGCCGGGCCGCTCCGGTCTCGCGGGGTTCGACGTCGGGACGGGCACCGAGAGCTGGCGGCTCGACGAGCTCGCGGGGCAGGACTGCAGCGCGAGCACGGAGTCCACGGCCGGCTCGACCGAATCCGCTGTCGGGGACGGGACGGCGAGGTTCGTCGTGTGCCTCGAGACCGCTGCCGACGAGGTGACCGCCCGGCTCGTGAGCCTCGACGGCTCGGTGGTGGCCGACGGCGTGCTCGACCTGGCGGCGGGGACCCCGACCGTCGGGGTCGGTGGCGTGTTGCTCCAGGCGAGCAGGGACGTGGCAGGGGCCGTGGTGCGCGCCACCGACGTGCGGACGGGCGAGGTCGCGTGGGAGCAGCGGCTGACCGTGCGGGAGTCCGGCCTGGAGTGGACGTGCGAGGGATCGGCGGGGGGCGTCCTGCGGACCGAGGTCCGGTCAGGGGTGGTCACGGTGTTCGGCTGCGGGGTCTGGTCGTTCCTGACCGCCGACGGCCTGGTCGTCGACGAGCCCCTGGCTCTGACGACGGTTGCCGCGCTGGGTGACGGGACGTTCCTCCGGTCGTCGGGTACCGCTGTGGCGGGCCCGGCCGACGCCCTGGCGGCAGACGGCATGGTGCGGTGGACGAGCGAGGGACTGCTGCTCGAGGGCGGCGCGCACCACGGGACGACCCAGGACCTGATCCTGCTGGACCAGGGCGACGCGTTGCTCGCGCTGCACCCCGGCGGCGCGACGGCCTGGACCGCACAGGTCGCGGCGCGGCAGGTTCTCGTCCGGACCGCGGACGTCGTGATCGTGCAGAGCATCGACCGGGAGACCGTCGCGCTCGACGCCGTGACGGGCGACGAGCGGTGGCGTCGCGTCGTCGGCCCGCTCTCGGACGCTCTCCCGCAGCGCGTCGGTGGCACCGGCGCTGACGGAGCCACGGCGATCCTGGTGGTGCCGTCCGCGTCGGGGGGATACACCGTGGTGGCGCTCGACCAAGCGACGGGCGATGTCCGGTGGACCCAGGAGCACGGCGGGGATCCTGAGGCGTTCCTGGCCGCGGACGGGCGGTTGCGGTTCGACCGGTCGGCGATCACCGGGCTGGGATGAGAGTGCCGGGCCGCCGGGCCCCGCGGTCGACCCGACGAGCTGCGCGACGCCGTCGTGCGGCGCCAGGACCCCCTGGCACCGCACGACGGTCGAGCTCCTCGGTCAGCTCCCCGAGATGACGAACTGCGAGCCGGGCTCCTTGTCGATGTCCCCCTCACCGGAGTTGGTGATGGTGACGCCCGACAGGATCGCGTTGCCGCGCGCCCCGCTCATCGCGAGGATCCCGGACCCGTTCTGCGACCCGTCGATGCGGACGTTCGAGATCCGGACGTCGGGCATGCTCCCGCCACCGTTCTTGAACTGGATCCCGTCGTAGGTCGAGTCGTAGACGTCGGTGTCGCGGATGATCACGCCCGTGATGTCGTGCGTCTGCGGGAACAGCGTGATCGCACCGAACTCCTGGTCCTCGTTCCAGAACGCCCCGCCCGTGCGGTAGAGCCCGTTGTTGGCGATGAGCGTCGTCCCGGAGAACGGCAGCGGGGAGTGGTCGGTCGCCAGCATGATGCCGGGGTAGTTCGCGGTGTCGGAGATCAGGTTGTTCTCGATCGAGTTGTCGTAGCCGCCGTAGATCGCGATGCCGTTGGCGCGCCACGGCAGCTGGACCGTGTTGTTGCGGAACGCGTTGCTGTGGGCGACGTCGACGGTGCGGTCCTTGACGTAGGGGTTGGCCCAGACGGCGAGCGCGTCGTCGCCCGTGGTGCGGAACGTCGAGTTGACGACGAGCGAGTTGCGCGTCCCGTTGCTGAAGTTGATGCCGTCCGCGTAGGTGTTGCGGATGCGCATGCCGGTGAGCTGCAGCCCGTCGGCCGGCCCCCACAGCTCGGGGATGTTGTCGTAGTCGCGACCGACCCACACTCCGACGTTCGCGTGCTCGATCCACACGTTGCTGATCTTCGTGTTCTTGCCGAACCGGCCGTTGAGGCCGACGCCACCCTCCTCCTGGGCGTTGTTGCCGCGGATCCGGCCGGACCCGAAGATCGCGATGTCGGAGATCTGGACGTTGTCGTCGATGTCGAACCCGAAGTTGCCCTCGTGCGGGTGGTTGATGACGCCCGGGGCGAGGTGCGGCTCGAGGAGCGTGTAGAGCTGCGAGTGCCACATGCCGGCACCGCGGATCGTCACGTCGCTGATACCCACCTGGTTGTGCATGCCGCGGTTCAGCGGGTCGTCGGTGAGGATCTTCTTCTCCTGGCGCCACTGCCCCGCCGGGATCCACACGCACTCGATCTCGCCGTTCTGGTTCGCGGTGACCGCGGCCTGGATGGCGGCCGTGTCCTCGAGCCCGTCGTTCGGCACGGCGCCGTACTCGGTGATCGACGTGCACTGTGCGGGCTTGGCGGTCGGGGGAGCGACCTGCTCGAGCTCGACGAGGTCGATGACGTAGAACGCCGCGTCGTCCCCGGCGTCGCGCTGGAGCGTGAACACCGTGCCCGCCGGGAAGGACCGGCCGAGCAGCGCGTGGGACTCGTCGAAGAGACGACGCGCGTCACCGCTGGGCGTGTTGCTCAGCGACTCGGGCCCGTCGGAGGTGCCGTAGAGCCAGGAGTGCTTCGAGGACAGGGTCAGCTTCTGCACGAACTGGCCGTCCGCGTAGAGGCTGATGGTCTTCTCCTGGCCCCCGCCGCCGGGGGCGTCGGGGATCGAGCTGCGCACGACGATCGAGTTCGTCGCGCTGGTCGAGGTGAGCTGGACGTACTGGCCGGTGCTGGTGAGGCGCACGGACTCACGGCCCGACGACTCCGAGGCGAAGTTCGTGTGCCCGAACGTGCGCAGCGCGTCGGCCTGGAGCAGCGTGCCGGTGTACTGACCCTTCTCGGCCTCGTACGTCGTGTACGGGACGGCCGCGCCGCGGCCCACGGTCACGGTGAGCGTGCCCGTGTTGTTGTTCTCGTTCGTCTCGGCGACGACGCCGGTCGCGTCGGCAGTGGCCGTCACGGTGGCCCCGCCGTTGGTCGCGGTCCACGAGCCGCTCGGGGAGACCGTGACGGTCGCGCCCGCGGCGATGGCCGGCGTCGTGCCGCTGAGCGTGGTCGAGCCGGCGACGACGCGCGTCACCGAACCGGCCGGGACGGGCTGGTCGCCGCGGTTGCGCACCTGCACCGAGAACGTCACGGCCGCACCGACGGCGGGGTTGGCCGGGGTGGACGAGACCGAGACGATCTCGAGGTCCGGCCCAGGCGCCTCGCCCACGACGAGCTTCGTCGGGGACGTGAAGGCGTTGTCGGTCTCGTCCTTCTCGACCACGGTGTTCGTCGGGTCCACGACCGCACCGATCGTGTACTGGCCCGCGGGACGGGCGCCGATCGCGACCGTGACCTGGGTCGACGCGCCGGGCTGGAGCGCACCGACCGCGGCCGAGCCGACCTTCTGGCCGTTGGCCGTGACGTCCAGCGTGGTCGCCGCCGATGCGCGGTCGCCCGTGTTCCTGACCGTCGCCGTGAGCGCGACGGGGGTCGTCGCGTCGGGCGCGGCCGGTGTCGCGCCGACCGCCGTGACGGTCAGGTTCGGGTTGGCGGCCGGGGTGCCGTAGACCTCGAGCTCGGCGACCTGGCCGTTGCCCGCGCCGGTGTTGGCCGTGAACTGGAGCCGCACGTCGGTGACGCTCCCTGCCACCGTGATGCTGCGGGTGTTCCCGGTCGAGGGCGCGAACGCGTAGGCCGCAGAGGCCTTGAGCTGCTGCCAGGCCCCGGTCCCGGACCGGCCCCACACCGAGAAGGTCTGCGTGCGCGGACCCCAGGCCGCGTCAGGGTTCAGCCTGACGGTCACGGTGCTGACCTCGGTCGGGGAGGCGAGCTGCACGTCGAGCGTCGACGGGTACTGCCCGCCCGCGCCCTCCCAGTAGGTGCTCGGCTGCCCGTCGACGGCGTTGCCCGCCGCGAACTGCCACTCGGTCGAGGAGGCGACGGCCGGCCGGCTCTTGGCATGGTTGGTCCCGGTCGGGTCCGTGGGGGTCTCCGTGGGCTCGGGCGTCGGCTCGCCCGACCCGTCGGACGTGCCCCAGACCTGGAGCTCGGCGACCTGCGCGTTCGCCGCCCCCGTGTTGCCCGTGAAGGCGAGGCGGACGTCCGCGACCTCGGCCGAGACCGGGATCGCGACGCTGTTGCCCGTCGCCGGGTCGAACGCGTAGGCCGCCGAGGCCTTGAGGGTCGTGAAGGTCGTCGCGCCCTCGGCGCGGCCGAGCAGCGAGAAGGTCTGGGTCCGTGAGGACCAGGCGGAAGGCGGCGGCAGCTTGACCACGACGCGGTCGAGGTCGGCGTCCTTGCCGAGGCTCACGGTCAGGTGCGAGGGGTACTGCCCGCCCGCGCCCTCCCAGTAGGTGCTGGTGCTGTCGTCGTTCGCGTTCGAGGCCGCATAGCTCTGCGTGACCGACGAGGCCGCGACGGGCTTGCCGACGGCCAGGTTGGTCGGTGCGGGGGGCGCGGCCTGTGCCACGGCCGCCGCGCCGAGCGGTACGACGAGCGCGATCGCGGTGCTCACCACGACCAGGTGCTTCAACGGTGTTCTCATGATCGTCCTTGATCTCCCGCCCAGGGCGGGTCGGTCTTCCGGGTGCGGGGTGGTCGGGGACGACCACCCCGGGGGCCCGACGACGGGCGGCCGGAGAGTGGCCGGCCGCCCGCCGTCGGGGATCGGCCGCTACGGGTTGCGGACGATCGTGAACGTCGACGTCGTGTTCTTGATGTCCTGGACGTTGTTGCTCATCTGCAGGTTGTTGAACGTGACCGAGCCGACCGCCGGACCCTGGCCGGCCTCGGCCGCCTCGTTGACCCAGATGCCGAAGCCGGACTTGGCGTCGAACTGGTCGCCGCTCTTGCGGGCACCGGTGATCGAGACGTTCGAGAGGACCGTGTCCTGGAACGGGTTCTGCGGGGTGGACCCCACGTAGTTCGTCTGGAACATGATCCCGGCGTAGGTCGGGTCGACGATGTCGAGGTCGTTGACCCGGATCGCGCTGAACTTCTTCGACGCCGAGAACAGCCAGACCGCCGGGAACGTCTGGGAGCCCCAGAAGTGCCCGCCCGACCGCACCACGGTGATGCCGTCGAACGTCGTCGGCAGGGGGCCGAACCCTTCCATCGGGTAGCCGAAGTCGAGCGAGCTGATCGTCACGCCCGAGTAGACGAGGGTGTCCGCGATGTAGAAGTTGCGGAACGTGTTGTCCTGCCCCCCGTAGACCGCGAGGCCGGCCGCACGCCAGGTGAGCGTCGACGTGAGGTTCTCGAACACGTTGCCCTGCTGTCCGCTGCCTCCCGAGTCGGTCGCCGCGAAGAGCGCGAACGAGTCGTCCCCGGTGCCTCGGGCCGAGCTGTTGTGCACGTGGTTGTTCGCGCTGCCGTTGGTCATGTTGAGCGCGTCCGCGAACGTGTTGCGGATGCGGGAGTTCTTGATCTCCGAGTCGTCCATGTTGGACGCCCAGAACATGCAGATCATGTGCTCGACCCAGATGTTGTCGATCGTCATGTCCTTGACGTTCGCGAAGTCGAAGACCTTGCCCGGCCCGTCGATGCGTGACGTGTAGTTCCCGAAGTAGGCGAAGTCGCGGAACGCCGAGCCGTTGGCCGTGCCCTCGGCCCGGAAGCCGATGTCGGTGTTCTCCTGGGACGCCGGGGCGAAGAAGCGCGTGAACCAGGGGCCCGCGCCCACGACGTCGACGGCCTTGCCGTAGACCTGGAACTTGCTCGCGGTCTGGTAGTCGCCGGCCGGGAGGTAGACGCCCTTGAGGGCGCCGGTCGTGTCCATGCGGACCTTGTCGAGGGCGTTCTGGACCGCCTGGTGCGTGAAGCCCGCGGGCTGGACGTACGCGACGGGGTTCGGGTTGGGCTGCGCCGTCGCGAGCTCGAGGTCGACGAAGTCGATCGCGTAGCGGGAGGTGTTGCTCGCGGACTTCTGGAGCCTGATCTTCGCGCCGGCCGGGACGGTGGTCCCGAGCAGGACGCTGGTCTCGTCGTAGATGTGACGGGGGCCGCCGGCCCCGGGCTGGTTGCCGGGGTTGGTCTCGTTGCCGTAGAGCCACGCGTACCGCGACGTGAGGTCGAGGGTCTTGAGGAGCTGCCCGTCGACGTAGACGTCGAGCGTCGCGTCGGTCCCGCCGCCGCCCGTCGAGTCGGGGATCGAGAACCGGGTCACGAGCGTGTTGGTCGGAGCCTTGGTGGTCCACTCGACGTAGGCGCCCGTGGTGTTCAGGGTGACCGCCCTGCGGCCCGACGCCTCGCCGGCGATGTCACCGACGGTCCGGTTGGGCCCGACGACCTGTGCGCCCCCGCCCACGACGCCGTCCTCCGCCTCGTAGGTGTCGTAGGGCATGTTCGCGCCACGCCCGACGAAGAGCGACCGCGTCGCGGTGTTGTTGGCCTGCTTGGCCGCGACCTCGTGGGCGTCCGCCGCGACGACCACGGTCGCGTCGTAGCTGCCGTCGCCCGCGACCCAGGTGCCCAGGTTCACGCCCGCGCTGGTCGCGCCGACCGCGACGGACCCGGAGACGCTCCCCGTGAGCGTCTTGACCGTGGCGCCCGTCGCCGTGTCCCTGAGCGTGACGGTCACGCCGTGGCTGCCGGCGGCCGAGGCGATGTTGCCCTGGTTGGCGAGGGTCGCCGTGAACGTGACGGTGCTGCCGGCCGCGGGGTTGCTGGGGTTCCAGGTCAGGGTGGGGATCAGGTCGGAGCTCGGCACGGCCGTGACGACCAGCCGGGTCGGGTGCGTGTAGGCGTTGTTGGACTCGTCCTGCTCGACCACGGTCTTCGCCGCGTCGACGGTGGCCCCGATCGCGTAGGAGCCCGCCGTCCGGCTGCCGACGCTCGCGGTGACGACGGACTGCGCGCCGGCGGCGAGCGCCCCGACGGGCTTGGTCGCCACGGTCTGCCCGTCGAGCGTGAAGGCCACGTCGGTCGCGGCCGACGCCGTGGTCCCGATGTTCTTGACTGTCGCCGTCAGGGTGATGGCGTCCGACTCGAGCGGGGACACCGGGGTCGCCGTGACCCCTGTGACGGTGAGGTCGGGGTTGGACGCCGGGGTGCCGTAGACCTGCAGCTCGGCGACCTGGCCGTTGCCCGAACCGGTGTTGCCCGTGAAGCGCAGCCGGACGTCGGCTGCGGTGCCGCTCACGGGGACGGACACCGAGTTGCCGGTCGAGGGATCGAACCGGTAGGCGGCCGAGGCCTTGAGCGTGGTCCACGCCCCGCCGGTCTGGGCCCGGCCCTGGATCTCGAAGGTCTGGGTGCGGGCCGACCAGGCGGCCGCCGGCGGCACCTTCACGACGACGTCGCTGAGTGCGACGTCGGACCCCAGCCCCACGGTGAGGGTGCTCGGGTACTGCCCGCCCGCCCCCTCCCAGTAGGTCGCCGGGTTCCCGTCGGTGGCGTTCGACGCCACGAAGGTCCACTCGGTCGAGGAGCCCTCGACGGGCTTGCCCTGGGCGAGGTCGGTGCCGGTCGGCGGGGTGCCCGGGCCGCCGGGGCCGGTGCCCCCGCCGGTCCCGGCCGTCCCGCGGACCTCGAGCTCCGAGAGCTGCCCGGCCGGCCAGCCGGTGTTGGCCGAGACGCTCGCACGGACGTACCGCGCGGACGTGTCGGGCACGTCGACCGTCACGGTGTTCCCCGAGGCGGGGTCGAACGTGTACGCGGCGCTCGCCTTGAGGGTGCTGTACGACGAGCCGTCGGTGCTGGACTGGAGCGTGATGGTCTGGGTCCGTGCTCCCCAGCCGGCTGGGAGCTTGAGCACCAGGTCCTCGACGGTGGCCGCCGACCCGAGGTCGACCTGCGCCCACTGGGGGAACGCGCCGTTCGCGGACTCCCAGTAGGTGCCCTGGTTGCCGTCGGTGAGGTTGCCCGCCAGGTAGGGCGAGCTGTTGCTGCTCGCCGCGGCGGGCTTGCCCGCCGAGAGGACGACGGGAGCCGCGGCGGCCGACGTCGCCAGGGCGAGCGGTAGGAGCAGGGTGGCGCTGGTGGCTGCTGCGAGCAGCCGGAGTGACGTGCGTGGACTTCTCATCGGTAGGTCCTCGATCTCCCGTCAACGGTGACGGTGGTAGGGCGAGCCCCGTGCCAGACCGGCCTCGCTCCATCGCTGAGGCCCTGAAGGCGCAGGCGTGGCCCGGGGATCCCGGGCTGCTCGACTGGCTGATCCTTCGAGAGTTGCAGTTATCTGCTCCACTTCGAGCAGACAACTGTTCAGTTCTTGCATCAACTCAGCAAGAACGCTACTGAGGGGTGGGTGAAACGTCAACAAGTGTCGGAAAACTGGCGCAGAGGGGGTTCGTGTCCCAACATGTCCCCGCGCGCCAGGGCGGGCGGCCGCGCGGCCGCGCCCGCACTGGCCGAGAAGGGGGGAAGTCGGTGCGCTCAGGCGAGGGGGGCGAGGGCCTCGCGGACCGCGGCCTCGGCGTGCAGGCGCGTGGTCGGGAAGGTCGGGAGCGCGCTGTCCGCGGGCCCGACGAGCAGCTCGATCTCGGTGCACCCGAGGATCACACCCTCGGCCCCGCGCGAGGCGAGCTCGTCGATGATGCGACGGAAGGCGTCGCGCGACGCGTCGCGCACCTCGCCGAGCACGAGCTCCTCGTAGATCACGCGGTCGACCGTCGACCGGTCGTCGGCGCCGGGGACCAGGACCTGGAGGCCGTGGCCCGCGAGCCGGTCGCGGTAGAAGGCCTCCTCCATGGTGAAGCGCGTCCCGAGGAGGGCGACCGTCCTGAGCCCCGCAGCGAGCACGGCCTGAGCCGTCACGTCGGCGAGGTGGAGCAGCGGGATGCCGACCGCGCGCTCGATCGCGTCGGCGACCTTGTGCATGGTGTTGGTGCACAGGACGAGGAGCTCGGCACCTGCGCGCTCCAGCGCCACGGCCTCGGTGGCGAGCAGCGTGCCCGCGGCCTCCCAGTCGCCCGTCGACTGCATCTTCTCGACCTCGGCGAAGTCGACCGACCCCAGCACGCAGCGCGCCGAGTGCAGCCCGCCGAGGCGATCCTTCACGCCCTCGTTGATGACGGCGTAGTAGAGGGCAGAGCTCTCCCAGCTCATGCCACCCAGCAGCCCGATCTTGCGCACCGACCGATGCTAGCGCGGCGCTCGCGGCCGGACGAGGCCCCGCGCTCCGCCACCCGGCCGCCCCGGCGGATGGGCGTTCGCCCCGCCCGGGCCATACCCTGGCGGACATGGACACCGAAGAACGTCTGGCCGTCTTCCTCGACTACGACAACCTCGCGCTGGGTGCGCGCGACCATCTGGGCGGGATGACCTTCGACTTCAAGCCGATCGCCGACGCGCTCGCCGCGCGCGGTCGGGTCGTGGTCCGCCGCGCCTATGCCGACTGGTCCTACTTCGACGAGGACCGACGCTCCCTGACCCGCCACCAGGTCGAGCTCATCGAGATGCCCCAGCGCATGGGGGCCTCGCGCAAGAACGCCGCCGACATCAAGATGGTCGTCGACGCGATCGAGATGGCGTTCGAGCGCGAGTACATCTCGACGTTCGTCATGTGCACAGGGGACAGCGACTTCTCGCCCCTCGTGCACAAGCTGCGCGAGCTCAACAAGCGCGTGATCGGGATCGGCGTCGAGAACTCGACGTCCAAGCTGCTGCCGCCCGCGTGCGACGAGTTCCTCTTCTACGACCGCCTCGAGGGGGTCGAGATCCCCGACGAGCCCGTCGAGCGCAAGCGGTCCTCGAACAGCTCGAACCGCAGCACGGCGCGCAAGTCCTCGGGAAGGTCGTCGGGTTCGTCGAGCTCCTCGAGCAAGGCCTCGGCCGCTCCCTCGGGCGGGTCCGCGACGCCGCCCGCATCGGCCACGGAGACGGCCACCGAGCCTGTACCTTCGCTGCCCGAGCCCACGCCCGTCCCGCTGGACGTCGAGGCCGAGCTCGAGTCCGCCGTCGGGCACGGCGCGTCGTCCGCGTCCGAGGACGAGGACCTCGCGGTCCTCGTCGCGCAGACCCTCGCGGACCTGTCGAGCTCGTCGAGCGGGGCCGTCGTGGCCTCGACGCTCAAGCGCACCCTGCTGCGCAAGGACCCCACGTTCAGCGAGGCCGACTACGGCTTCCGCAACTTCGGGGAGTTCCTGCGCTACCTCGAGGAGCGCGGAGTGGTGCAGCTCAGCGCGGGCCCCGCGACGGGAGACCCCGAGGTCTCGCTGCCCGAGCGCGGGCACGCGGGCGACGACTTCGCGCTGCTGCGCACGGTCGTGGGGGAGCAGGGCGACTCGGCGCCGCTGTCGGGCCTCAAGAACCAGCTCCGCAAGAAGCGGCCGGACTTCAGCGAGAAGGCGCTCGGCTACCGCAGCTTCCTCCAGTTCTGCAAGGCCGCGCAGACCGCGGGCGCGATCGAGCTGCGCTGGGACGACGACGCCGACGACTACCTGGTCACCGTCGCGTCGCGCTGAGCGGACCCGTCACGAGGGCACGCCCGGGAGCTAGGCTCCGGGCGTGCCCTTTCGACGCCGAGAGCAACCTCGCCCGATCACCTTCGAGGTGGTCGACGACCTGGACGACGGTGACGACCTCTTCGTGCCGCTGCCCGGGGGCTGGGACGCGCCCGGTGGCGTGCCAGGAGTCCACGGCACGCCCCTGCCCGACGGCGCCGCGCGCCCGGGCGCGGACGTCGCCGCGGGTTCGCCGGGCGAGGAAGGTGAGGCCGGTGCCGTGCCGGGCGCGTCGGGGTCCGACGGGGCCGCCCATGAGGACGGGCCGACCGACCTGAAGGCCCGGAAGCGCCGACGCGTGCTCCTCGGCGGGGTCGCGGCCGCGCTCGTCCTGGTGCTCGGCGGCCTGACCCTCGTGGACGTGGTGCGTGCCCGGCAGGCCGAGGCGCTGCTGCGGGCGGTGCCCGGTGGCGTCGTCGGGCTCGAGCGACCACCGCGCGAGCTGTGGACCGTCGACGTCGGTGAGGCCTGGCCGCTCGCGGCGGGCGAGCTCTTCGTCGTCGCCGCCGAGGGCGCGCTCGTCGCGTACGACCGCACGACGGGCGCAGAGGCGTGGCGGCGCGACGGCCTGGGGTCCGTGCAGTGCGGCGCCTCTGGTGGTCCGTCGGCCGACGCCCTCGACGCGCGGTCGGTCACGTGCCTGGGCTGGGCCGAGGCAGAGGAGGCCGCCCCGGCCTTCACGCTCCCCCCGAGCACGGTCACGGTCCTCGGGCTGGACGGGAGGACCATGGCCGAGCGTGCTCTGGACCCCGCCCGAGGAAACGCCGCGGTGCTCTCGACCGGTGACCTGGCGCGGGTGGTACGGGACGGACGTGACGTCGTCGTGCTCGTCGAGGACGCCCGCACGGGCGAGGTGCGCTGGACGCAGACCGTGCCCACGCGCACGTCCGACGAGGGCGACAGCTCGTGCATGGCCTACCAGGAGGGCAGCCCGTCGGCCGACGGCTGGGACGTGGTGCAGCTCTACGAGACGGGCGGAGTCCTCATGCTCCTCGGGTGCGACGTGAACGCCAGCCTGTCGACCGACGGGACGGTCCTCTCCACGGAGCTGACCCGCGTGCAGCAGATCCGTGACGGTCGACTCGTCCGGGCCGGGATGACCGACTCCGAGCTCCTGGACACCGACGGGACGGCGCTCTGGAGCGTCGAGGGCGAGCTCATGGAGTCCCTCGCGACGGACGGTACGGGACCGCCCTTGCTGTTCTCGAGGAGAGGACCCGGGTTCGTGGCGCTCGACGAGGCGGGTGACGAGCTGTGGACCTTCTCGGGCTACGCCACCCAGGTTCTCCTCGTCACTCGCGATCTGACCGTCATCTCGTCCTACCCGGGCGCGGTGGCCGTGGACACGGCCACGGGCGAGGAGGTGTGGGTGTGGAAGGACTCCGCGGTCGGAACGGCGAGCGGCCAGGTCACGGCGGCCTTCGCGAGCCGCGGCGGGCTGACGATCGCCTACAGCTCGGACAACGGCGCGCAGTCCCGCTGGGTGTCGATCGACGTGGTCGACGGGAGCACACGGTGGGAGGAGCAGGTGCCCGTCGACGCGTGGAGCCTCTTCGCGGTCGGTGGCGGCGTGTTCGGCACGAGGAACGGGACGGTCGTCGCGTTCGGTTGACGAGACCCTGAGCCGTCGCGAGGTGCGCGCCGAACCAGGCGCCGTGAACATCTGTGCATTCCGGGACGTTCTCCCCGGTGGTCCGCCGCGCGACCACCGCGCACCACGCCCGGGCGGGCGGTCGTCGTCGGGCACCCCTGCACGTCGGTGCACAATGTACGGATGACTTACCGGGTGCTGAAGCTGATCCTGTCGCTCCTGGCCTACGCGTTCCTGAGGCCACGCGTGACCGGTCTGAACAACATCCCCCGGCGCGGGCCCGTGATCCTCGCGAGCAACCACCTCTCGTTCGTGGACTCGCTGCTCATCCCGATCGTCGCTCCCCGGCACGTCACGTTCCTCGCCAAGGCCGAGTACTTCACGGGCACCGGGCTCAAGGGGCGCGTCTCGCGCTGGTTCTTCACGACCCTCGGCCACATCCCCGTGCAGCGCGACGACCCGCGTGCCGGGCAGCGCTCGCTCGAGGACGCGCTCGAGGTGCTCAACAACGGCGGGGCCTTCGGGATCTACCCCGAGGGCACGCGCTCGCGCGACGGCAAGCTCCACAAGGGGCACACCGGTGTCGCCTGGCTCGCGCTCGCGGGCCACGCGCCGATCGTCCCCGTCGCGATCAAGGGCACCGACAAGGTCCAGCCCGTCGGCGCGCGCCTCCCGCGCATCCACCGCGTGACGGTCGAGTTCGGCAAGCCCATCGAGCCCGCGCGCCAGATCACCTCGGGCAAGCCCGCGCAGGCGCGGCGCGAGCTCACCGACCAGGTCATGGAGTCGATCCACGCGATGAGCGGCCAGCAGCGCGCGAGCTGAGTCTCGCCACCTGTCTCGCCACCTGACGTACCGCGGTCTGCCACCGGGACACGCCCGTTCCTGAGAAGGACGTGCAGGTCGCGCCCGGTCATGATGTGCTCGGGGCAGGGCCACGTGCCCCAGGGATCGTGCCGAGCGGGTCCATCCGCCGCGGCCGCGACCCGGGGCGTCCGACTTGACCTCAACCCAGGTTGAGGTCCTAGCGTGGCCGACACCGAACGAGAGGACTCACCATGGCTGTCTACACCCTTCCCGAGCTGTCGTACGACTACGGCGCACTCGAGCCCCACATCTCCGGCCGCATCATGGAGCTGCACCACTCCAAGCACCACCAA
>NZ_LMJG01000008.1:0-10970 GCF_001428945.1 Oerskovia sp. Root918
CTCACGGCGTCCGAGCTGGGGCGCAACGTGCACACGCACCCGACGCTCTCGGAGGCCGTGCAGGAGGCCATTCACGGGCTCGCGGGGCACATGATCAACTTCTGATACTTGTGACAGGACGGATAGGTTCGACCGTCCAGATGAGAGGCCTTGTCCCGCGGTATCGCCGCAGGTCAAGGCCTCTCTCTGTGCCTCGATCGGGGGGACATCCGGGGTCGGCCGAGGACAGGAATGTTCATTCTGGGGGGCACACAGGGGGGGGGGGCACGATGGCGCGGATCGTCGTTTCGTGCCCCATCTCGTCCGGGGCCGAACGAAGGGCTCGGGGGGAGGGGCACTAGTGGTCGAGGCGACGACGGCCCAGCGGACGACGGCGGGGCGCCGCGAGACGTAGGGTCGGCTGCGCAAGCCCCGCCACGGTGATGTTGTATCGCGGTCAGGTGACCAACTACCTGCGCGAGCCCTCGGCGACATCCTGGTGCGCGAGATCGACACCGCGGTCGTTCGGAGCCTCACCCGAGAGGTTGCGCCTGACCTTCTTCACATCGTGCCCGGAACTTCTCGTCTCATCGCCGGGACGCGCTCCGCGCGGACCGGGCTGGCTCGCGTCAGCGAGAGATCACACGCTCCACCGTCGCAAGGCTCAGGATCGCGTCGGGGCGCTTGCCCCATGCATCGAGCAGTTGCAGGTAGCCCGTGCCTCCACTGAACCCGGGCGCGACAGACGGCTCGTGGAACATCTCACCTCTGAGCGTGTCTGCGTGGTCGGTGGTGATGGTTAAGCTGCACCACGTGATCACCGGAGAACTGAAGAGCAGGATCGACCGCGTCTGGGACGCCTTCTGGTCGGGGGGAATCAGTAACCCCCTGCAGGTGATCGAGCAGATCACCTACCTGCTCTTCCTGCGCCGTCTGGACGATCTCGAGACGCGCGAGGAGTCCAGGGCGGAGTTCACCGGGATTCCCGTGGCGACTCGGCTGTTCTCGCCCGCCCAGCAGCACCTGCGCTGGTCGCGGTTGCGCAACAAGGATGCCGAGTCGATGTTCGACATCGTCGACAAGCAGGTCTTCCCGTACCTGCGCGAGCTCGGCTCGACCGTAGGCGGGGATGGCTCCGCGTACGCGGAGCACATGAAGGACGCCCGCTTCGCGATCCCGACGCCGGCCCTGCTGTCGAAGGTGGTTGACATGCTCGACCACATCCCGATGGACAACCGCGACACCAACGGCGACCTGTACGAGTACCTGCTCGGCAAGATCGCCTCGGCGGGCGTCAACGGCCAGTTCCGCACGCCGCGGCACATCATCAACCTGATGGTCGCGATGATGGCGCCCCGGCCCGACGACGAGATCTGCGACCCTGCGTGCGGCACGGCCGGGTTCCTCGTCTCGGCGTCGGAGTACGTCCGCGAGCACCACGCCACCGCGCTCATGAACAAGGCCCAGCGCGAGCACTACCACCGCAGCATGTTCCACGGGTACGACTTCGACTCGACCATGCTGCGCATCGGCAGCATGAATATGCTCATGCACGGTATCGACGCGCCCGACATCCGCTACCGCGACTCGCTCGCCGAGTCGGCGTCGGCGGAGGAGGGTAGGTACTCCTTGATCCTCGCCAACCCGCCGTTCGCGGGCTCGCTCGACTACGAGCAGACGTCGAAGGACCTGCTCGCCACGGTCAAGACCAAGAAGACCGAGCTCCTCTTCCTCGCGCTTTTCCTCAAGCTCCTCAAGACCGGCGGGCGCGCCGCCGTCATCGTGCCCGACGGCGTCCTGTTCGGGTCGACGACGGCGCATAGGGCGCTCCGAAAGGCCCTGGTCGAGGACCAGAAGCTCGACGCCGTCGTCAAGCTCCCCTCGGGTGTCTTCAAGCCCTACGCCGGGGTCTCTACGGCGATCCTGTTCTTCACCAAGACCGAGTCCGGCGGCACCGACGACGTCTGGTTCTACGACGTCCAAGCTGACGGCTTCTCGCTCGACGACAAGCGCAACCCCGCGTCGGAGAACGACCTCCCCGACGTGCTCGCCCGCTGGTCGCAGCGCACGACGACGGAGCGCGACCGCGCGCGGACCGACAAGTCCTTCCTCGTTCCCAAAGCGGACATCGTCGCGCAGGGCTATGACCTGTCCATCAACAGGTACAAGGAAATCGTTCACGAGGAAATCGAGCACCGCGCTCCGCTCGAGATCCTCGCGGACATCGAGGCGCTCGACGCCGAGATCGCAGCGGGCGTGGCTAATCTGAAGGCGATGCTCACGTGACGCAACTCGTTACGCTCAAGGACCTGATCCGGCCCGCTGGGCCGCGCGCAGGTGCCGGCACGGACTTGCCCGTTTACTCAGTAACGAAGCACGCCGGGTTCGTGCCGAGTTTGGAGTACTTCAAGAAGCAGGTGTTCAGCCGCGACGTGGCAGGCTATCGGGTGGTGGAACCCGGTCAGTTCGCCTATGCGACGATTCATCTTGATGAGGGGTCAATCGGGATTGCCCCTGAACGGTCACTCATCAGCCCGATGTACAACGTATTCTCGATCGACCACGAGCGAGTCGAGGCTGCGTACCTGATTCGGCTCCTGAAAAGCCCTTGGGCCCTCGCCCACTATGCACGAATGGGGCAAGGTGCGATCCACCGCAGGAAGTCAATCGCTCTGCCGGCGCTCAGCGCACTTGAGATTCCCCTTCCCGCAATCGAGGAGCAGCGGCGGATCGCGGCGATCCTCGACCAGGCCGACGTGATCCGCGCCAAGCGCCGCCAGATCCTTACCCACCTCGACGCCCTGGCTCAGTCCACCTTCCACGCCATGTTTGGCGCACCCGAGGCATGGCCGAGTCGGTGGCCGATGGGAACGATCGGCGATATGGCTGAGTCTGTGCAGTACGGGACCTCAGCGAAGGCCGGTGACCACGGCAAGTGGCCAATCCTTCGCATGGGTAACGTGACCGACAGTGGACGTTTGGATCTGGCCGATCTGAAGTACATCGAATTCGAGCCGGGCGACGTGCCGAAGTACACGGTCCGACGTGGCGACCTCCTGTTCAACCGAACGAACAGCAAGGAGAAGGTCGGGAAGACAGCGGTCGTGGATACCGACGAACCGCTCGCGCTCGCTGGGTATTTGGTCAGAGTTCGCCTCAAGCCGGAGCACCGCCCGGAGTTCGTCTCGGCATACATGACCAGTACTCACGGGATCGCAGTTCGCCGGAGATTGGCGAAGGTCGCAGTGAACCAAGCGAACATCAATGCGACGGAGATGCGCGGGATCAACATCGCGCATCCGCCAATGGAACTCCAGGAGGAGTTCGCTCGACGTGTGACGTCGGTCTCGGACCACCGGGCGAGAGTCATTCGCGCCCTCGCCGCCGATGACGAACTCTTCGCTTCCCTCCAGTCCCGTGCCTTCCGAGGAGAGTTGTGAGTCTGTCTGTCATACCGTCGTGGGACGAGTGCATGATCCCCGTGCTGCGCGCGTTGGGCGATCAAGCGTCCCGCCAGCGCCGCGAGGTCTTCGAGCTCGCAGCCGATGAGCTCGGCCTGGCGCCCGAGCAGCGCCTCGAGGCCGGGACGGCCAGCGAGGCAAAGTACCAGAACCGGGTCGGATGGGCGCTGTCCTACCTGGATCGGGTCGGGGCAGTCGAACGGCCGTCGCGCGGCATCTACCGCATCACGGTGCTCGGCCAGACGCTCGCTGCAAAGTTCCCGGCGGGCATCACGGAGAAGGAGCTGCGCGAGTACGCGCGCGACGGCGACTCCTGGTGGGTGCGCAAGCCGTCGTCGAAGTCCGTCGTCGACGGAGCCGTGACGGTGGAGGACACGGTGCTCGACCCGTACGAGCAGATTGAGGTGGGCGTCGGTCGGATCCACTCCGACGTCGGCAGTGAGCTCATCAAGCGCCTGCACGCTCAGGACCCGTCGTTCTTCGAGCAGGCCGTGCTCGATCTGCTCATGGCGATGGGCTACGGCGGTGCGGAGGGCAAGGCGACGCGGACGCAGCTCTCGAACGACGGTGGGATCGACGGGGTCATCGACCAGGACGCGCTCGGTCTGGCGCGCATCTACGTGCAGGCGAAGCGGTACGCGCCGGACTCGTCGATCGACCGTCCGACGATCCAGGCGTTTGTCGGCGCACTGGCGGGCAACTCGGCGAGCCAGGGCGTGTTCATCACGACGGCGCGCTACACGCAGGGTGCTCGGGCGTTCGCGGAGTCGGTCGCGGCGCGCGTCGTACTGATCGAGGGGGACCGCCTCGCCCGGCTGATGATCAAGTACGGCGTCGGCGTCCAGGTCAAGCAGACGTACGATGTCGTCGAGATCGACGAGGACTTCTTCGAGTAGGTCGTCGCCGGCCGTGTCGGTGGGTCGTGAGACGGTTGTCGGCTGTGGCGGAAGGAGCCGCAGGGAAGGCGACGCGACCGGTCTCGCCTGGTGAGGACAACCTCATGTGCACGACGACCTGCAGAACTGCCACGTGGGCCCGGTGCCGTTGCGAGTGCGACTATGCGAACCACGGGATGAGCATGATGACGCCTCTGGCCGCACCCGTCCCGCGGTGCTTGAGCGCCGGGCGTCGAGGAGGCTCGGGCCACGACCAGGCAGGCCCGTCTAACGGCGACCCCGGCGCTCCGCTCTTCGGAGTCGACCTCCTCCACATCGAGTCCTGGCTCGACGACCATCCGGTGTTTCGCGACGAGGTTGCCCATCTTGTCCACATCGCGGGGTCCCCGGAGGAGTCAGCAGGTGGGAACATTGAGTCGCACCTCGCCTGCACAGTTCTCGTGAGTGTCGTGATGGCGCTGGAGAGCGTGGAGCGTCTTCGAGAGCAGGCGGTCGATGGCATCGCTGGAGCACTGTCGGACGTCGCCATGGCGAGGGTCCGGGCATGCCTGGGCAGCAAGTCTGCTGACCAACTCGAGCCGCATGTGGGGGCAGTCGTGGCCCACGTCGTTCGTGCCGCAATGCCAGGGCTCGCGCTGGTCGATCCCGAGGTGTTCATCGCGGTGCGGCTCGCGGCGCTTCTGGCGTGCCCGGACCCGGACGATCACGCGGAGGTCGTCGATCATTGTGTTCACCCGCTCGTGACGACCGTCATCGACGGTCGGGCTTGGTGTGAGGGGAAGCAATCTTCACCCGCCGTCCTCGGCCATTTCGCTCATTTCGGCGGGCTTGATCGCTAGGGTGTTCACCGTGCAGCCACAGGGACTGACCAGCAACTTCGGCTTCATCAAGGGCGTCTGGCCGACCGTATGGCAGGACTGTGCGCGGGCCGAGTCGTACCTGACGACGGACCCGCGCTCGGCGTGCTTCTACGCTCGCCGGGCGGTCGAGGTGCTGGTACCCCACCTCTACGATCTACTCGCCCTCCAGGTCCCGTACAAGGCGGATCTGTCCGCGATGATCAACGACGCCGCGTTCAAGCAGGTGTCCGGGCACAGCATCGGGACGAAGCTCAACCTCGTCCGCAAGGTCGGCAACGCCGCCGTGCACGAGCCGAAGCCGATCGCGACGCAGGTTGCGCTCCAGGTGCTCCGCGAACTTCACCACATCGTCGTGTGGGCTGCCTTCCGCTACTCGCCCGCCCGGGATGCCGTGCCGACGTCGTCGGCGTTCGATCCCACGCTCGCCGCGAAGGCGGCGCCGCTCACGCAGGCGGAGCTCGTCAAACTCGCCGCGAAGTTCAGGGCGCAGGACGAGGCCCACGCGAAGGCGCTTGAGGAGAAGGACGAGCTCCTCGCGGCCCATGAGGCCGAGATCGCGGCACTGCGCGAGCAGGTCAAGGCGGCACAGGCGGCGTCGTCGGCGGAAGACCACCACGACTACACCGAGGCGGACACGCGGCGGCTCTTCATCGACCTGCTGCTTCACGAGGCGGGTTGGCCGCTCGCGGACGCGCGAGACCGCGAGTACCCGGTCACGGGGATGCCCAACGCCGACGGGACGGGAGTCGTCGACTACGTGCTGTGGGGCGCCGACGGTCGGCCGCTCGCGGTCGTCGAGGCGAAG
Source organism: Oerskovia sp. Root918 (assembly GCF_001428945.1). Taxonomy (NCBI): domain Bacteria; kingdom Bacillati; phylum Actinomycetota; class Actinomycetes; order Micrococcales; family Cellulomonadaceae; genus Oerskovia; species Oerskovia sp. Root918. Next base: position 6,002 of record NZ_LMJG01000008.1, read on the forward strand.
CGCACGACGAAGAGCCCGCAGGTCGGGCAGCACCAGGCGAAGTTGTACGCCGACTGTCTGGAGGCGCAGTTCGGGCGCCGGCCGGTGGTGTTCTTCACCAACGGGTACGAGCACTGGATCTGGGACGACGCGGCCGGGTACCCGCCGCGCGAGGTCCAGGGATTCCTCACGCGGGACGAACTGGAGCTGACGATCCAGCGTCGTCAGGCACGGGAGGAGCTTGCCGGCGCGCCCGTGAACACCCAGGTGGCGGGGCGCCCGTACCAGGTGCGCGCGATCAAGGCCGTAGGTGACGCGTTCTACCGCAAGCAGCGTGAGGCGCTGCTGGTCATGGCGACCGGTACAGGCAAGACGCGTACCGTCATCGCGCTGGTGGACCAGCTGATGAAGGCGGGGTGGGTCAAGCGGGTCCTGTTCCTCGCCGACCGCACGGCCCTGGTGAACCAGGCCGTGAATGCGTTCAAGGCGAACTTGCCCGCGGTCGCGACCGTCAACCTCGTGACGGAGAAGGTGGCCGAGGGGCGCGTGTTCGTGTCGACGTACCCGTCGATGATGAACCTGATCGACGAGGTCGACGGCGGTGTGCGGCGGTTCGGGCCGGGGTTCTTCGACCTCGTGGTGATCGACGAGGCGCACCGGTCCGTGTACGCGAAGTACGGCGCGATCTTTGAGTACTTCGACTCGCTGATCGTCGGCCTGACGGCGACGCCGAAGGACGAGGTCGACCACAACACCTACAGGCTGTTCCACCTCGAGGACGGCGTCCCGACCGACGCCTACGGCCTGGACGAGGCGATCGCGGACCAGTGGCTCGTCCCGCCCGTCGCTATCTCCGTCGGGACGAAGTTCCTGCGCACCGGCATCAAGTACGCCGAGCTCAGCCAGGCAGAGAAGGAGGAGTGGGACCTCCTCGACTGGGGTGACGACGGCGCACCCGACGAGGTCGGCGCCGAAGAGCTCAACCGGTTCCTTTTCAACGAGGACACCGTTGAAAAGGTGCTCTCTGAGCTGATGACGCGCGGCCACAAGGTCGCGGGCGGCGACCGGCTCGCCAAGACCATCGTGTTCGCCAAGAACCAGGAGCACGCCGAGTTCGTGCAGAAGGTCTTCGACGCGCAGTACCCCGAGCACGCCGGGCACTTCGCGAGCGTGATCACGCACGCCAGCGGCCCGTACGCCCAGAACCTCATCGACACCTTCTCCCATCCCGAGAAGGCGCCACACATCGCGATCAGCGTCGACATGCTCGACACCGGCATCGACGTGCCCGAGGTCGCGAACCTCGTGTTCTTCAAGTCGGTGCGGTCAAAGACGAAATTCTGGCAGATGCTCGGCCGCGGCACCCGTCTGCGGCCCGACCTGTACGGGTCGGGGGAGGACAAGAAGGACTTCTACGTCTTCGACTTCTGCGGGAACCTCGAGTACTTCAGCCAGGACCTGCCTGGGACGGAGGGCTCCGTGCAGAAGTCGCTGACCCAGCGCATCGTTGAAGCCCGACTCGGACTGCTCGCCGGTCTGGACACCTCCTCGTCGTACCCCGAGCTCCGCGCGGAGACGGCCGCGGCGCTGCACTCCTTTGTGGCCGGGATGAACCTCGACAACTTCGTTGTCCGACCCCACCGGAAGCACGTCGAGCGATTCGCTGATGCCGATGCCTGGGCCACGCTGACTAGGGAACAGGCCGAGGACGTACTCAACCACCTCGCCGGACTACCGTCGTTGGCCGGGGCGAGCGACAAGGACCTCGACGCCAAGCGGTTCGACCTGCTGATCCTGCGCTGCCAGCTCGCCACCCTGGAGGGTGACGTCGTCGCCACGGAGCGGCTGCGCGGGCAGGTCCAGGAGATCGCCGAGGCGCTGCACGCGCTCGCCCACCTGCCAGCTATCGCGACGCACGCCGAGCTGATCGAAGCCGTCGCCGGCGAGGAGTGGTGGATTGACGTCACGCTCCCGATGCTCGAGCTCGCACGCCTGCGGCTGCGCGGGCTCGTGCGGCTCATCGAGAAGATCCGCCGCGACCGCGTCTACAGCGACTTCGAGGACACCCTCGGCGAGTCCACAGTCGTCGAACTGCCCCAGGTCGCGCCCGGCACCAACTGGGAGAGGTTCCGGGCGAAGGCTCATGCCTACCTCGGCGACCACATCGACGACCTCATCCTGCAGAAGGTGCGACGCAACAAGCAGCTCACCGAGACCGACCTCGATGCCCTTCAGACGATGCTCCTCGACAGCGGCGCCGGACAGGTCGCAGACATCGCCTGGGCCGCCGAGAAGGAACACGGTCTCGGACTCTTCATCCGTCGGCTCGTCGGGCTCGACCGGTCTGCTGTCGAGGAGGTGTTCGCGCACTACCTCGACGGCGCACTCTTCAACGTCAGCCAGGTCCGCTTCGTGCGCATGATCGTCGACGAGCTCACCGCCAACGGCGTCATGGAATCGACCCGGCTCTTCGAGGCTCCGTACGTCGACCACGCGCCGACCGGGCCGACGGACCTGTTCCCAGCGACCGACGTGCGCGTGATCGTCGACATCCTCGGAACCGTGCGCCGGCACGCGCAGGCGGTTTCATAGCGTGATTTCGATGTTGAAGGGGCTCTGCCCTGATGGCATCCAAGGCTTCACGAAACCGGCGGAAGAAGCAGCGCCGCTCGAAGCCACCGGCTCGTCGCATGGATCCGCACTGAACTGCCTTGGGTCTGATGGAGGCCCTGGTCAGTTCTTTTCGGCCAGGGCCCTTGCGCCCTGCTGGGTAGCGTAGACGGTGTTCTCGAACTCGACTGGCGGGACGTCGCCGAGGTAGCCGTGCAGGCGCTCGGTGTTGTGCCAGTGGACCCACCCGAGAGTGGCCGGCTCGACGACCTCGACGCTCTTCCACGGCCCCGATCGGGCAGGGCCGCGGATGAGCTCGGCCTTGTGTAGCCGTTCACGGTCTCTGCCAGCGCGTTGATGTTCCTATCGCCGTCAAGCTGGCGTGGTGAGGGTCTGAGGGGCTTCTCGGAGGGGGCGCATAGCGGCCCAGAGTTCGCGGGCGAGGAGCCGCTTGAGGTAGCGGATGGTCTCGGACTTCGTCTTGCCCCTGCTGTGCGGCGCGCGACGTAGGCCTTGGTCGGTTCGTGGTGTTGCATGCGGACGATGATGACGCGGTGGAGGGCGGCGTTCGCTTGTCGGTGACCGCCGCGGAGTTGCTGTCGGGTTGTCAACCTGGCACGCCTGGCCCCGGTGTTTGGTGCAGGAAGGCGTCACCGTGCCATTGCTCCTTACTGTAGACAGGTCTAGCATTGCTGTAGACGGTAGGGAGGTGGGCGGATGACTGTCCTGACGCTGGAGTCGGCACGCGCCGCGGGGCTTCGCAAGGACGAGGTGTATCGCATGGCCCGGTCCGGCGAGCTGGAGCGGATCGGACGCGGGGTGTACATCCGACCCGGAGAGCTGGATCCCACTGTGGTGTCGCTGGCGGGTGCGACGGCGGTGAAGTCGGCCGCGACGATGTGCCTGTCGAGCGCGCTGGTGTACCACGGGCTGAGCGACGAGATCCCGCTCACGACCGACATTGCGCTACCGCGGGGGACCAGGTTCCCCGCGGGCTTCGATCACGTGATCTGGCACTCCTTCGGGCAGTCGACGTTCGACGTCGGTCGCGTCGCCATGTCCGAGTACCCGGAGCTGGCGGTGTACTCCGCGGAGCGGACCATCGTGGATGCGTTCCGGATCGCGCACCTCGAGGGCATCGACCTGGCCAACGAGGCTCTGCGTCGCTGGGTGCGCGCACCAGGAAGCTCACCCGCCAGCCTGCTCCGCACCGCAGGGCACTTCCCGCGGACGGTCACCGTGATCCGCCAATCGCTCCAGGTGTTGCTGTGAGTCCGAACCCGACGCGCGCGACTCCTGCCGGCCGGGCGTACAACGACCTGCGCAACCTCGCGAAGACGAACCAGCGTGACCCGGCCAAGTACTTGGCACTGTATGCGCTTGAGGGGTTCCTTATCCGCCTTGCAGCCTCTGGCCTCCGGGACGCCTTCGTGCTCAAAGGCGGTGTGCTGCTCGCGGCATTCGCTGCACGTCGGCCGACACGCGACATCGACCTGGCAGCTGCGGGCTTCCCCAACGACATCGACGACGTCGAGCATCGGGTGCGCGAGATCCTGGCGACCGACGTCGTCGACGGCCTGGAGTTCGACCCTGGCCAGATCCGCAGCGAGACCATCCGGGACGAGGCTGACTACAGCGGTGTCCGCGTCCACGTGCTCGCAACATTGTCCAAGGCGCGGGTCCCGATCCACGTCAACTTCGGCGATCCGATATGGCCCGCACCGCAGGTAACGAGACTGCCGTTGCTTCTCGGTGGCGAGGTCGAGCTGAACGGCTACCCGCCGCACATGGTCCTGGCGGAGAAGATCGTCACGGCGATCGACAGAAGTGTGGCCAACACGCGTTGGCGGGACTTCGTCGACATCGCCTCGATTTCCCGCACTCAGACCATCGACGGAGGCGAGCTCGCCGCCTCGATCCGAGTCGTGGCCGGTCATCGGAACGTGGACCTGCGCCGGCTGGACGAGTCGTTCGCCGGTATGGGCGAGATCGCGCAGGGGCGGTGGAGTGCGTGGAGGCGCAAGCAACGCCTGACCGGCAACACGCCGGACCGCTTCCAGTCGCTCCTCGACGAGGTGATGGAGTTCGCCGACCCTGTCCTGTCCGACCTGGACGGCGGGTTCGTCTGGCAACCGGCTACATGTACGTGGGTGCGCGTCGGGGAGCCTCCGGCGGCATCGCAGGTGGACAGGAACCTCGCTCGGCGCGCCGAGCCCGAGTGACTGTCACCTCGAGGGCTTCGGCCTCGAGAACACGGGCGTTGCGTTGACCGATCGCGGTGCGATCGCGATCGACGACGTCATGCGCACCAACGTGCCCCACATCTACGCGATCGGTGACGTCACCGCGAAGCTCATGCTCGCGCACGTCGCCGAGGCGC
>NZ_LMJG01000009.1:0-5926 GCF_001428945.1 Oerskovia sp. Root918
GACGACGACCTCGACACCGCCCGCGTCGCGGTGGATCTCGACCTCGACCCCGGGCGTACCGGGCGCATGACGCAAGGCGTTCGTGAGGGCCTCCTGCAAGATGCGGTAGACGGCGAGCTGCAGGCTCGGGTCGAGATCCGTCAGTCCGCCCGTCGCCAGGCCTTGCGTCCGGACCGGGATCCCCGCAGTGCGGAACCCGAGCGGTCATCCACCTAGCCGGGTCACGGCCTGCCGAGGGACAGACCTACCACCTCACGAATCCTCGCTACGCCCCGCTCAGCCTTAGGGTCGACCGGCAGCGCGCCCACGGCCATCGGATCGAGACCCTCGAGTACACCCAGTGGCTGGATGCGCTGACCACGTTCTGCAGCGAGCACCCCGAGCACCCCGTGGTGGCGTTCCTGCCGATCGTCACCAACGTCGCCACGTCGAGCGACGTGACCGTCAAGGAGCTCTACTTCGAGGGCACGTTCCCGCGGTTCGGACGAGAGCGCACCGAGCGCGACCTCGCCTCGAGCGGCCTCCTCTGCCCATCGGTCGACGCAGACATGCTCGACTCTTACATCCGCTACTTCCACGCTGTGGGATACATCCGGACCCCACTGAGCGAGGAACTCCGGCCGCCCCTCAGAGATAGCCATCTTCCAGCGGTGACAGCATGGCGAAGGTCCGTCGGCTCATCTCGAGGGACCTTCGTCATGTGCGGTCGGCAGGCGTTCAATCCGTGTCTACCGGTTGCCGACTGCGCGCTCCTGTGTTCTATGGGTTCATTTTATTAACTTAAGTTGCACAACTGTGCCTAGAGCGGGTGAATTCCGCTTCCTGAGAGTTACCCGAAAGAAGTGTGGGCACGGGCCGAACGCTCGGCCTGCGCGATCGGCCCGGAGTGTTGGATTCATGCGGAAATTGGGACCTTCGGCTCCTCCAGCTCCTTGCGTTGGACGACGCCAGGTCTGCACCCGAGCCAGTGCTCGAATGTGACACACATCACATTTTCTGCCCGTCATGGTCGTGAGGAGGGCTGGTCACATAGGGCAAGGAGCTCGTCCTTGGCGAGCAAGTGGTACCTCTATCCAGTTCCGAGAAAGGCCACCGATTGCCATGAAGCACCTGTCGCCAAGCCGTTCCGTCGCCCGTGGGCAGAAGCGTTTTCGCATCATGATGCTGCGGCGTCGACTAGCCGGCTTGGCGGGTGTCCTTATCGCGGCACTTGTGGCGGGTATGGCTATTGTCCCTATGGCGCAGGCCGCGACGGTCTATGAGTTGCAGGGGAGCTGGGCTGAGGGAACGCCCACCCCGCTCAAGACCGGCGATGCGGTCTCGGCGCAATGGTGGTTCAACCTCAATGACGATGCTGCGGCGCCGGGGAACGCGCCGGTGGAGAACGTGACGATCACGGTGACGGCGCAGGACGCGGTCTTCGACTCGCTACCGCCAGCTTGTTTGACCGATGGCGTGACTCCAGCCTCGAACATCTCCGGTGATGGATCGACGCTGGTGTGCAACGTGGGCACGCAGGCGCAGGGTACGGCGGTCTCGCTGACGAGTGCGATGCGGGTCACCGGGGCCACGGGTGATTCGATCAGCGCTTCGGCGTCGATCGGCGGCCAGCAGGCGCAGCTGCCGGAGATCGGGATCGAGAACACCTTCTTGCAGGACATCTACTGGGTGCAGAGCGCGGGCAGCAGCACGCTGAACCCGACCTCGCGTGACGTGGTGTTCAACTGGACGGTGTTCCACGGGGCGTACAGCCCGGCGGGCCCAGGCACTGCGACGTACAACCTGACGCTGGAGAACAGCCTGGGCGCCACGATGCAGGTCGGGCCTGATGCTTGCCGCGCCTTCACGAGCGGTACGGCCAGCGGGCACCCGTGGTCGGGCGGCACGCATGCTGCGGATCAGGTCGGCCCGTTCGCCGGGACGTGCACGTTGACGCGCAACAGCTCGACCTCCTACACGCTGACGATCTCCGGAATCGACTACAGCCACGCGCTAGCCCCCACCAGGGACTCGGCTGGCAACGCGCTGCCGACCGACCGCGTTGCGGTGGCCTCTGGTCAGATCCAGATCCGGGTCATCTCCACGGAGAACGCCGGCCGGGTGGGCCTGACCTCGAGTGCGCCCACCTACACCGCGGTCGATGGTCAGACCTTCCCCGACGACGCGTCGAACAACACCGCTAACACGACGTGGGTCAGCGGGTACTGGACTCACGCCTGGACCCCTAGCTACACGGGGCAGAGCGGTGCTGCGTGGTCGGACACCTACCGGGTAGCACCTGGCACGCAGGTCATGTCGGCGCCGCAGGTCAACTTCCCGAACGTCTCGACCATCAACGCCACACAGGGTGGACTCTGCTCGGTGCTCGACACCCGGTACGTCACCTTCACCGGGGCCGTCACGAGATTCGAGAACTCGACCACGGGACCGCTCGCCGGTCTTCCGGTGGCGTACTACACCGGTACGTCGGCGCTGTTGAACCCGGCGAGCGGCTCGTACGACCCGAACGCCTTCACGTGTGAGGGGACCACGGGGTGGACGACGACGGCACCGGCTGACCTGTCGACGGTCAAGGCGGTACGGGCGATCTATACCCTCACGCCTGCGATCCGGGCGCAGCGGGTGGTTCTGCAGACGTTGCAGCAGGTGAAGCCCGACGCCCCGGTGGGGGCGAATGTGTGGACCTGGGGTGCCTACATCAGCGCGACCAGTGCGACGAATGCATGGGTCTACCCGAACCGCAGCGCCAACGTCGCTGATGCGCCTGTCAATGGGGTTCCCACCCCGGGCGCCCGCTATGCGTATGCGGCTGGTGGGCGTGACATCCTGCGGGTCATCGGAGTCACCCCGAACGTCGAGAAGTCGGTGACTCCGACGACGATCGACCCTGGTGGGCAGGCGACGTACACGCTGAACTACTCGGCCAACGGCACGGGGGCGGTTGCCCCGACCGTTGATGGCTACCAGCTCGTCGACACGCTCCCGGCCGGGACGACGTACGTGCCGGGGTCATCAACCCCAGAGCCGGTCACCACGACGGACGCCAGCGGGCGTCAGGTGTTGACGTGGACGCTGAACGGTGTGAGCACGAACGCAGCCCATGCACTGTCCTACGACGTCCAGTACCCGGCAGAGCTTGAGGGTGGGGCACGGCTGGTGAACACCGTGACCGCTGCCGTGGGCGGCGCACAGTCAGGTGCAGCCACCGCCTCGGTCGTGGTCAACGACTCAGGCCTGACCCGGATCATCAAGACCGCCGACCAGGCGTTCATCCCCAACCTAACCGGCGACGGCGCCGGCGAGGGGTCATGGACGGTACTGGTCCGCTCCGAGGACCCGATGACCCAGCAGTTCGTCGACGTGATCGACATCCTGCCGTACACCAGTGACGGGCGAGGGACCGACATCAGCGGCACCTACCAGCTCAGTGGTCCGATCCAGGTCTCGATGGGGGCCACGGTCTACTACACGACGGCCGACCCTGCGACGTTGAACGACGATTCTGCCGACAGCTCCAACGGCGCGGCAGGCAACCCGGGTGGGAACACGGTCGGATGGACCACCACGTTCACCCCGGACGCGACCGCCGTGCGCGTCATCACCGGCCCCCTGGCGGCACGAGCCTCCTTCACGTTCACCGTACCGATCGCCACCGAGGACATGGAGGGAGGGGACATCCTCGTCAACCGGGCGCAGGGCCGTGCGGAGAACACTCGGCTCGTGATGCGGACCTCCGCCCCGACCGAGATCGCGAACTACTACTCGGCCTCACTGAAGAAGTACGTGCAGGACGCCGCCGGTACGTGGCGTGATGCCAACGATCCGGTCGACTACCCCGAGTTCCGTGTCGGGGACACGGTGCGCTATCGGATCGTGGTGGAGAACACCGGCCAGGGCACGCTGACTGGTATCGAGATCTCCGATGACCAGCAGCCCGAGCTTGGATCGTTCACCATCGACTCGCTGGCTCCCGGCCAGACCCAGAGCCACGAGTTCGAGATCGTGCTCACCGAGCCCCTGGCGGACTCGGTCGTCAACACGGCCTGCGCCCAAGCGGACATTCCTGCAGACTCCCAGGTTCCCCCGACGATCAACTGCGACCCGGCCGGCCTGGTGGTCATCGGAGACCCCACCCACACGAAGGAACTGGTCTCGGCGAACCCGATCGGAAACGGGCAGTGGGAGGTCGTCTACGAGATCGTCGTGGCCAACACCCAGACCCCGTCGACGACCTACTCGCTCGAGGACGCGCTGCACTTCACCGACCAGGCGACCATCGTCTCGGCCGCAGTGACGCAGGCACCTGACGGTGTCACGCTCGCCGATCCTGCATGGAACGGCCAGGACAACCTGACCATCGCGACCGACGTCCCGCTGGCTGGCACCGACGACGACGGATACACCCCGCACGTCTACCGGGTGACCGTCGTGGCCGAGGTGCCTCTGCAGGTCGAGGGCGCCGGTTCCGGAGCCAACGACCCGACAGCCTGCCCGGCAGAAGGATCCAACGCCAACCAGGGCTTCAATAACACCTCAGAAATGACCGGCCCTGACGGCGAGGTCGAGCAGGACCAGGCGTGCGCCCCGATCCCGTCCATCGACATCACCAAGACAGTCTCGGGCGGCCCGACGCCCAACGGTGACGGGACGTGGACAGTCACCTACGACATCGTGGCCACCAACACCGGCGCCGGCGCCGGTACTTATGAGCTCACTGACCGCATGACCGCTGACGGCGACCTCGAGGTCCGCTCGGGCGCTGTGACCACCACCCCAGAGGGTGTGACGGCTTCGCCGTCCTGGACCGGTCTCGGGGCTGACACCTTGCCCTCCGGGGCCGAGCACACCTACCAGGTCGAGGTTGTCCTCGCCCTGGCAGATGGCACCCAGGGGGCTCCGGTGATCACGCCGTGCTCCGCGGAGCCAGGCGGATCGCAGGGCGGGCTATCGAACGCCGCCGCGATCGACCACAACAGCCTCACCGACTCGGCCGAGGCATGCGTGACCGTCGCATCCATCACGGTCGACAAGACCATCAGCGCTGGGCCCACGCCCAACGGTGACGGGACATGGACGATCACCTATGACCTGGTCGCAACCAACATCGGTGCGGCTGCTGGGGACTATGACCTGAGCGACCAGTTGCACTACGGCGAGGGCATCGAGATCACCAGCGCCGCGGTCACCACGGCACCCGACGGTGTGACGACCAACGCTGACTGGACGGCGGATGCGCTCGACGAGCGTCGCGTCGTACGGAGGGATCCAGCCCGGGGGACTATGACCTGAGCGACCAGTTGCACTACGGCGAGGGCATCGAGATCACCAGCGCCGCGGTCACCACGGCACCCGACGGTGTGACGACCAACGCTGACTGGACGGGGCTGGGCGCCGACGGCGCCCCAGCGAACGTCGTGGCTACGGGGATCGAACTCGCCGCCGGCGGGACTCACACCTATCAGGTGACGGTCACCGTTGAGATGGACGAGGCCACGATCGATCCGGGCCAGCTCCAGTGCCCGGCCCCGGGCTCGGGTGAGAACGGTGGACTGGCGAACTCGACCACCCTGACCCACAACGGNAGATGGACGAGGCCACGATCGATCCGGGCCAGCTCCAGTGCCCGGCCCCGGGCTCGGGTGAGAACGGTGGACTGGCGAACTCGACCACCCTGACCCACAACGGGACCGTCGCCCAGGACGACGTATGCGCCACCCTGCCGCTCATCACGGTCGACAAGACCATCAGTGCTGGTCCCACGCCCAACGGTGACGGGACGTGGACCATCGTCTACGACCTGGTCGCGACCAACACGGGTGCGGCTGCGGGGGACTATGACCTGAGCGACCAGTTGCACTACGGCGAGGGCATCGAGATCACCAGCGCCGCGGTCACCACGGCACCCGACGGTGTGACGACCAACGCT
>NZ_LMJG01000010.1:0-2725 GCF_001428945.1 Oerskovia sp. Root918
GCGCCGATGGTACTGCCCTGGAGACGGGGTGGGAGAGTAGGTCGCCGCCGGACAACCATTCACCAAAGGCCCACCCCACACGGGGTGGGCCTTTGGCATACCCCCAAACACCCAGCCCCGAGCACACCTGTGCCCGGGGCACTTCTGTACCCAGAGCCCCGTTGTCAGAACCACACCGGGCCATACCCCGCTCACCTTCTGACAACACCACCACCCCGACCAGGTGTCAGAACCACACCGGGCCATGCCCCGCTCACCTTCTGACAACAGTCCTGGGAAGGCTGCAGCACGCAGCGGGTGTGGGTGCCGACCGGTCCTACACCGAGGGCAGCTCGCAGACATCGTTGTCTGGAGCGCATCGACAGCGGCTCGACAGCGGCTCGACAGCGCGCGCGGTCAGGCGCCCCTCCGTGGAGCATCGTGACACTGCGGAAGCTGGGTGCTCGATGGGGACCGTCTTCCGCACTGGGAGGCAAACGATGGACGGAGCCGACCGATCTCGAGCTCTCCGAGTTCTGATGGGGGGCCGGATCGGCGGCCGGGTGCGGCGACGCGAACCATGAGTCTGTCGAGACCAGCCGGAGCATGGAGATCGGCACGCGACACATGCTGCCTGGATGGGGCGCCACGGTTGATGCTCGGGCCGGCGTGGCTACGTCGTGCACGTCGGGGGCAGATCTGTCCGGGCTGTGTTGCGAAGGCTGGATCTCGCCGCTTGGCCAGCGGGGGCCGGCCCTGATCCGCACGTAGCCGGCACTAGCATCGGCGGATGACCACGCTACGGCCCGCCGCCGAGGACACCGGCACCCCGCCGGATCGCCTCGCTGCCGTCGCTGTGCCATTTGGTTGCGGCGCCCTCGCCGCCTTTGGTGCCGCAGTGGGCCCGGCCCTGGTCGTCGGTGTCTTGTTCGCCCCGGCCGTGATGCTTCCTCTCGGCCTTCTGCTGCTCGTCGGGATCGCGTTCGCCAACGCCGCGATCCTGCGGGCAGCCACAGGACGGCGCCGGATCGGGCTGGCAGTCGTGCTCACTCTGCTCGTCCCAGCGGCGATCGGAGCGGAGCTCGTGGCGCAGGGCGAGATCCCCCTCGACCCGCGCTACGGCGTCCCGGTGCCGGTGGTGATCGGCGCCCTCGTGGCGGGGATCTCGACGTTCGCACTCCCGAGGTGGGCGAAGCTGGTCGGCGGACTCACGATCGTCCTCGCCGCCGTGCTGTACGGCTGGCAGGCCGCATCGGATGCCGCCCAGGAGGCCGCTGCAGCCAGAGCGAGCAACGTCGTGGCACGTGAAGCGATGTACGACAACTTGCTCCCTGGCGCGACGACGACCTTGACCGGCGCCCGGACCGACCTCCGCACGCTCACTGGAGAAGTCGCCGAAGTCGGGGTCGACCGGGACGGACGGGAACTCACGATCACGATGTCGGCGTGGGGCGACCCTGGTGAGGAAGACCCCGACGGCTTTGCGTGCTGGCTGCTGTCCTCCGGCGAGGGAAGCTGGATCGAGGGACAGACCTACGCGGACTTCGCCGACCGCTGCCGCATCGTCGACGGAGGCTGGGCCAGCTCCGACGGGCTCACGTTCGGAACCTACCGCGACGGGAACTGGGTCACCGTCGACGCCGGTCCCGCCGCGACGGTCGAGGATGTCACGGCGGTCGCCAGCACGCTCACGGACGTCCCCGAGGCCCAGCGTCGCGCCCACTGGGAGGTCATGTCAGACCTCCCCGCTGGATGAGAGTGGTCCCCAGACCGCGCGACAGCGTCCTCGAGCTACAGGATGCGTCGGAAGAACACCGCAGGTTCGGCTACCTCGAGTGACTCCAGCTCTGCCACGAGACGGACGAAGTGCTCGGTCTGCGTATGAGCCATCAGATGGTCGTGGGACTCCCACTCCTCGGTGAGGAGCAGCGAGGTCGGCTCGTCCTCGCGCTGCAGGAGCTCGTACGACAGGCAGCCGAGCTCGCGCCTGGTGGCTGCGACGAGCTCCTCGTAGACAGCGAGGGCTCGAGGGAGGTCGGCCTCCTGCACCCTGCAGGGAACGTGGACGCGGATCAAGGAGTCTCCTCGGGGAGCGAAGGGTCGTCAGGGCCGGGACGGAGCCCGTCGTGCAGGTCGGGGACGGTCGGCCCCGCACGGGATCCACGTCCGCGGGGCCTGGCCGACCGCCCTGGCCGACCGTAGTCCCATCCGGCATGAGCCGGGGCAGCCACCAGGGATCTGGGCGCCGAGAGAGCCGGCGGGGAAGGACTCCGTGTCGCGCGCACCGGACGATCGCGCGCGACGCGGTCCTGCTGCGCACTCGCCGCGCCCGACGTCGGCGCGTATCGGAGCCTGAGACGCTCCGATCGCGGCACGCCGACGCGGTGACCGGGGTCACCCTGAGCGGGTTTGACCAGAGGGGCCTCCCCCAGTAATGTTCTCTGAGTCAGCCCGGCAGGGAGGAACAGACACCACTGCGAAGCTCCTTGGAGCCGCCGCGAAGTGGCTGGATCCCCCGGGTGAGCCAAACCTCCTTGAGACTTCTGAGGACATTCGTGTCCTCGAGGAGTAGGGAATGTGGCCGACTTGGAAGGCTCGCTTCACGAGAAATCATGAAGTTGGAAGGCCCCGGAGAGTCTGATAAGATTAAGAAGTTGCCCCGAGTGAAGGCCTGGAAACGGGTTGGAGTCGGTGCGTGTCGGTTGCTTGAGAACTCAACAGTGTGCTTGATAGTTAATGCCAATTG